>JBOHME010000168.1:0-5079 GCA_050729795.1 Allostellaceae bacterium | reverse complement strand
TCACTGCCCGGCCCGCGGCCGGGTCGGCAGCGGCGGTTGCCGCTGCGGCATCGCCCGCCGGGCCGAAGACCACCGATGGCCGGCCCATCGCCGGGGACAGCGGGATCTCGCCGCCACCCTCGAATGCTATGGACGCAGCGTCGCCGGCACCGCCCGGGACCGCCGCCACCCCCCCGCACGAGCAATTGTCTGGACCGCAACTGCCGGCCGCCAGCGCGTCGATCGGCGCGCCGCATCCGGCGGGAGGATTGTCGGTCACTGTCGCAAGCCCGCCGATATCACCAAAACCCGGTGCAAGCACCGAGGCGCCTCCGCAGCCAGCGCTGCTGCAGGGGCCGGTTCCGTCATCTCAACCGCCGGCGCTCGAGGAAATCAGGCTCGCCCGCGATTTTCTCGCGATCGCGGGGCTCGCCAATGCCCGGCTCATCATGGCCGACAAGCCCCCGGCGCTCGCCAGCTTTGCCGCGGTTTGGCGATCCGACGCCGCGGCCGGAGCGGTCAAGATCATCCCTGCGAGCCGTGATGTCAGCGGGATCGGTATCGCATCCGATCTGATCGCGGTCGATCCGCGCATGTGCAAAGGGAATTTCTCAGCCGCGCGGTCGCATACGCTGGTCGGCCGCAACGAGGTGTACAGCGCGATCCTGAGTTGCACCCAATCCGGCGAGCGGCGCACCGCGCAGTATTTTGTCACACCGCGGCGGCAAGGCGGGTTTGTCGTCTTTGCCGTGGTCGGGAGCGGTCCCGGCGGTGCTGCAACCGGGGTCGTGCAGCAGCGGATCGATCAATTTACGCGGGCAGCGGCGCGCGCTGCGCAGAAAGACGGGTAGCAGAGAACGCGGGTTCGGGTGTGCAGCGTGGCCCTGCGGGCCGGTGGTCGGCTGATCAGCGCTCAGCGCCCCCAGCCCCGGCGCCCCCAGCCCCGGCGCCACGCGTCACCTTGCGACGTCGCATGCCGTCAATCTTCGTTCGATTGCGCCGCCGCCGGGCAAAGCCTGTTGCCGCCGCCATAGTAATAAGTGCACAGCGGCAGCTGCACCGCTCTCGGAAAATCCGGACTGATCCCGCGCGGGTAGCTGATCGTCCGGCAGCTCGGCGCGGTTTTCTGCTCGATCTTTGCGACTTGCGACCAGCTGAAACCGGCCTTGTGGAGGGTTGCCTGCGGGTCGGCGCGCCACAGCGCATCCGGGACGTGATAGGGGTCGTATCCGGTCACATTGTCACAGACATAGTGCATATTGGCCTGCTGGCAGGCCAGAAGCGACCCGTAGGTCTTCTCGCCGCGTGCGCCGGGCGACGCCACGCAGGTGCCGCTGCCGGCCGAAAATGCCCATTTCGTCGGCTGCGCCGGATTTTTCGTCCCGCCATTGGGACAGGCGGTGATCGTGTACACCGTATATTTTGCGGGATTGTTGACCGCCGCGGTCGAGGGGCAGTTCAGCAGCCCGACCCCGTCGTCGAACTGCCAAGTATATCCCTTGTAGCCCATCGCATAAAGCTGTTTGACAAAGTTCGTGTTGTGGATCGAGAAGCGCCCATCCGGAATCTTGTAGATGCTGCTCTTGATCGAGAAATGCGGCCCGACCCGCTGCTGCGGACCGGAATCCGCCGGGCAGAAATACCTCAAAGTCGTGTCGTTGACCCCATCGCAGCTCGCGGCCGCGTAGTAGCTGACCGAGCTGCAGGTGCCAAAGGCGCAATTCGGCACGGTCGTGGCAGTATCGACCGGCTGGCCCAGCGTCGCGCTCTCGAACCATTTGTATGGTGCGACGCACGCCTTGGCGGCGCCGTTCCGGTCTGGCTGATCCTTGCTGTTCCAGCGGGTCAATAGACTGACCCGGCCATTGATCAGCTTCTGCTGCGCGGCTTGCGTCGAATAGAGAGTGGCATTGCCCTCGGTCGGGCAGCTGGCCAGATCGAGCATCGCGCCATCGATCGAAGCCGCCGCCGCCGGCAGCGGATGATCTCCGCCACTGGTGTTGCAGCGCAGCGCTGGCGATTGGGCGCTGACATCCACTCGCAGCGAAAACGTATAGCCGTCTACCGCGCTCACATCGTAATAATCGCTCGTTGACAATGGCCCGCAATTTGCCCCGTTCGGGCTTTCCTGGCACTTTGGAAATTGCGGCGCAACGGCACCCGGGTTGAATGTGCATTTCGACTTGTCGGCGGGCTGATTGGCGTTGCTCGAATAGTTGCAGCCGAACGACATCTCGGCCACGGTGTTGATTGCGGCGAGATCGGTATCGGCCGCGCCGATCGCGCAGCTATGCTGATTGAAAGGGTCGGTGTCGCCCTTGGCGCAGCCGCTGAAAAAGCTGAAGCGGCCCGATGGCGCTCCGGCATCCGGGATCTCGAACGTTTTGACGTTGCGAGCCGTCTTGCCGTCGAGTGGTGGTATTCGCAGCGCATCGATCAGCTGATCGGCAAATACTTGTGCCTTGTAGCCGGTGCCCTTGTTGAGCGGGTCCGATGGCACGGCCAATGCCCGGTCCAGTGTCAAAACCGTGCCCTTGCCGACCGGCCGATGCGACACCGCGGTGATCTTCGCGGTCGGGCCCGGGGTGCTGGCCTGGATGTTCTTGGTCGTGACGATCTCGATGAACTGCCCAGGCACGAAATAGAGCGCGGTATCTCCGGGGGGTGCCGCGATCGTCACCTTGCTGGTCGGCTTGGCGGACGGGTTTGCGGTCGCTCCCGTCCCGGCGAAACGTTCCTGCCCCGCATAGGCGCGGAACCAGGCGCCAGATTTCTGCTGCACCAGCACTTGGTTTGCCTGTCCGCCCGGGGTGAAGATCGTCCAGACCGGGGTCGTACATTGGTTGACGATCCGCAGCCGCGGGTGAACCCCGTTCGACGGGATCGGCGGCCGGTCGGGCGGCGGCGGGCTTTGCGCTGCGGCAGTGCCCGCCAGCAGCAGGGCGAGCAGCGGCATCAGATAGAGCCCGCATGTCCCGATAGCTCGCTTCTTCATGCTAAGAACGACCTCGTAGCCCGCGGCTGCGCCGACCGCACCCCATACCGGATAACGCCGAGCGTCTTGCCGATCAGTTAAATCCCGCGTCCACGATTAAATCCCCCGGTTCACGATTCCTCGGCCGTCTCCGGCCGTCCCCGTGTCGGCGCCGCGGCCCGTTGCTCGCGCGGCCGGTTGCTCGCGCGATAGAGCCTTGTCAGCGCATGCGGCTGGCGCTACCCCGAGCGCGACGTCAAGATCGACGTGTCGGCCGTGGTCGCCCGGCTCGTCTCCTCCAGCTCGGGGGAACCTGTGGCCGTGGGCGGGGCTGAACCTGTTCGCCGCGAAGGGAGTAGGTGATGCCTGGGCCCGCCAACATCCTGTTCATCATGTGCGATCAGCTGCGCTTCGATTATCTTGGCTGCTACGGCCACGCGCGGCTCGACACGCCGAACATCGACGCGCTGGCGGCGCGCGGCGTGCGCTTTACCCGCGCCTATGTGCAGTCGCCGATCTGCGGGCCGTCGCGGATGAGCTTTTACACCGGCCGCTACATGCGCTCGCACGGTGCGAACTGGAACGGCTTTCCGTTGCGCGTCGGCGAGCCGACCCTGGGCGACCATCTCGCCGAATTGGGCGTGCGCAATGTGCTGGTCGGAAAGACCCACATGGCCGCCGATCGCGAAGGCATGGCCCGGCTCGGGATCGACCCGGCCTCGGCCAAGGGGATCGATCTCGCGCAATGCGGCTTCGAGCCGTTCGAGCGGGACGACGGTGTGCACCCGTCGAGCCGGCCGCGGCCGCGCTACGACGAATACCTTCGTGCGCGGGGTTTCGTCGGCGGCAATCCTTGGGAGGAATGGGCCAACTCTGCCGCGGCACCCGACGGAGCGGTGCTGAGCGGCTGGCTCATGTCGCACGCCGACGCGCCGGCACGGATTGCCGAAGAGCATTCGGAAACGCCCTATATGACCCGTCGCGCCATCGAGTTCATCGGCGGGGCGGAACGGGACGGCCGGCCGTGGTGCCTGCATCTCTCCTATATCAAGCCGCATTGGCCCTATATCGCGCCGGCTCCTTATCACGCGCTCTATCGCGGCGCGGTGCCGCCGGCCATCCGCAACGCCGATGAGCGTGCCGATCCGCATCCGGTGTATCGGGCGCTGATGGCGATGCGCCCGGCACGCAATTTTGCCCGCGAGGAGGTCCGCGCGCGGGTGATCCCTGCCTATATGGGCCTGATCAAGCAGATCGATGACCAGCTGGGCGTGCTGTTCCGCTTTCTCGACGAGCGCGGTC
Source organism: Allostellaceae bacterium (assembly GCA_050729795.1). GTDB lineage: Bacteria > Pseudomonadota > Alphaproteobacteria > ATCC43930 > CGMCC-115725 > AP-15. The sequence continues at coordinate 824 of JBOHME010000168.1, read as the reverse complement.
TCACCGAGCGCACGATGGTCGTGTTCACCTCCGATCACGGCGACTATCTCGGCGATCATTGGCTCGGAGAAAAAGATTTCTTTCACGATTGCGCGGCCAAGGTGCCGCTGATCGTCGCCGATCCGCGGTCGCAGGCTGATGGCGGACGCGGCTCGGTATGCGACGCGCTCGTCGAGGCAATCGACCTCGTCCCGACATTTCTCGAATATTTCGGCGGCGCGGCAAAGCCCCACATCATCGAAGGCCGCTCGCTGATGCCGCTGCTGCGCGGCGAACGGCCGGCTGGCTGGCGCCGTTTCGCATTTTCCGAATACGATTACGCGATGCTCGAGGCACGCCTGACCCTCAGCCAGCCGATCGCCGATTGCCGGTTGTTCATGGTGTTCGACGGGCGCTGGAAATACATCCACGCGACCGGTTTCCGGCCGATGCTGTTTGATCTCGAAAGCGATCCCTCGGAATTGCACGAGCGTGGCGCCGATCCCGCCTGTGCCGGCGAGGGATTGCGGCTGCGCGAGGCGCTCCTGGAATGGGCATTACGCGACCACAACCGGATCACCACTCCAGAGCAGACGATCGCCGCTTATGCCGAGGGCCGGCAGCTCAAATCCGGCATTCTGATCGGCTATTGGGACGAGGCCGAGCTCGCCGCGGCGCGCGCGTCGCTGGCCCCGGAATAGGAGCCCAGACCAGCCGAATACCCGTGTTCCCGCCGCTCACACATCGCGTTCGTAGTTAAATTTGCAAATATGAATTGCATCGATCACCGGGTCACCGCATTATGTTGTCGGCATCGTTATGTCCCCCCAACGATGCAATCGAGC
>JBOHME010000167.1:0-5208 GCA_050729795.1 Allostellaceae bacterium | reverse complement strand
CCATCGCGACATGAAGGCTGCAGCCGGAGCAGCGTCGAGGAAGTAGGTCGCGAGCGCATCGTTGACGACGCCGTGCAACCCAGCCGGGCTCGTCGCCCAGCCATCGGTGCCGCAGTTCTGGTCGAGCCAGGCGTGCATCTCGGTCAGGTGTTCGCCAAAGCCGCCGATCGGAACGCGGAGTTTGATCCGGCATGGGAAGCCTACGCTCGGCCTCGGCGATCATCAGCTTGGAACTCGCCGCCAATATGGTTCCTCTTTTGTGCCAACCGCAGCGGGCCAGCTCCGCGGCGGCTTCGCGATGAGAACGATTGCCCCGGATTGCCGGCGACGTTGTGTTCAGGGCCATGTGCGGTCGCGTCCGCCGCCGATGTCAACCAGATCAAACTGCTCTTCTCGATCCCGCCGGATCGGCCGACCCCGAGCATCGCGCCGAGTTTGAACGTGGCGTCGACCGATCCGCTGCCGGTGCGGTGGTGCGCTACGGCAGCAGGCCGAGTGTGCCCTCGACGTTATGCGCTAAGGTTTGATGCCGTTCTGAGCCAAGGATATCAAGCTCGGCTTTGCGAAGATCAACGCCGAGGCCGAGAGGATCGACAACAAGCCGGCCTTTCGCGAAGCGTTCCACCGGCGACGCTGCCTCGCACCGTCGACAACTTTTATGAATGGCAGAAAACGCGTCACTGAGATGAGACCCTTCGATTTCCGGCACACATCCAGCACACTGCCAGTCGTTCTTCTGTCTATCCGATTGATGTGGGTGGCGTCCCCAAGGGGATTCGAACCCCTGTTACCGCCGTGAAAGGGCGATGTCCTAGGCCTCTAGACGATGGGGACGCGGGCGAGGCGAGCCCCTGCATCTAGAGCGCCGCAGGGGAGAAATCAACAGCCGTTCGGCCCCGCCGGCTGGCCCGTTGCCGCCGACGGTTGCCCGCAACCCGTTGCCACCCGACAGTTGCCGGCGATCCGTTACCCGCCGACCCCAGGGCTGTCGGCGAATCTGCTCTCGATCCACACCAGGCGCTTCCCATTTATTCACCCAGCAGTTTGCGCGAGGACAGGATGCCGCCCGCATTCGACGAGGCTTTTCGCGATACGTTGCGGGCGCTGCTCGCCTGGCGGCGCGACATCCGGCGGTTCCGTCGCGAGCCGTTGCCGCTCGGGGCTGTCGAGCGGCTGATCGGGCTCGCAACACTTGCACCCTCGGTTGGGCTGAGCCAGCCCTGGCGTTTCGTGTTGGTCGCGGATGCAGCCCGGCGCGCGGCGGTCCGGCGCGATTTTGTCGCGGCCAACGCCGCCGCGCTCGCCGCTCAGGCGCCGCCGCGCCGCAGCCAATACGCTAGGCTCAAGCTCGCCGGTCTCGACGAAGCACCGTGCCAACTCGCGGTCTTTGCCGATTGCGACACCGCTCAGGGCCACGATCTCGGCCGGCATACGATGCCCGAGGCGATCGAATATTCGGTGGTCGCGGCGGTACATACGCTGTGGCTCGCGGCCCGCGCCGAGGCGATCGGCATGGGTTGGGTGTCGATCCTCGACCGTCGAAATATCGGAGAAATCCTCGACGTTCCGGACAGCTGGAAGTTGATCGGCTATTTTTGTCTCGGCTATCCGGCCGAAGAGGGGGACGTCCCGATGCTCGAAACCGAGGGCTGGGAATGGCGGCGTCCCACCGCCGCGTTTTTGATCCGTCGATGACCGAAGCAGCGGCTGCGGTGTTGGTTGGGATCGGCGGCTGGGTGTTTCCGCCGTGGCGCGGCACGTTCTACCCGAAGGGTGTCAAGCAGGCGGACGAGCTCGCCTATGCCAGTCGCAAGGTGACTGCGATCGAGATCAATGGCACATTCTACCGGCTGCAGACCCCGGCGAGCTACCGGCGCTGGCACGACGAGACGCCCAAGGATTTCGTATTCTCGCTGAAGGGCTCACGCTTTATCACCCATCGCAACGACCTGGCGACCGCGGCACCCTTTCTGGAGCGATTCTTTGCGAGCGGCGTTGCCGAATTGCGCGACAAGCTCGGGCCGATCGTCTGGCAGTTCGCCGCCAGCCTCAAATTCGACGAGGCCAATATCGCGGCGTTTCTCGAGGCGCTGCCCCGCACACTCGGGAACCGCAAGCTGCGCCACGTGCTCGAAGTGCGCAGCCGCAGCTTTGCGGACCCGGCTTTCGCACGGTTGATGGAACGGCACGGTGCGGCGATCGCCCGGGTCGAGGACGACAAAGTCCCGCTGCTCGACGCCGTCACCGCCGATTTTGTCTACGCGCGTCTGCGCCAGTGCAAGGAGGACGAGCCGACCGGCTATCCGCCCGAAGCTCTCGACGCGATCGCCGAACGCTTCGAGGCGCATGTGAATGAGGGCCGCGACTGTTTTGTCTATTTTATCAACGGCGCGAAAGTCCGCGCGCCGCACGCCGCTATGGCGCTGATCGAAAGGCTCGGGCGATGGACGGGATAAACCGGGATATCGCCCGGATAAAAATTCCGCCTCTTAGGTTTCGGTACCTGACAATGCGACGCTGGCAAAAATAGCCGGTCGCGGGTGAGCTGGTACTTCGGATGCGGGTCGCGGAGCAGCCGCCCGCTCATCCCACACCCTCGTAGACCCACCTAACTGCCGCATTACTCCGCGGCAAGCCGTTTTTTTGGCTTGGGCCAGCGGGCGGCAACGAGCGGCAGCACCTCGTCAACGAGGCGGCGGGTCTGGCTCATCATTTCGGCATCGCCCTTTGCCACCGGTCGCAGGATGAATTTGGAGATGCCAGCCTCGACGTAGCGGGTGATCCGCTCGACGATCGCCGCGGCATCGCCGATCGCGAAATATTTTTGCGGATCGCGGCCGGTGCGGCGGCGATAGGCTTCGAATAGGGGTTCGAGACCGGCTTCGTCGGGCCGGCCGAAACGGAACGCGATGCCGGTACCGTAATGGTCGTCATCGATCGGCCGGCCTGTGGCGATCGCAGCAGCGCCGATCGATGCGACGACGGCGCCGATATCCTCGGGTGTCTCGGCGCCCGCCTGCCAGCCGGTGCCAAAGCGCGCGGTCCGCCGGATTGCCGCTTGCGACGAGCCACCGATCCACATCGGCAGATCGGGCTGGACCGGCTTCGGGCTGATCGAGGCGCCGCTGAGCTGATAATGGACACCTTCGAAATCGACCGACTCCTCGGACCAGAGCCGCCGGATGATCTCGAGCCCCTCATCAGTCTTGCGGCCACGCGTCTGTGTGTCGAGGTTCAAGGTCCGCCATTCGGGTGCCAGCGGGCTGCCGATGCCAAAAGCCGGCAGCAGCCGCCCCTCCGACAACACATCGATCGTCGCACACTGCTTGGCCAGCAACACCGGGTCACGGAATGCCAGCGACAGCACGTTGACACCGAACTTGAGCCGCCGCGAGCGCCCGGCCAGCGCCGCCATCACGCTCATGCATTCGAGGATCGGCTCACGGCTGACCATGCGGTCGGTCTGCCACAGCGAGTCGATGCCGCCCGTTTCGCACAGATCGACCCAGCGCCAATAGCTCGAGACGGTGTCAAACGGGAACTCCATCAGCCCGAGCCCGATCGCGACGTTTCTCGGCATGGCACTCTCCTCGACCGGTTGGTCTCGCCCCTAACCGGGCAGATCATGACCGGCGGCGCTGCTGCCCTAGCCTATCCGAAGGGCTGTCGGCAAGGGGCGCGCTGGAGCGCCGGTGCCGACCGCTCGCGGTGGTCGCGCCGCGATCGATTGACCGGTTCCGGCCCGACCCCTATGGTGCAGGTGCGAGCCCGTAGCTCAGCCGGTAGAGCAACTGACTTTTAATCAGTAGGCCCCGGGTTCGAATCCCGGCGGGCTCACCAATAAATCAGCAACATAGTTCTAAGAGAGCGAACTTACCCAGCGCGCGGGTAATGCGGCATCCAAATCGGGAAGCAGATTGGGGTGTACGTCGCACGCTTTTTTGATTCACTCTGGAGAGGTGGTGAAGCTCCTTTTCGGGCTGCCGACCCGGCGGACCGGAGGCGCGCCGATACGCTCGAATGTCGCCACCATCTGGGCTTCCGGCCACCATCTGGGCTTCCGGCCACCATCTGGGCTTCCGGCCACCATCTGGGCTTCCGGTAAAGCGATGCCAAAGCTCCGTGCCGACCGCGCCCCCTACACCCCGTTGACCCTGACCGGCGGCTCGGTAATGGCGCGAGCGGCGACTGCGTGCTGACCCGCGATTGAAGGCATGTCTCCACCCGCCTGATAGTCGAATGACGCTAAGACCCTCACGTCGCCTAGCAGGCTGCTGAAAAAGGCGGAACATGAAGCGAACTGGGACGCTGCATATTATCTAACCCATTGATGTAGCGGAGCAGGCAAATGGCCGAAAACCCTTTTTCAGCATCCTGCTAGGTCGACGCACATGATGCTCACGCTCGGCAAAATCGGGTGTCGGCGCCGATGTTCTGTGGGTTAGAAAGTGCTCTTCATACCCGGGTTGTGCCGCCTAATGCATGCTCCCGGTGTCGCCTCCATCGTTTTGCAGAAACGGGCGCGCTCGGCGCCGATCCCGGCCCAGTTCCCGGAGCGCACTCGATCAACACCAGCATGGCGAAAAGCGCGACGAGCCCTCGATGCCCACCCCTCGCACTGTCCGAGTTGGCCATCACAAGCAGATCGACCCCACTACAGCGGTCGGCTCGATCAGCCTCGGATCACTGTTCTCGACGTTGCCCACCCGTGCGCTGACCGGCCAGCACGTCATCTCGTGGGCCGGGTAGGGCGCGAGCATCGTTTGGAGCTGCGGAAAATCGGCGGCCTCCTCACCAAGCCAGGCCGGCCAGTTCTGCGGGCGAGGATCACCATCATCCGGCTGTGCAGCCCAGCGCATAGCTCGTTGGGGGTAGTCGTGACGATCATAAAACTGATTACCCTCTCGCCCGCCGATGAGCGCCAGGTCTCCCACAGTCCGGCCAAGGCCATCGGGCGCTGATCAGCAAGCGCGACCGCATAGGGTTGCGTACCGGACGCGTTTTCTGCCATTCATAAAAGTCGTCGACGGTGCGAGGCAGCGTCGCCGGTGGAACGCTTCGCGAAAGGCCGGCTTGTTGTCGATCCTCTCGGCCTCGGCGTTGATCTTCGCAGAGCCGAGCTTGGTATCCTTGGCTCAGAACGGCATCAAACCTTAGCGCATAACGTCGAGGGCACACTCGGCCTGCTGCCGTAGCGCACCACCGCAC
>JBOHME010000166.1:0-5222 GCA_050729795.1 Allostellaceae bacterium | reverse complement strand
GGACGGGTGAGTTGGCATCGAAGCGACCGATTAGCGCAGCGCGCCGGTTCTGTCATCCAAGGCCACCTCGCCGGGCGTGTGGCCCCGATACGGATTGCCCCGGAGCCGATTGCGCCGGGGGGGGATCGCGGCGGCGTGCGACGCCAACGGTGGGCCGCATCTTTGGCCGGGCGCCGCAGGCTCCCTGAACGGGAACCGCCGGCCCGCAGATGGCCAGCAGAAAGCGTCCGGAGCCGGATGACGACCCCAGTGGGACGACCCCAGTGGGACGACCCCAGTGGGACGACCCCAGTGGGACGACCCCAGTGGGACGACCCCAGTGGGACGACCCCAGGGGGCCGGCCCCAGTGGGGGACCATCCCCGGGGGCCGGCCCGGGCCGCCCGGCAGGGAAGCTGCGCGGATCGCCGCGCAAAGTGCCCCGGACCTCGCCGGCGGTACGGGTTGGCGATGACGGCCGAACGGCCGGACTGCCGTTGGGCGCCAAAAATCCTGCCAGTGCCCGCCGGAGGCGCGGCGACCCCGGCGATGCTTGTCTTTGCCCGCCCTCGAATTCGCGCTATGATTGAATTTGGGAAGGGTTCCGGCGAGGTGACCCATGTCGGCGGATGCAGCGCAACCAGCGACCGTTCAGGCGCGCCCCGATCCGGCGGGCGAGACCGTGGCACGTTTCGTCGCACCGTCCGTCGCGGCGCCAGAGGCAAGCCCGGGTTCGTTTCGATTGGCGCGGTTGCTCTCGACCGACGTCCTGGCAAGCTTCCCCGCGGCCGCATACGGGCAGGACAGCCTGACGCAGGACCTCTTTGGCAAGCCGCGGATCCTGCTCGCCAAGCCATCTGCGATCCGCCATGTGATGCTCGACAATTATACGAATTACTGCCGCCCTCCGGCGTCGCAGCGGACGCTCAGGCCGTTGCTCGGTGACGGCGTCCTGATCAGCGAGGGTGAGAGCTGGCGCCATCAGCGTCGTACGCTCGCTCCGCTGTTCGCGCCGCGGGTCATCCCGATGCTCGGCGAGATGGTGTTGACATCTGCACTTGAGTGGGTTGACCAACTGGCGAAGCGCTCTGGCCAATCGCTCGATATGCTGCACGAAGTCGGGCAGCTTGCGCTTGAGATTGCCGGCCGGACGATGTTTTCGATCGACACCGGCGAGGACGGGAGGGTTCTGCGTGGCCATCTCGAGCGTTTCACTTTTGGCCTCGCGCAGCCGCACACGCTTGACTTCCTGCTGCCGCTCTGGCTGCCGTCGCCGTACGACGTTGCGCGCAGGCGCTTTCATACAAAGATGGTGCGCGTGGTGGCACGCATCATGGACAGGAGGCTCGCTCAACCGGCTGGTCTGCATGCCCGCGATCTCATGGAATTGATGGCTCAAGCGCGCGATCCGGAGACGGGCGCGGGATTTTCCCGATCACAGCTGCTCGACGAGGTGACGACAATGCTCGTCGGCGGGCATGAAACGACCGCCCACGGCCTGTTCTGGACGCTCTATCTGCTCGCGTCCGCACCACGCGAGCAGGAGCAGCTCGCTGCCGAAGCGGACGCCGTGGAGATGGTTCCCGGACGGGTGGAGCAGGCGTTGAAGGAACTGGTTTTCACCCGCGCGGTCGCAAGCGAATCGCTGCGTCTTTATCCACCGGGAGCGGTCATCAACCGCTGGGCTCTCAACGACGACTGCGCCGATGGGATCGACATCCCGCGTGGGGCGTTCGTTGTCGTCTCACCCTGGCTCATGCACCATCACACCAAATTCTGGAACGAACCCTATGCGTTCGATCCCTCGCGCTTCCTTCCGGACGCCGCGCCGCCCGAGCGCTTCGCCTATATCCCATTTGGCGCGGGTCCGCGTGGATGCATGGGGGGCGGGCTCGCGATGGCGGAGCTGACGCTGGTGACGGCAGCGCTGCTCCGCCGGTTCCATGTCGAGCTGAATGACCGCCACGAGCCCAAGCCGATCAGCGTTATCGTGACCCGGCCGGATCGGCCGGTCCAGTTCCGCCTCTCCCCGCGCCGCGGCTGAGGCGCGTTCAACCCGGGCGGTACTGGATCGTGCGTACGCGTGCGACATGCTGGCGCAGCCGCTCCAGTTCCCCGGCGAGTTGCGCGACGTAAGTCCTTCCGTGTTCCGTAACCTCGGAATCTCTGGCGACGCTCCACGGCCGGCATAGTTCGTTGACGCGGCGTGCCCCGATGTTCGATGCTCCGCTGCACACGGCGTGCGCCTTGGCGCGAAACAGCGCAGCGTCGCGCTCCTTGGCCGCCTTGGCAAGCTCCTGCAGTGCTTTCGCCGCATCTTCCAGAAACCCTTGGACCAGATCGTCCACGAACTCACTGCCGCCGAGGCGTTCGAGTTCCTTGAGCATGGCGCCGTCGAGCATTGGCGGCGATACAACCCGAAACTGCGGATGCGATGCGATGTCGGTGACCTCGGCCGGCCCGCCGGACGTCACGGCCGCAACCGGAGGCCGCTTCGATGCCAAGGTAGCGATCGTATCCATGAGTTCCTGTGGCTCGACAGGCTTGGTAACGCAGGCATCCATGCCGGCGGCAATGCAACGCTCGCTCATTTGCGGCGAGGCATCGGCGGTCAGACCGATGATCGGCCGGCGCGGACCGGAAAGCTCGACCATGCGCCAAAGCTTGGTCGCTTCGAGACCGTCCATCTTCGGCATGTTGACATCCATGAGCACGACGTCGAATGGCTCGTCCTCCAGGGCGTCAAGCGCCGCTTCACCATCCCCGACCGTCATCACGGAATGGCCCGCGCGCTCAAGAATCTTGGCGATCACCTTCTGGTTCGTGCGGTTGTCGTCGGCGACGAGAATGCGGAGCGCGCATTTCGCAACAGGCGCCGACGGAATGGACTGTTCATGTTCTGCCGGAAGCACGGACAGCGCCAGCCGCACCGCCGCCATGAGCTGTTCGTGATCAGGAACCTCGGGCAGCACGATGCTGAAGATTCGGTCTGATTCCTTCGTCGCCCGGCGAGCGGAAAGGAGGGCGAGGACCATCCGGCCGAAGGAGTCGCTCCGACGCAGCGCCTCCGCCACCACGTCAGGAGCCGATGAGAGCCATTCCTCGTCGAAGAAGACGAGCGCGCCGCGCCGCCCGGCCGAGCGGACGAAGGCGAGCAACTCCGCGGTGCTGGTGCAGTAGTGCGGCGCCAGGGAGGCGGCCTCGAACACCTCGGCGAAAGCCTCGCTCGCCGCCGGCCGGTTGGTCAGGACCACCGTGATGAGGTCATCGAGCCGGTCCGGGGCCAGCACTTGCGCCGCCCGTGTGCCGATTGGAAGGGTAAACCAGAAAGAGCTCCCCTTCCCCGGCTCGCTCTCGACCCCGATTTCCCCACCGAGGTGCTCCACGAGACGCTTGCAGATGGCGAGCCCGAGGCCGGTGCCGCCGAAACGGTTGACGATCGAGGCGTCGGCCTGGGTGAAGCGCTCGAAAATCTTCTCGCGCGCATCGGCGGCGATGCCGATCCCGGTATCCGAGACGTCGCAGCGCAGGCGCACGCGATCGGGGCCGATCGGTTCGGCGTCAGCCGAGATCACGATGCTGCCGGAATCGGTAAACTTCAAGGCGTTGGCGCAAAGATTTAGGAGGATTTCGCGCAGATGCTGCTCGTCGCCGAACAACGCCACCGGTGTGCGTGGGGTGATCCGGATGCCGAGCCAGAGTGCCTTGTCGCGGCACTGCGCGCACAGCATCGCGCGGGTCTCGGCAAGAACGGCGAGGAGATCAAAGTCCACCTCGGTGAACGGCATCCGTCCGGCTTCGACACGGGCAAATCCGAGGATGCTTTCGATTTGCGACAACAAGGCCCGGCCCGCGTCCTGCATGGTCCGCGCCATGTCTCGCTGCTCGTCATCGAGCCTGGTATCGAGCAGCATCGCACCCATGCCGATCACGGCGTTGAGTGGCGTGCGCAACTCATGGCTGACGCTGGCCAGGAACTGGCCCTTCGCACGATTCGCCGCTTCCGCCTGCTCTTTCGCCGTGGAGAGCTTGCGGATCAGAATGCCGGCATAGAGCGGCAGGATGAGGAGGCCGATCATCAGGCCGGTCGAAAGGTCCGGTAACTGGTACCAGAACGGCGTGGTCGCCAGGACGAGAGCGAAGCTGGCCATGCTCACCAGCATGGCGACGCGGAGGTAGGCAATGCCGAACCGGAAGCCGTTGCCGAAGATGACCCAAAGGAAGACGGGATAGAGAATCGCCGTCAGATCGTCTCCGACGTGCATTTCATAGGCGACGAAGCCGATGTCCCATACGAGAGCGACATACCGTCTGGGCACATTCACCGCCGGCCAGGCGAGGAGGTGCGCCACGATCGCCACCGCTCCGATGGCAAAGACGATCATGCCCAGCACGGCCGCACCCTTGAGCGGCGCCCCGGACAGGAGGAGATAGCTCGTGATCACCATGGCGAACACGAGCCGGTTGACACTCATCTCGTGTTCGGTGTCGGCGCGGCCCTTGAGGCGGGAGGCGAGCCACGCACGCAAGGAGCGGCGCGTCGCCGAACCGGTTTCACTCATTTACCAAGCACCGGCGCTGCCATTCTGTCTCCCGCTGCCGGCCGCCGCAAATCGACCGGAACACCGGCGACGCCGAGGCAGACACCCGCCCTGCCTGCGGTATCCCGGCGCGTGCCGCCGGCCGCCTCCGGCCAACCGGGAGCTACGAAAGGCAATTTCCGACGCATGCCACCAGCCCCGGCAGCCCGCAATTCATTTCGGCCTCCTAACGCCCTGGGACCACCCCGCTCCGCCAGAGCCAAGCAGGATATAGCTTTATAGCCCGTGAATTTCCACCAACGTGATATTTTGTGCGGCTGACCTTCGCACCCTCTGCGACTGACCTGAAGGTCACGGGTCGGGCAGCGCCCGTGCCTGCGCACCGTAACCATGGAGCGGCGGCGAAAAAAGGCCCGTTGCGCCGGGCGGCATCCTGGGGAGTACTCGCCTGCTGCACGGACGGTTCCGAGCACCCCGCCGGGGCTGGTGCACTATCCAAGCCGGGTCTCAGCGAGCCATCCGAACAGTTGGCAGACAACGCCGCCTGGGGCCGCGTGATGGCCGGAACAGAAGGAAATCACATGCAGCTTTTCGATCTCAAAGACCGGGTCGCGATCGTCACTGGGGGCACTACAGGCATCGGTTTCGGCATCTCGCGCGGTCTCGCAGAAGCGGGGGCCGCGGTGGCGATGGCGGGTCTTGA
>JBOHME010000165.1:0-5311 GCA_050729795.1 Allostellaceae bacterium | reverse complement strand
AACGGCACTCGCTAACGTTCTAACTAAGAATATCGCTCACCATGCTTCTCCTGGTTTCAATTCGGAATCACCGCCGCCGACACCGACGGCGCTCCACCTCGGCCTGCTGATCAAGGCACGATAGGCCGCAGTCAAGGCGTCTACCTGGTCATCATGCTCGTGGCGATCGTCGACAGTGAAGGCACAGCACTCCTCGATGAAATCGTGATTCCAGCGCCCTTCACAGCACACGATCAGCTTGTTCTCCAAGCCAGCAATGATCGGTGCACACCTTTGCGCCTTGTCCTTTCTTTCGACTTCAACCGTCGCGGTAAAGCCAAGACCCGTCAGTTTTTTGACCAAGAGATGAGCAACGAATTTGCCGGCGCCGGGGTCTTGCGGAATTCTCACCTGGCAGCGGCTACCGTCGATCGCCGCCGTCCGCATGACCGCGGCTTCGATCTGGGCCGGCGACATCCGCCCCCTGACCACGTCGAGAATGTAAAAGATGTCGTTGGGATCGACACCCATCAGCAAGCCGACGGTCCAGTCCGGGTCTTTGCCTTGGGCAGCCTCGGTCCAGGCCAAGTCCCAGGCGCGGCACAGCCGCAGCTTTTTTTGCTCAATGAAGGCGAAGCAGTTCGGCATCGGCTGCTTGAGGGCGAAGAAATCGCGCTTGAACATATTGCCTTCGGCGGCGGTCGGGCGCTGCTGATATTGACCCGCCTTCTGATGCGACGGCATCGTCTTGGTGCGTTCGGCGACCGCGGATTTCGGCCATAACGCCGGCCACAGCACGTCGCCTTCCTGGCGGCGATCTTCCCAGACCTCGCCAACGCGGGGGCCGATGTCGGCGCCCGAGCTGGAATCGGTTCGGCGGATCACCGGCTTGTCGAGCAGCTGGCCGCAATGCCTTTGCTGCTCGGCGGTCAGATCGCGCATGAACAAGTAGGGATGACGGCGCTCGAACTCGTATGGCAGGCACACGTGGATGCCGGAAAACTCGTGCGCCAGAATGTGGCCGATCAGATCATTTTCAGCGGTGCGTTGCATCGACAGGACGAACAGACCATGCTCGGCACCGCGCAGCCGCGACGGCAAAGCGCTGTTCCAAGAATTCAACACCTTGTTTCGGTCGGCCTCGAACGAGTCGGACTGCACGTTGTGCGCGTCATCGAGGCCGATGATCTGCGCGCCATAGCCAGTAAGCCCGCCGAACATGGAAAAGGATTTGCGCTCCCCGCCGCGATCGTTGGTGAACTTGTCGACGCCGGTCCCCGCCAGCTCAAACCGCGTGCCCCAGCGCTGCTGATACCAAAGCGACTGGATCAGATCGATGTTCTTCTGCGCATAATCGCGAATCAGCTGGTGCTGATAGCCAAGATACACCAGCCGCGCGCCGGGTCCGCGCCAGGAGCCGGGACGCAGCGCATAAGGATTGTCGGGGTAGCCCTTCTGCGGGTCTTGCGCCCATAGCCATGACGGCATGAACACGGCGATGCCGAGTGATTTCATATGCCCCGGAGGCAGCGTGAAGATCAGAAGGTTGCCGAGCTGCCAGTCAATCGCCGCAGTCAGATAATCGCACATGCAGTCGATGTGCCAGTTGACGAGGTAGCGGTCGACCTCGCGCGCCCACGGCCACGCCTGTCTCATGAACGCGCCCAGCGATTCTTCGCAGCGCAGTCGGTCGGCCCGCTCGCGTTTCGGGCAGGGCATGTCGCCCTCAAGCAGGAGTGCCGGCCTCATCACGCCGCCTCCTGATAGCTCGGTACATCTTGTCTCACCCCTTTCGCCTCCAACTCCTTGAACCGGGCGAACTCCGCCACCGTCAAGTTCTTGATGCCGCCGCAGTCGTCGACGCGCTCGGCAATGCCGGCCAACTCGATACGCTCCTCCTCGGTCAGCGCATCCTCGACCACGTCCTTGAAAACCTCGTCGCCGGGGCGCGCGCCGCCCGCTGCGGGGACGACGCGCTCCACCCGTTGGCGTTGAGCCGCATCGTCGCCGAGCATCCCTGTCTTCACGACCAGTGCGAAGATGTCTTTGCGGGCGTGGCGATCGCCTCGCGCCGCTTGCAGCACAGCGGTGTCAGTGATGGCTTGCCATCCCGGCACCTTGCAAGTCTTGTCCCCCTGGGGCACTGGGATCTTTTTCTGCAGCGCTCGCCCAAGAACGCCTCTCATGTTTGGCGACCCACGCGGACGTCCCGCCGGATTGCGGCGCTCACCAGGCTTGACTTGCCCCGCCTTGGGCGGCCGCCCGTAGCCGACCTCGTAGTCGGGCTCGTTTTGCTTCGAATCAACCATCACCCCCGCATCCCCCGCAGTCGCCGGATTCGACGCATCCGGCGGACCCTTCGCAGCTGGCGCCGATGCAGTGGCGGGGCCTTCGGGTGCGAAGCGTAGGCTTCGCCGTTCCACCATTCCGTCTGTTCGATGTGCTTTCCGCCGATCAGGCGGCCGACCGCAAATAGTGTCTGATCGGTGATCCGGGTTTCCTCGACTAGGTCACCGCATGGCTTCTTGTTCTTCGCCGGCGGTTCCCGCGATGCCGCCGGACCAAACTCCAACACCACATCCGGCCGTATCACCGCAAGCAAGTGACGCAGCCGGTCCGGATCCACCTCGCCCGCCGGCGGCACCGCCGTCATCCGAAGCGAAGCCTCCGGAGCCGACTTGCAAAACCGCAGTTCGATGCGGACGTCACCTCGGCCAAACGCCTCCTGAAAATTCAATTCGAAGCCTCGCCCCATGAAGGGCTCGGCAAGCTCACTCCGAGCAATGCCCTCGAGCAACTGCTCGATTGCCTCTCCCAATCTTCCCAAACGGACATCGCGACTTGGCTCCGACAGATCAATAGCCTGGGCCGCTTGGAGCCGCCGATACTGTCTCACCACGCCCACAGCCTCCTCCGTAGTGTTGGCTGCATTCACCGCGATCAACAGATTGGCTGCGTCAGCTGGCCCCATCTTCGCCGCCGACGGGCCGCGGCCGGACATGGCAATGAGCCCCTCCTCGCGCAGTTTGCGGGCTATGAGGCCAACCGTCCCAGGATCGATCCCTTCGATTTCAGCGATCGTCTCCACCAGATCGCTCAAGATAGCCGGCATGAATCGTTCTCTCGGTCGGGCTGATCCGCGAATCTACCAAATGCGTAAGTCGCAAATGGCCATACGCGCTTAACGCAGATGGATGGTCGCGTCAACTGCGCGAATCACAGATCGCCCAATCTGGGCGACATCGAATTTCGCAGTTCAATGCACCTGACATTCCCAGTTCAATGCACCTGACATTCCCAGTTCAATGCACCTGACATTCCCAGTTCAACGCACCTGACATTCCCAGTTCAACGCAAACCCGTTGGCAGCTTTGGTGTGGCCCGGCCGCGAAGGCACCCGCAGCCCAAAAACAGGTGGCCATCAGCGTACCGACCAAATCGGCCCGCCAAAAGGTCGGGCCGGTTCCCAGTAAATTTCCCAGTTTTCCGGAATCGAGGAATCAGGTTATTTAAACCCGTACTGGGCGGGGCCATAATTGTGCACCAATTCCTGTGGCCGACTCCCCATCGCATGGGGGTCTTCGACGCGGATAACTCTGTCCTTGCGGACGGCCGGCCGGCCTGTCCCTGGACGAGGTATGGGCGCCACGTGGTTCGCCTCGTAAGGCGGACACATGGCTCGCTCTTGGCGTTTGCGGCAGCCGTTTGCATGAGCGCGCTTGCGGGCTGTGCCACCTATCATGCAGCCCCGCTGGCAAACGGGCCGGATTTGGCCAACGGCCTCGAACAACTCGCAACCGAGGTGCCGGCCGGCCCCGGAAGGCCGCCCTACCAGATCAACGTCACCCGTCCGCTCACCATCGACGAGATCGGCCTATTGGCCATGCTCAACGACCCCGAACTCAAGGTCGAGTTCGGGACCATGGATGAAGCGCGCGCTGAACTGGTTCAGGCCGAGCTGCTGCCCAATCCGGTCGCGAGCATAAGCTATGGTGCGATCGTAAGCGGCGGCGGAGCAGCCTCAATCGCCGGCTCATTGGCAGAGAGCTTTGCCGCCATCCTCACGCACAGCGCAACGGTCAAATCGGCGGAGGCGCGCTTCCACGAGGTCGACGCCGAGCAGGCGTGGCGTGAATGGCAGGTCGCCCAAAAGGCACGCCAGATTGCGCTCGATGTCTCCTCCGCCGACGTCTCCATCGCCCTCGCCGAACGCGAGCAGCGGATGATGGCAAACGAGGTCTCTGCGGTGAGAAGGGCGATGTCGGAAGGCGGCACGTCCATGGAAGACTTGTCGCCGCTCGCCAAGGCCACCGCCATCGTCGATCAGACGGTGATGAAATTGCGGCTCGAGCAACTCAAAAGCTGGCAAGCGCTCGACGGCCTGCTCGGCCTGGATTCAAACGTCCGCTTCGCCATTGCCCCGCCTCGCCTCGGACCTGTGCCTGGTCACATCGAGCCGCTCATGGCCGCCATGCCCGACCGGCGTCCCGACCTCGCCGCCTTGCGGCTGGCCTACGGCTCGGCTGATGAAGACGTTTGGGCAGCAATTTTGGGCCAGTTCCCGGGCCTGACGGTGGGCGGATCCTACAACTCCGACACCACAGGAGCGATCACGGCGGGTCCGAACTTCAATTTCGCCTTGCCGATCTTCGACCGCAATCAGGGCCAGGTCGGCAAGGCAGTCGCCACCCGCGAACAGGTCTGGGCCAAATACCAGGCAAGCCTCGACGATTCCGTCGCCACGGTCCACGGCCTGATAGCGCAGATTCACCAGCTCTCGGGAGATCTTGCGCGGACCAGCCGCGCCGCCGCAGATGCCCGGACGCTGGCCGCAACGGCCCATCAAGCCTACTCCCGCAGCGACCTCGATCAGCGCACCCTCACGGATTACGAAACTGCCGCCCTCGAACGCGATCTCGATGTGGTCGCGATCCACCGGCAAATCGACGAAGACAAGATTTACCTCGCAGTCGAACTCGGGCTGGGGCTGCCAGAAATGCGGATTGCCCTAAACCCCTCGATCCCGCCTTACACCCAGACATCCGCCACCTTTGCATTGTGGCCGCACTTCGGCGGCGCTTCACAGTAACGGGCATCCGACGGCAAAGGGTGCACAGTGTGGCTTACTCTGAGAGCAGTCCGGTTGCGGAGTGACCTGCTCCCCAACTTCCCTCCAGTCATAAGTTGAGTCTGGTTTCAGTTTGCCCTTCGGCGGGCGTTCCGGCAACGGGACGGGACGCGGAGGCCCCATTTACCGCAGCGACCCGTCCCGTTGCCGGCCGGGGCGCTGTGTCTCGCTGTTGCTGCATGTCATGCGCGGCGGCACACCAGC
>JBOHME010000164.1:0-5383 GCA_050729795.1 Allostellaceae bacterium | reverse complement strand
ACCTTGTACGGCACGAGCTTTGGCAGTCTCTACTCGATCAATCAGAGCACCGGCGCAGCGACGCTCGTCAGCGCCCTGGGCGTCGGTGGCGGCGGCATGAACGCGCTGGTCGGCGACGGTGGCAATCTGCTGGCGGCATCGAACGGCACCACCTCGCTCTACCAGTTGACCCCGTCACCCTACAGCGCCCTCACGTTTACCGGCTCGACTGGGGCGACCTCGGCCGGCGATCTCGCCTTTTCCAGCCCCGGCACGCTGTATGAGTCCGGCGTGGCCGGCGACGGCAACGACGAGCTGATCAAGCTGACACTGTCGGGAAACTCGGTCTCCTCGACCGTCATCGGCGAATTCAACCAGGGCGCGACGCGGTTCACTGGCGTCTTTGGCTTGGCCGACGACGGCACGACCATGTACGCGGTCGACGGGACAGAGGTTTATACCGTCGATCTGACCAATGCCGCGGTGACGTCGGATCTCAATTATTCGGGTCATGGTCTCGGCGACGCCAACGGGACGGCCTTTATCAACGAGGGGAGCGCGGCGGTTCCCGAGCCGAGCAGCCTCGCGCTGATGGCGAGCGGTCTGATCGGCCTCTTCCTGTTCGGGCGCTTCTTCGCCGGGCGGCGGACGCGCGGCACCGGCGCGGCCGGCTGATTGCGGCAAGACCAGAAAAGAACCGGGAAGGAAAGCCCCGCTCCGGCGGGGCTTTTTTTGGGACCGGCGCGGCTCACAAATGCACGCCGCGATCGAGGAGGATCGCGGTGTATTCACGATAGCTCATGCCGAGCGCCTCGGCCCGTGCGAGGCGGGCGAGCGCGATCTCGCGCGGTGGCGTCTTCCAGACCGTCCGGTGCGCCTTTTTCCAGCAGAACAGGCGCCAATTGACGCCCGCCCCATTGGCGCCTTTATCCAGCGGCGGACCGCCGTTGTGGCCGAGGCCGGGAGGGTGAAAGGCGGTGCTTTCATCATCGGGTGCCATGCCGCACCCATGGGCAAGAAGCGTGCCAGCGTTCAGTCGGTCGGCAGCAGGGCCGCCGCGACGCGGCGGTCCTCCCCAACCAGCACATTAAAGGTGCGGCAGGCCGCGCCGGTGCCCATCGCTTCGACAATGATGCCGTGGGCGCGCAGGGCGGCGCGCAACGCCTCTGGCACGAGACCGCCTTGCGAACCGAGTCCCAGCAGCAGGATCTGGACGCCGCCGTGCTCGGCGACTGCGGCCAGGCTCTCGGCCGAAACCCCGGCGATGTCGCTCACTGCCCAGGGCCGCGTCTCGTCGGGAAAGACCAGGACGGCGCCGCGATGAACGACGCCGCTGATGCGAAACCCGCCCTTCGCGTAGCGCTCGATGATCTGCCGCCCGGCCGGGACGATCTGCGGCAGGATCGGGGTCGATTCCATCGCGCTCACCCCAGGGCGTTACAGCGTCCGCGACGCCCGCGGTCCCTTTGCCCTTTCGGCCGAACGGGCGATCGAGGTCCGGTTCGGCTGGATGTAATAAACGATCGGCGCAGCGATAAACAGCGATGAGTAGGTGCCGATCCCCACTCCCCACAGCATCGCGATCGAGAACCCGCGCAGCACCGGCCCGCCAAAGACGAGGAGCGCCAGAACCGCGAGCGCCACCGTGCTGACGGTCAGAATGGTGCGCGGCAAGGTTTCGCTGAGCGAAAGGTTGATCAGGTCGCGGAACGGCATCGTGCGGTACTTGCGCATCGACTCGCGCACCCGGTCGTAGATGACCACGGTGTCGTTGACCGAATAGCCGGCGACGGTCAGGATCGCCGCCAGCGTCGTCAGGTCGAATTGCAGCCGCAACAGCGCAAACAGCCCGACCGTGGTGATGACATCGTGCAGGGTCGAGACGATCGCCCCGATGCCAAACTGCCACTCGAAGCGGAACCAGACATAGACCGCGATCGCCAGGAGCGCGAGCACGATGGCGATGATGCCGGCACGGATCAGCCCGCTGCCGACCGTGGGACCGACCACCTCGACGCTGCGGTACTGGACATGCTGGCCAAGCGCCGCGCGCACCCGCGTGATCGCCTGCATCTGCGCCGCGTCGCCGCCGGGCTGGCGCGGGATGCGGATCATCACATCGGTCGGCGGGCCAAACTGCTGCAAGGCGGGCTGGCCGAGATGGAGCGCGTCGAGCTTGCCGCGGATCACCGCCAGATCGGCCGGTCCGTTTGTGCTGCGCATCTCGATGACCGTGCCGCCGACAAAGTCGATGCCGTAATTGAGACCCTCGGTGAAGAACAGTCCGGCTGTCAGCAACGCGAGGCACAACGAGAAGACAAAGGCGAACTTGTGCCAGCGCATGAAATCGATGTTCGGCGGCGGATGGAAGACGATCAGCGGTTTCATGATCAATCAACTGTGAAACAAAAACGGCGGCTCATATCGGGATCGCTCATATCGGGATGGCCCGGGGCTTGGTGCGGCGCAGCCACGTCACGATGAGAAGCCGCGTCACCAGGATGGCGGAGAACAGCGAGGTCAGAACGCCGACGCTGAGGGTCACGGCAAAGCCGCGCACCGGCCCCGAGCCAAGCCAGTACATCAGCACCCCGGCGACCAGCGTTGTCACATGGCTGTCCACGATCGTGCCAAAGGCGCGTTTGAACCCGGCGTCGAGCGCCGACAGCACCGTGCGCCCGGCACGCACCTCCTCGCGGATGCGCTCGTAGATGAGGACGTTGGCATCGACCGCCATGCCGAGCGTCAGGACGATGCCGGCGATGCCCGGCAAGGTCAACGTCGCCCCCAGCAAAGTCAACGTTCCGATCATCAGGCACAAGTTGAAGAACAGCGCGATGTCGGCAAAGATCCCGAACAATCCGTAGAACAGCACCATAAAGACAATGACCATCACCACCGCGACGACGCAGGCGAGGATCCCGGCATGGATCGAATCGGCGCCGAGGCCGGGGCCGACGGTGCGCTCCTGCAGGATCGTGATCGGCGCCGGCAGCGCGCCGGCGCGCAGCAGCAGCGCGAGATCGCTCGCCGACTGCACCGTGAAATTGCCCGAGATGATGCCGTTGCCGCCGAGGATCGCTTCCTTGATGACCGGCGCGCTGATCACCTTGTTGTCGAGGACGATTGCCAGTTCCTTGCCGACATTGGCCTGGGTGGCATCGCCAAAGCGCCGGGCGCCTTCGGCGTCAAAGCGGAAGCTGACGACCGCCTCATTGCCCTGAAAGGTCGGCTGCGCGTCGACCAACTGACCGCCGCCGACGATGACACGGCGGTGGACGACATAGGCGCCTTCCCCGGCCCCGCCCTGCCCGCTCGCCGCCGGCAGGATCACGTCATCGGGCGGCAGATGGCCGGCGCGCGCCGCCGCCACCGAGACACCCGCATCGACGAGCTGAAAGGTCAGCCGGGCGGTCTTGCCGATCAGCTTTTTGATGCGCTCGGGGTTGCTGACGCCGGGCAGTTCGACGACGATCCGGTTGGCCCCTTCGCGCTCGATCGTCGGTTCCTTGATGCCGGTGGCATCGATGCGGCGGCGGATGATCTCGATCGACTGCTGGACCGCCTGCTGCCGCCGCGTGTCGGTTGTCACCGTGTTGTAGCCGAGGCTGGCGGCGCCATCGGGGGTGATCTTGATGGCGAGGTCCGGATCGGCCTTGGCGATCGCGGCGCGCGCATCGTCGCTGCGGCCGGTGTCGCGCAGGGTGAAGACGATCGCCCCGCCCTGCACCTTCAGCCCGGTATAACCGATGTTGGCGCGGCGCAGGGACTCGCGCACGGTGTCGAGAACGGTGTTGAGATGCTCGTGCTGGGCCTGGTCAAAATCGACCTTGAGCAGGAGGTAGGAACCGCCGCGCAAATCGAGACCGAGCGAGACCTGCTTGTGCGGTACGATTGCCGGCAATCCGTCAAGCGCCGCGGCAGGGAACAGATTGGGCACCGAGAACAGGACGCCGAGCGCGCAGATGACGGCGATCAGCAGGACCTTCCAGTTGGCGAAATAGAGCATCGGCGGAGCGCCGCCCGGCTAGACCTTGTCGACCTCGCGGGAGGCGGGTTCCTTGTCCGCCTTCTCGCGTGTCTCCCGCTCGCGCGCGGCCTCGCGCGCCGCGGCCGGATCGGGTTTGGCGAGGACACTGGTGACCGTGCTGCGCAGGACGCGCACGCGCACACCCTCGGAGATTTCGACCGAGACCTCCTGATCGCTGACCACGCGGGCGACGGTGCCGATGATGCCGCCGCCGGTGACGATCCGGTCGCCGCGCCGCAGCGCATGGAGCATCGCCTTCTGATCCTTGGCCTTTTTCTGCTGCGGCCGGATCAGAAAGAGATAAAAGACGACAAAGATCAGGACCAGCGGCAGGAATTGGACCATCGTATCCTGGCTGGCAAAAAGGCCCGAAAGGCCCGTAGCCGAGGTGGCGGCGTAGGCGGTGGAAATCAGCATCGGCATCAGCCTCGAGAGTATCGGCCGCTGGCGCGGGACATCGCGCGCCTCCAGCGGCAAAAATCATCCGCGGATGGCGCCGGGAGTGGTACGCGATGCCCGACAAAAGGGCAATGGCCGGTTATGGCGGACGTTCCCTTTCGCGCCCGCGCCGTGATAGCGTCCGCGCCCCGCCGCCTTTCCTTGCCGATGACCGATCCTCTCTTCACCCCGCTCCTCAAGCGCATTGCCGACGCGCTCGAACGGCTGGCGCCGCCCGCACTCCCGGCGAGCGATCTTGCCGCCGCCGACGCCTTTGTCTGGCACGCCGACCGCTTCTGGCTTGAGCCGGTGCCTGCGGTCAACCGCATCGACATCGCCCTCCTGCGCGGGATCGACCGGGTGCGCGACATCCTCTTGGATAACACGCGGCGCTTTGCCGCCGGGTTTCCGGCCAATAACGTGCTTTTGTGGGGCGCGCGCGGCACCGGCAAGAGTTCGCTGGTCAAGGCCGCGCACGCCGCCGTCAACGCCGAGCGTCCGCACGCCCTCGTCCTCATCGAGATCCATCGCGAGGATGTCGCCAGCCTGCCCCGGCTCCTGGCGCTCTTGCGCGGCAGCCCGCGCCGCATTCTCCTGTTCTGCGACGATCTCTCGTTTGATCAGCACGATGCCGGGTACAAGTCGCTGAAGGCGGTGCTCGAAGGCGGCATCGAGGGGCGGCCCGCCAATGTCGTGCTCTATGCCACCTCAAACCGGCGCCACCTGATGCCGCGCGACATGATCGAGAACGAGCGCTCGACCGCCATCAACCCGGCCGAGGCGGTCGAGGAGCGGGTATCGCTGTCGGACCGCTTCGGGTTGTGGCTCGGCTTTCACAGTCTCGATCAGGACACCTATCAGGCGATCGTGCGCGGCTATGCCGCGTATTATGGTCTTGCTCTGCCGGCCGAAAAGCTCGCCGCCGAGGCCAACGAG
>JBOHME010000163.1:0-5390 GCA_050729795.1 Allostellaceae bacterium | reverse complement strand
GCGGCTGAAAGAGGCCGCGGAAAAAGCCAAGATCGAGCTGTCCTCGTCGATGCAGACCGACGTCAATCTGCCGTTCATCACGGCCGACCAGCATGGGCCAAAGCATCTCAATATCAAATTGACGCGAGCGAAGCTCGAAGCCCTGGTCGACGATCTGATCCAGCGCACCATCGCGCCGTGCCGCAACGCGTTGCGGGACGCCGGGCTAAAGGCTTCAGAGATCAACGAGGTGATCCTGGTCGGCGGCATGACCCGGATGCCGAAGGTGATCGAGACGGTCAAGCAGTTCTTTGGCAAGGAGCCGAACCGTAGCGTCAACCCCGACGAGGTCGTGGCCATTGGCGCGGCGATCCAGGCCGGTGTGCTGAAGGGCGAGGTCAAGGATGTGCTGCTGCTCGACGTGACCCCGCTGTCGCTCGGCATCGAGACGCTGGGTGGCGTCTTTACCCGGCTGATTGATCGCAACACGACGATCCCGACCAAGAAGGGCCAGACCTTCTCCACCGCCGAGGATAACCAGACCGCGGTCACGATCCGCGTTTTTCAGGGCGAGCGGGAGATGGCCGCGGACAACAAGCTGTTGGGCCAGTTCGACCTTGTCGGGATCCCGTCGGCGCCGCGCGGCATGCCGCAGATCGAGGTCACCTTCGACATCGACGCCAACGGCATCGTCCAGGTCTCGGCCAAGGACAAGGCAACCGGCAAGGAGCAGCAGATCCGCATCCAGGCGTCGGGCGGCCTCAGCGAAAACGATATCGACCGCATGGTCAAGGATGCCGAGGCGCATGCCGAGGAGGACAAGCGGCGGCGTGTGCTGGTCGAAGCCAGAAACAATGCCGACGCGCTGATCCACACGACCGAGCGCACCTTGCGCGAGAGCGGCGACAAGCTGGCGGCCGGCGACCGCACCGCGGTTGAGCAGGCGGTCCAGTCGCTGAAGGACACGCTCGGCAGCGAGGATGCCGCGCAGATCAGGGCCAAGACCGAGGCGCTCGGGCAGGCCGCGATGAAGCTCGGCGAGGCGCTCTACAAGGCGCAGCAGGAAGCGGGCGGCGGCGATGGCGGGTCTGCCGGCGGCTCTTCTACTGGCGCGGCTGGCGGTGGCGACGACAAGGTCGTCGATGCCGATTTCGAGGAGGTTGACGACCAGAAGAAGCGCGGCTCGGCATAACCGCGCCACGGCCCCGATGCCGATTGCAGGCGTGCACCCCGGTGGCTTGCCGCCGGGGTGATGTCCGCAGCTCAGATCTTCTCTCAGCCGACCCGATCGAGTGATGGCAAAGCAAGATTTTTACGAGGTTCTCGGCGTCTCCAAATCGGCCGGCGCCGACGACCTCAAGCGAGCCTATCGCAAGCTCGCGATGCAATATCATCCCGACCGCAATCCCAGCGACAAGAGCGCCGGGGAGAAATTCAAGGATATCAGCGAAGCCTACGACGTCTTGAAAGACGACCAGAAGCGTGCGGCCTATGATCGGTTCGGCCACGCCGCGTTCGAGCAGGGCGGCGGCCGCGGGCCCGGCGATTTCGGCTTCTCGGGCGGTTTTGCCGATATCTTCGATGAGATGTTCGGCGAGTTCATGGGCGGCGGCCGGCGCGGGCAGCAGGGGTCGGGCCGCGGCAGTGACCTGCGCTACAATCTTGAGATCACTCTCGAGGACAGCTTCCGCGGCAAGCAGACGTCGGTCCGCGTTCCCAATCTCGTTGCCTGCGAACAATGCGGCGGCAGCGGTGCCGAGACCGGCTCCAAACCGGTCTCGTGTCCGACCTGCCATGGGCGCGGACGCGTCCGCACCCAGCAGGGCTTTTTCTCGATCGAGCGCACCTGCCCCGGCTGCCAGGGCGCCGGCCGGATCATCGACAAGCCGTGCAAGGGCTGCGGGGGCCAGGGCCGGGTGCGCCGTGAGAAGACGCTGTCGGTCAACATTCCACCTGGGATCGAGGACGGCACCCGGATTCGGCTCGCCGGTGAAGGCGAAGCCGGCGTGCGCAGCGCCGCTGCGGGCGATCTCTATATTTTTGTTACGGTGTCGCCCCACCGGATCTTTCAGCGTGACGGTGCCAACATCCACTGCCGGGTACCGATTCCATTCACAACCGCTGCCCTTGGCGGCACGATCGAGGTGCCGACCGTCGACGGCAGCCGGGCACGGGTCACGGTGCCGGCCGGCACCCAATCCGGGCACCAGTTTCGGCTCAGGGCGAAAGGGATGAGCGTGCTGCGCTCGGCGGCGCGCGGCGACATGTTTGTCGAGGCGACGATCGAAACCCCGGTCAACCTGACCAAGCGCCAGCAGGAGCTGCTGCGCGAATTCGAAAAAGAGGGCGAGAACCGCCGTACCCACCCCGAAAGCGAGGGCTTTTTCGCCCGAGTCAAGGAATTCTTCGAGGATCTGCGGGAGTAGGCCCGGTCATTGCGGGGCTGGCGCACCGCTCCCCGGGGCTATGCCAAGCGGTCCGGCCACGCAGGGCATTTGGCGACGCAGGGCATTTGGCGACGCAGCGCGTTTCTGGGCTGTAGCCGGGTTTGCCCGGCCGGAGCGCCACTCGCCGCCTGCGCCCGAGCGGATCAGAAGCAGATCAGCGAGGGACCGGCATAGGCGGTGCGTGGCGAGGTCGCGGCGCCACCGACGGCACCGGTCAACCCGCCGACTAGCGCGAGCGGAACGGCGGCTGCGATCGGCCAGTTTCGCGATCGCGCGGCCCTATGTCGCGAGCACAGGCGCGGGCTGCGTTCCAGCCGTCGCTGGATTGCCCTTGGCCAGCACCGCTTCGAGAGTGCTGCGAATCTCGCCGAGCTTGGCCGGGTGGTCGATCTGGTGGCCGAACAGGTTCTTGACGTAGAACACGTCCACGACCTTTTCGCCGTAGGTCGAGATCTTGGCGCTCGACACCTGCAGGCTGAGGCGGGTCAATTCGCGGGTCAGCTCGAACAATAGCCCCGGCCGGTCGCGGCCATTGATTTCGATGACCGTGTGCGACGCACTCGCCTTGTTGTCGATCAGAACCCGCGGCGCCACGGTGAATACTTGCGTGCGACTGGGGAAAGCAGGGCCGCGAGCGAGCTCGTGATGTGGCTTCAGCTCGCCGGTCAGCACATTCTCGAACACGACCGACAGCTTGGCGAGCTTATCCGGGCGGTCGAATGGCCCACCGGCGAGGTCCTGGACTTGGAACGTGTCGAGCGCCATCCCGTTTGACATCGTCATGATCCTGGCGTCGACGATGTTGGCGCCGCTGACCGCGAGCGCGCCCGCGATGCGCGAGAACAACCCTGCGTGGTCGGCGGTGTAGAGGGTGATCTCGGTGACTGCGCGCTCCCGATCGACCCGCTTTTCAACGGTCAGCGGAGCGCCGCTCGCTTCGGCCTCGCGCATCAGCCGGGCGTGTCGGGCATGCGTCTCGGCATCGAAGGAAAGCCAATAGAACGGATAACCGCTCTTGGCAAAAGCAGCGAATTCGGCGCCACTGAAATCGGGCAGCCGCTCACGCGCCGCATCGAGGGCGGCGGCGACCCGCGAGTCGCGGGCGGCGGCGGTCAGCCCCCCCGACATCACCGCGAGGGCATGGTGATAGAGGTCGCTCAGCAATGCGGCTTTCCAGCCGTTCCAGACATTGGGGCCGACCGCGCGGATGTCGGCGATGGTCAGCAGCAACAGCAGCTTCAGCCGTTCCGGTGATTGCACCTGCGCGACAAAATCGGCGATCGTCTGCGGGTCCCCGATATCGCGCTTGAAGGCGGTGCCGCTCATCAACAGGTGCCAGCGCACCAGCCAAGCGACCGTCTCGGTTTCCTCGGGAGACAGGCCGAGCCGCGGTCCGAGCTTGACCGCGACGCGCTCGCCGAGCACCGAATGGTCACCACCGCGGCCCTTGGCGATGTCGTGCAGCAGCACGGCAGTATAAAGCGCCCGCCGCGACAGGATCGTCCGCGCCAGCTCGGTGGCGAGCGGCAATTCGTCTGCGAACCGGCCGGCCTCGATCTGGTGCAGGATGCCGATCGCAAACAGCGTGTGCTCGTCCACGGTGTAATGGTGGTACATGTCGTACTGCATCTGCGCGACGACCCGGCCGAAATCGGGGATGAAGCGGCCGAACACGCCGGCCTCGTTCATGCGCCGCAATGCGGTTTCCGGGTCCTTGGGCGAAGTCAGCATTTCGACAAAGAGGCGGTTCGCGTCCGCATCTTCGCGCAACCCCGCATCGATCAACCGCAGCGAGCGACTGGCGCGGCGCAGCGCCCGCGGGTGGATGTCGAGCCCGCTTCGTTGGGCAACATGAAACAGGCGGATCAGCGCCACCGGGTCGTTTGCAAAGAACTCTTCCGACGGGATCGTCAGGCGCTCGCCGTCGAGAGTGAACCCGTCGAGGCCGCGCCGGCCGATGCCCCAGCGCACCCAGGCGAGCCGCCGCTTGCGCTGCTGATCGGCTTCGAGGATCGCGCAGAAGAT
Source organism: Allostellaceae bacterium (assembly GCA_050729795.1). Lineage (GTDB taxonomy): Bacteria > Pseudomonadota > Alphaproteobacteria > ATCC43930 > CGMCC-115725 > AP-15. The sequence goes on along the minus strand of JBOHME010000163.1, from coordinate 939 downwards.
CCGGGTCAGGTCGCCGACCTCCTTGGCGACCAGGAAGTAGTGCTTCATGAAGCGCTCGACGCCGCGGCTGCCCGCGTGATTGGTGTAGCTCATGCGGTGGCCGATCTCGCCCTGCAGGTCGAAGGTCAACCGTTCCTCGGCCCGGCCGGCGAGGTAGTGCAAATGGCAGCGCACGGTCCACAAAAAGCGCTGCGCCCGTGAAAAACGCCGCGCCTCGGTAACCGACAGCACGCCGAGCCCGACCAGCTCGCCGACATCGGCGATGCGGTAGATGTACTTGGCGAGCCAGAACAGGGTGTGCAGGTCCCTGAGCCCGCCCTTGCCTTCCTTGATGTTCGGCTCAAGCTGGTAGCGGCTGTCGCCGACACGGTGATGGCGCGCGTCGCGCTCGCCGAGCTTGGCTTCGATGAACTGGGCGGCGGTGCCGCGGCGAATTTCACTGTCGAAGCGCCTTTCGAGCTCGTGGAACAGCGCCTCCTCACCCCACAGGTAGCGCGCTTCGAGCAATGCCGTGCGGATCGTCAGATCGGCATTGGCGTGGCGCAGGCATTCCTCGACCGAGCGCGTCGCATGGCCGATCTTCAGACCGAGATCCCAAAGCACATAGAGCAGCAGCTCGACCACCTGCTCGGTATGTGGGGTCCGCTTGTAGGGCAGCAGAAACAACAGGTCGAGATCGGAGAAGGGCGCCATCTCGCCACGGCCATAACCGCCGACCGCGACCAGCGCCAGGCGCTCGCCCGAGGTCGGATTGGCGAGCGGATAAATTTCTCCGGTGACCACATCGAACAGCGCGCGGATCAGCTGATCCATCAGAAAGCATTGCTCGCGCACCACCGCGGTGCCGTCGCCGGCGGTCTCAAAACGGCGGCGGATCTCGGCGCGGCCGGCGGCGAGCGCTGCTTTGAGCGGGCCGACCAGCGCGGCGCGGCCGAGGCC
>JBOHME010000162.1:0-5424 GCA_050729795.1 Allostellaceae bacterium | reverse complement strand
TGGCGCGTACATAGTCGCGCGCGTGGCCCCAGTCGCGTTTGGCTTCGAGATTGCCGAGGCGGAGTTCGCGAGCGAGGCCGAGCTTGATGCGCGCGACGCCGTCGGTGATCTTGCGGGTCACGAATTCGATGCCGCGAAGCGGGCTCTCGTGGTTGAAGAGCAGGCCCGAGGAGGCGTGCAGGCCGAAGCTTTCGCGGTAGTTGATGGTCATCCAGTGCGCGTAGAGCTTGGCCGCGGCGTAGGGCGAGCGCGGATAGAAGGGTGTGCGTTCGCTCTGCTCGGCGGCGGCCGCCGCACCGAACATTTCGGAGGAGCTGGCCTGGTAGAAGCGCGCGTGCGGGGCGGCGGCACGGACCGCCTCGAGCACGTTGACGGCGCCGAGGCCGGTGACGGCGCCGGTGAGCAGGGGCTGCTGCCAGGAGGAGGCGACGAAGCTCTGGGCGGCGAGGTTGTAGATCTCGTCCGGGTGGTGCTTTTCGATGATGCGGAGGAGGCTGCCGAGGTCGGTCATGTCGCCGTCGAGCAGCTCGACGGCCTCGAGGATGCCGAGCCAGCGCAGCCGCTCGCCGATCACGTCGGAGGAGGCGGAGCGGCGGAGCAGGCCGAGCACGCGATAGTTCTTGCCGAGCAGCAACTGCGCGAGATAGGCGCCGTCCTGGCCGGTGATACCGGTGATGAGGGCAGTCGGCATGGCGGGCTCCGGTTGGTGGCGGGCGGCCCGTCCGGGCGCCTCGGGGAGGCTTTATCCGGAGTTTCCGATGCCGGCCAGGGCCTGCCGCCGAACCCAGGCGTGCAAGGCGGCGTCAACCCGATTGCCGAATGCGATACGCTCACGTTCCGCGGCCGAGACCGGCGCCACCCGCTCCGCAGCGTTTAACCGCTCGGAGGCGCCGACCCGGGCTACGCGGGCGAGCACCGCGACATCGGCCATCGCCCTCGGAAGCGCCTCGAACAATCCAAAGTCATGGACCCTCCTGAGCACCGTCAGCGCACGGCGAAGAAGGCCGGCCTCGGTCGGCGCTGAACGGTCGAAGGCCATGCCCGAATGAAAGTGTGCCTGGCCGCTGTCGCCCTGGCCGAAGCCGGCCGCGCAGAATTCGGCCGGTGAGAGCCGCCGCGCCGCTTCGTGCGCCGGGCTCGTCGGCTCATGCAGCACCATTAATCCGGGACGGCGTGCTCGCCCGGTGAACGAAGACTGGTGAGGCGCAGACGCGGGGCGGGATATCGGGAACGCGCGGTGGCAGATGCCCCACGCGTCGCCGGTCCATGATTGAGCGCGACGATGATCCACGGGGCAAATCGTTCCGGCGTATTGGCGCCGGCCTTGAGTACGTCGAAATCGAACCCATCAACGTTGATCTTGATGCAATCCGGACGCGCGATACCTGCGCCCGGCGCGAAATCGTCCAGGGTGGTGAAGTTGTCCGTTTGTGTCTTCGGTGATTGGCCCCAGATCCGATAGATCGGCTCGTCGGATTTGCCGGTGCGGGTCCCAACAGCGACTTCGTGCACGGCGACGTTGCGACGATCGGACGTTGGCCAGGTCTCAGGCGGGTCGGATCGATTTGAACGGTGCCGCCCAGCGTCGCGAGGCACGGCATGGCCTGGTGCGACGATGGTCAGCGCAACGCCTTCAGATACCCGGCAAAGTTCCAATTCCGGACGAAGCCGGCCGGATGGCGCTGACGGGATCGCGGGTTTCGTCGCGGAAGCGCCTGGCAGCCAGGTTTTCGAGCGTGCGGTTCATGGGCCCGGCCGCCGGAACAAGATAGCCATCAAAATCGACCTGCCGATTCCCCGTCTCACGCCGTCCGAGCGTGCGCAAGAGGTTTGTGCATGAATTCGCACTCATAACCAAGAGATCTGTAAATCTCCCATGCTTCGGGCGTCACGACGGACTGGATGACATGACGTTGCCACCTGTCGAATTGCCGGGCAGAGCAGGAAACATGAGCGTTGATCGGTCGCCGCGCAACGGCCTCCTCGGCCCACTCCTTCGATACGGATACATTGTGATTGGTGATTTCCAGGGCGAACTGGCGCAATTTCCCGGGTACCGACGTCAGATCCTCGCTTCTGTAGACGCGCGCGGTACTCGCTTCATCGGTAACCGCATTCAGCATGTTGACTCCGTGCACGAAGAAACGCCGTTCATCACTCAATCGCTCCGGGTTCAGCCCGCTGTTTCTGCAAACTCCGTCGACATATTCCAGGTCACCCCACGATCTTCTGTCATAGTTCAATGCCTCGAATAACGCGAGTTGGCTGCGCAGGCGGGGAAGCGGGTCGCGGACGACGACGGCGCAACCGAAATCCTCACCGAATTCCTTTCGCAGTGCGGCCACAGCCTCCCGGGAGACCCCATGCACGTCACCGGCCGCCTTGTACGCGTAGCCCTGTGATCCGATGATCCGCAGGTATGAAATACCGTCGATGTAACGCTGCTCGCCGAGCCTCGACCAGAATACGTTTGCAGCGTGCACACAATAGATATCGGGATGCGAGTTGAGAGTGTATGCCAGCCAGCCCGTTGCGGCGCATCCCCATGAGATGACTGAAAACACATGCGGCGGCGGATAGTGTCGCAAAAAAAGAATCTTGTCTTCGTCGAGATCGACTTCGCCGCCCGGTTTCGCCCGGTCGTAGCCGAGCGCCTGCGGCGACGGGCGATGCGATTTCCCGCCTGGCGCACGCAGCGTCTGATCCGCTATCGGAACTGCGCTCCCGGCCGCAATTCCCTCTTTGGCCTCACCAAGATCAGCGAGCGCGTCGGAACGATCCGCCACGCGCCGGCGCCATCCGCAGGCCCAGGACCTCAACCTCGGCATTTCAGCCCTCGAGTGTCATAAGCTGCTTGCCCGGTTTCGAGGCCGGATTGCCAGGCACGGAGCGTCTTAGCCACGAGGCTCGGTACGGGGTTCCGGAGACACCGGAGCAAGCAGCGTCGAAAACGGGCAGAACCGGGGGCTGCTGATCATCGTGGCACCATGGTGTATGAAGGTAAGGGATGGACCCACAAGATGGTGATGGTCCAATAGATTCACGCCGAAGTCGAGAGCAAAGTCCATCGCACAACCGCACCCGGGAAGATCCTTTGCTGGGCCGGCAGGTCAGGCCCGCGCAGCGGCAAATCAGGAACCGGCCCATCTCAGGCCCTTGGCCGGGGCCGACGGAGCGACCAGACGGCCGCGAACCGCTGGGGCCGACCAGCGTTGCCCGCTCGGCATGGCCGCACGGCCCGTCTTGACGGCGCCCATCTGGGGCGCTGATTTCCGCCTCAGGCAGGACCTGAGGGATGGTCCGGGCGCACGAACGGAACCCCGTGCCAACATGACCTTTTGCTGAACGGGACATTCGGAACTCATGGTTGTGGCGCCGCCCGTCATCCCCCTCATTGAGCCCTGGTTGCCGCCCCCGTGCGGTGAATTGGTGCGCCAGCAGATCGACAGCGGATTTGTCGGTCCCGGCGCCACGGCGCAAAGGTTCGCCAGCCGCATCGCCGAGATCTCCGACGTCGCAGAGGCTGTCCCGGTCTGCAGCGGGACTGTGGCACTTTCGGTTGCCGCCCGGAGCCTTGGCCTGAAACCCGGGGACGAGGTCGTGATCCCGGCCTATGGCGTCATTTCGGTGATCAACGCCTTCGCCAGTATCGGGCTCAAGCCACGTCTTGCCGAGATCGATGTTGCCACCGGCTGCATCGACCCGAGGCTGCTGGATCAGGCCATCACCCGCCGCACGCGCGCGGTTGTCCATATCGATTTCTGCGGCAGCATCGGGCCCGAACTCGACGAGGTGGCGGCGCTCTGCGAAGGCCGGAAGATCCTCTTGATCGAGGATGCCGCCTGGGCGCTCGGCCGCGGCCGGCGAGGCCGCCGGGGCGGTAGCTTCGGCGCGATCGGCACCACCAGCTTCAGCGTGCCGAAGATCATTACCACCGGCCAGGGCGGCGCGGTGCTTGTGCACGATCCGGGCCAGCGGGACGCTGCGATCTCGGCGGTCGATCAAGGCGACGTCGCGTGGCGAAGTACCAACCTCAATCGCAGCGTCGGGAGCAACCTGCGCCTCAGCGACCTTGCCGCTGCACTGGGTCTCGCCCAGATCGACCAGCTATCCGAGCGGCTGGCACGCAAGCGGCGTGTCTTCACGATACTCACCGGGCTGATCGGCGAGCACCTGTTTCGTGCCAGCGACGGCGAGACCCCTTTGCAGAACATCATCTTCGTGGATCGACCCGACGATGCCGTGGCCGCGCTTCGGGCTCAGGGTGTTCTTGCGGTCCGTCAGTATCGGGCAATGTATCATCATCCGCCCTTCGCGGAACTCAAGGACAGGGATTTTCCCGCTTCCGAGTTCTGGTCCAGCCATGCCGTCTATCTGCCGTTCGGCGTTGCCATGGACGAGGCAGCCGCAACCCGGGTCGGCGAGGCGGCACGAGGACTCAACTGCCGGTTCGTGGATCCGGAACCGGCCTGAGAGCGAGGGGCCGGTGCCGCCGGCAGCCCGCGCATCGTACCATCGGCGATGCCGTTCCCGCTCAGTTGGTCAGATGCTCGAACCGCTCGCGGTAGCCGGGCGTGGTGAGCAGCCGGCTTTGCATCCCCCGGCGCGTGCCGAGGGGCACGTAGCTGCCGACGAGAGCCTGTTGCGTCGAGCCCAGCACACGCCAGCAATCGATGACGCGCGTGCCGGCTGCGCGCGACCAGTCGACGCGCGCAAGCTCGGCAAGCGGCAGCAGGATGACGACGGCATCGCAAGCCAGGCATTCCGCCGCCGTGGCGGCGATATGCGCCTTCGGCCCGAGTGCCTGCGCCGCTTCCTCATTCGCCAGCGGGTCCCACCCCACGACCACCCGGCCCTCCGCGGCGAGCCATCCGGCAAGATCGATGCCGAAGGAGCGCTCGATCATCGCCGTGCCGGGCTTGTACGCCAGGCCGAGCAGACCGGCGCTACCGCCGCGCGGCACCGCATCCAGCACCTGCCGCAGCACATAGTGGCCATGATCCTGATTGGCGCGATCGACGGCGTTCGGCAGGGTGCTCGGCACGCCGACGAGGTCCATGAAGGCGGCGAACGCACGGTTGTCCCGCGGCCAGCAGGGTCCGCCATAGGGCACCGCCCCGGTGAAGAAGCGCTCGCCCAACCGGTAGGTGAGCGCCCGGGTGATGCAATCCACGTCGGCATCCGGCACCTCGTTGCACAGCGCCAGCAACATGTTAGCGAAGGCAACCCGCATCGTTTCGTGTGTGTTGCAGGCGATCTTGGCGATCTCCGCCTCGATCGGCGTCATTTTCGTGACCGGCGCGCTTTTGGTAACGATACGCCGGTGAATCGCCTCCACCGCCGCGCCGCTTGCCGCATCGGCTTCGCCGATCAGGATATAATCCGGCTCGGTCAGCCCCTTCATGATCTCCCCCTGGGCGATGA
>JBOHME010000161.1:0-5506 GCA_050729795.1 Allostellaceae bacterium | reverse complement strand
GGGCCGGGACCCGGGTTAAGGTCGCGCCGGGTCAGAGCAGGCCGCGCAGCATCGCGACGAGCGGCTTGTCGGCGGGCGGCATCGGATAGTCGGCGACCCGAGCGGGCCTGACCCAGCTGAGCACCTGCCCCTCGCGTGGTGTCACGATGCCCGACCATTTGCGGCACACATAGAGCGGCATCAGCAGATGGAATTCGGGATAGCCGTGCGAGGCGAAGGTGAACGGCGCCAGACAGCTCTCATGCACATCGATGCCGAGCTCCTCGGTGAGCTCGCGGATCAGCGCCGCTTCGGGGGTCTCGCCGGGGTCAACCTTGCCGCCGGGAAATTCCCACAGCCCGGCCATCGCCTTGCCCGTCGGCCGCTGCGCCAGGAGCACCCTGCCGTCGGTGTCGACGAGCGCCACCGCGGCGACCAGAACGATGGGGCCACCTGCACCTGGCTGCGGGATGGCGCCGGGTGGCCGCGGGCACTCGTTGTCAGCTGCGGTAGCTGCCATTGATGTCGATATAGCCATGGGTCAGGTCGCAGGTCCACACCGTCGCCTTGCCAGAACCGATGCCGAGATCGACAGCGATGTGGATTTCCCGGCCGGCCATGTGCGCGGCGACCGGCGCCTCGTCGTAGCCAGGCACCGGTCCGCCCTGGGCGGCGATCCTGACGCCGCCGACCGCGATGCCGAGGCGGTCGCGATCGGCCTTTTCACCAGCCTTGCCGACGGCCATGACGATACGGCCCCAATTGGCGTCGCCGGCGGCGAGCGCTGTCTTGACCAGCGGCGAGTTGCCGATCGCGAGGCCGATGCGGCGGGCGGCCCGGTCGCTTTCGGCGCCGCTGACCTCGATCGTGACAAATTTCTGGGCACCCTCGCCGTCGCGGGCGATCTGCTGTGCAAGGCCGGTCATCACCGCCCGCAATGCGGAACGGAACCCGGCGAGAAGCGGGTCTCCAGGGCTGGCGACGGCGGCGTGCCGCGCCTGGCCGGTCGCGCACAGCAGCACCGTGTCGCTCGTTGAGGTGTCGCCGTCGACGGTGACCGAGTTGAACGACGGCTCGTTCGCCTCGACCAAAAGCGCCTGCAATACCGCCGATGGCAGGTTCGCGTCGGTGAACAGGAAGGCGAGCATCGTCGCCATATCGGGAGCGATCATCCCCGAGCCCTTGCAGAAGCCGTTGATCTGCACGGGAGCACCGCCGATTTCAGTGGTTGCGGTCGCCCCTTTGGGAAAGGTGTCGGTGGTCATGATCGCGCGCGCCGCCCTCTCCCAGGCGGCAGGTCCGAGCTGTGCCGCGACGGTCGGCAGCACCGGGCCGATGCGCTCGGCAGGCGGCGGCTCACCGATGACGCCGGTCGAGGCGATATAGACCTCGCGCGGGTCGCAGGCAAAGACGCGCGCAGCGGCAGCAGCGGTGCTCTCGACCACGGCGCGGCCGGCGCGGCCGGTAAAAACGTTGGCGTTGCCGGAATTGACGACGATCGCCCGCACCAGGCCGCGCGGCAGGCATTCACGGCACCAGATGACCGGCTGGCCCGGCATCGTCGATTGGGTGAATACGCCGGCGACGGTGCTGCCCGGCGCCAGCTCGGCCAGCATCAGATCGTCGCGGCCCTGGTAGCGGATGCCCGCGGCGTGGGAGGCGAGGCGCACGCCGGCGATCGGCGGCAGTGACGGGAAACCGGCAGGGGCCAGCGGGGAAACGGCGGCGTCCATATTCGTCCTGCGAAGATGACGGGATCGGACGAGCTACTCGGCTGCCGGCAGCGGCTTGCCGTCGAGCCCATAGGTCTCGATCTTGGCGTTGTCGTGCAGCTCCTTGAGCTTGGCGGCGATGATGTCGTGCGCAACGAGCCGGGTCAGCTGCGGGCGGGCCTCAGCGAAGCTCGGCGGCTCTTTGACGCGGCGGTCCTCGACCAGGATCACATGCCAGCCGAACTCGGTCTTGACCGGACTTTCGGTATATTTGCCGACCGGCAGCGCGAAGGCCGCTGCGGAAAACGCCGGCACCATGTCGTCGCGCGTGAAATAGCCGAGCTCCCCGCCCGAGGCGGCACCCGGGTCCTTTGAATATTTCTTGGCGAGGGTGGCGAAATCGGCGCCTTTGTCGAGCTGCGCGATGATCGACTTGGCCTCGGCCTCGGTCGGGACCAGGATGTGACGGGCGCGCACCTCCGGCTGCGGCTTCTGCTCCTTCAGGAACTGCTGATAGCGCGCCTTGAGCCGGTCCTCGCTGTCCGCCCCCTTCAGCAGCTCTTCGAGATAGGCCTGCTGGATCAGATGATCCTCGTAGAGCTTGAGCCGCTGCTGCACCGCCGGGGTTTGTTCGAGATGCTCCTTGCGCCCAGCCTCGGTAACCAGCGCGCCATCGACCAGCCGGTCGAGCAGGATCGGATAGATCTCGGCAAAGGGCAGCTTCTGCGCCTGGGGCGGCAGGCTGCGCTCGGCCGCCTCGACATCGGCGAGGTGCAGCTCGACGCCGTCGACGCGGGCGACGACGGGGTTGCCGGGCGGCAGCGCGCTCGCCGGCGGTGGAACCGTGGGCGGGGCTGTGGGCGCCGCTGTCGGTGCAGGACCAGCGGCGCCGGCCGAACCGGCACCCAGCCCGAAGACGAGCACCGCGGCAAGCGACAAACGGGACAGCATGTCGAGACCCCCCAGAACGCGGCCGCGGTCGGGCGGCGGCGCCCCACCGGCAGACGGCGCATCAAGACATATCGCCGGCGTGGCGACAAGAAGCCGATCGGTGGAGAGCGGATCGGGGCTCGCTCGATCGGGCGGCGGCGGCCGCCCGGCGGTGCGGGCGAATTGACAGTTCCGGCAGGTCCGCCTATCTGTCACTTGGTCGCCGTGCGCACATACACAGCCATTCGCTTCTGTCGTTCGAGGGTCCCATGCTTGGCGCCTTAGCCCGGCGGCTGTTCGGGTCCGCCAACGACCGCTATGTCAAGAGCCTGCGGCCGATCGTCTCCGCGATCAACGAGATCGAGCCGCAGCTCGAAGCAATGTCCGACGACGAGCTGCGCGCCCGCACCGCGCAGTTCAAGCAGCAACTCGCCGACGGGACCGAGCTCGATGATCTCCTGGCGGAAGCCTTCGCCACGGTGCGTGAGGCGGCCAAGCGCACTCTCGGCCAGCGCCATTTCGATGTGCAGATGATGGGCGGCATCGTGCTGCATCGCGGCATGATCGCCGAAATGAAGACCGGCGAGGGCAAGACGCTGGTCTCGACCCTCCCGGTCTATCTGAACGCGCTTTCCGGAAACGGCACGCATGTCGTCACCGTCAACGATTATCTCGCCCGCCGCGACGCCGAGTGGATGGGCCAGATCTACCGCTTTCTCGACCTCTCGGTCGGCTGCATCGTCCATGACCTCGACGATGCCCAGCGCCAGCAAGCCTATATGTGCGATGTGACCTACGGCACCAACAATGAGCTCGGCTTCGATTATTTACGCGACAACATGAAATTCCGGCTCGAGGACATGGTCCAACGTCCGTTCCATTATGCAATCGTGGACGAGGTCGATTCGATCCTGATCGACGAGGCGCGCACGCCGCTGATCATCTCCGGCCCGACCGAAGACAATTCGGAGCTCTATATCCGGGTCGACAAGCTGATCCCCCCGCTCGATCCCGACGATTATGAAAAGGACGAAAAGCAGCGCACCGTGGCCCTGACCGAATCGGGGGTCGAGAAGATCGAGACGATGCTGCGCGACACCGCGCTCTTGACCGACGGCTCGCTCTACGACATCCACAATGTCGGGCTCGTCCACCACGTCAACCAGGCGCTGCGTGCGCACAAGTTGTTTGCCCGCGACACCGACTACATCGTCAAGGATGACAAGATCATCATCATCGACGAGTTCACCGGGCGAATGATGGAGGGGCGGCGCTATTCCGAGGGACTGCATCAGGCGCTCGAGGCCAAGGAGGGGGTGACCGTCCAGAACGAGAACCAGACGCTGGCCTCGATCACCTTTCAGAACTACTTCCGCCTCTATCCGAAGCTCGCCGGCATGACCGGGACGGCGATGACCGAATCGGAGGAATTTGGCGACATCTACAAGATCGACTCGATCGAGATCCCGACCAACGAGCCGGTGCGGCGCGAGGACACCGACGATGAGGTCTACCGTTCGACCCGCGAAAAATTCGATGCGATCGCGCAGCAGGTGCTCGAATGCCGCAAGCGCGGCCAGCCGGTGCTGTGCGGCACCGTCAGCATCGAGAAATCGGAGGCGCTGGCCGCGCTGTTCCGCAAGCACCGCATCCCGCACAACGTCCTGAACGCGCGCTATCACGAGCAGGAAGCACAGATCATCGCGCAAGCCGGCCGGCCGGGGGCGGTCACGATCGCGACCAACATGGCCGGGCGCGGCACCGACATCAAGCTCGGCGGCAACCCCGAAATGCGTCTCGGCACCGAGCTCGCCGCGAACCCGGAGGATGGTCGCAACGAGGCGCTGGCCGAAACGATCCGCCGCGAGATCGAGGCGGCGCATGACGAGGTGGTCGCAGCGGGCGGTCTGTTTGTCGTCGGCAGCGAGCGCCATGAGAGCCGGCGCATCGACAACCAGCTGCGGGGCCGCTCGGGACGCCAGGGCGACCCCGGCGCCTCCAAATTCTTTGTCTCGCTCGAAGATGATCTGATGCGGATCTTCGGCTCCGAGCGGATGGATTCGATGCTGCAGCGTCTCGGCCTCAAGGACGGCGAGGCGATCATCCACCCCTGGGTCAACAAGGCGCTGGCCAAAGCGCAGCAGAAGGTCGAGGCGCGCAACTACGACATCAGAAAGCAGCTCCTGAAGTTCGACGACGTGATGAACGACCAGCGCAAGGTGATCTACGAGCAGCGGCGCGAGATCATGAGCGCGCGCGACGTCGCGATCACGATTGCCGACATGCGCAACGAGACTATCGAGGAGGCGGTCGCGGCGGCGATCCCCGACAACAGCCTGCCCGAGCAATGGGACATCGCGGCACTGCACGCCGAATCCCTGCGGCTCCTGGCGCTCGATCTGGGGCTCGCCGAATGGGCCAAGGAAGAGGGGATCGACCGGGATGAGATGACGGCGCGGATCATCGCCGCCGCCGATCGCAAGATGGCGGAAAAGACCGCCAATTACGGCCCGGAACTGATGCGCATGGCCGAGAAGAGCCTGTTGCTGCAGCTGCTCGACCAGACCTGGAAGGATCACCTCCTGTCGCTCGATCACCTGCGGCAGGGGATCAATCTGCGCGCCTATGGCCAGCGCGATCCGCTCAACGAATACAAGCGCGAGGCGTTCGAGCTGTTCGAGGCGATGCTTGGCAATCTGCGCCAGCACGTCACCTCGGTCCTCTCCCACATCGAGCTGCGGGTGCAGCCGGCGTTTGCCGAAGTCATGGCGGAGCCCGAGGAGGCAATGGCCGACGAGATGCGCGCCACCGGCACCACCGGGCGGCCGACCGCGGTCCGGTCGCGGCCGCCGCGCCGCGCCGCCGGCAATGGCGCCGAGCCGCAG
>JBOHME010000160.1:0-5548 GCA_050729795.1 Allostellaceae bacterium | reverse complement strand
GAACAGGATGTCGGCCAGACCGAGCTGGTCGCCGGACATTGCCGCCTGCGCGACGGTGCTGGCAAACATCGCATTGACAATGTTGCCGCCGGTGCCACCGGTCATCGCCAGAGCCGCGCCGTCGCCCTGCTGCAGGATCCGCTGCATCAACAGGGTGCCGAACTGCCCGGCTACCGCGCGGGTGACCGCCGGATTGCCGCGCTGCGCCCGCAACGACGCCACGGCCTGGGGATCGGCGAGCGAAGCCAGTCGTTCGGCGGTTGCCAGGTCCATCTCAGAGCACCTTGATGCGGGCGTGCAGCGCTCCCGCCTCGTGCAGGGCCTGCAGAATGGCGATCAGATCGGATGAAGTCGCGCCGATCGCGTTCAGATTGCGGACAATGTCGGAGACCCGCGGAGCATTCGGAAGTGCAAGGATTTTGACCTGCTTCTCGGTGGCGCGGATCTGGGTGCGCGGCACCCGCGCGGTTCGTCCCCTGCTGAACGGAGACGGCTGCGACACCAGCGGCGTCTCGCTGACCGTCACCGACAGGAGGCCGTAGGCCACCGCCGCCGGCCCGATGCGCACGTCCTGCCCGATGACGACGGTGCCACTCTGGGCGTCGATGACGACCTCGGCGGGCGGGGGCTCCGGTGTGACTTCGAGATCGAGAAGATTGGCGACAAACTGCACGCGCGCGGCGACTGCATAGGGTCCCTTGACCGCGACCTGACTCGGCCCCGTCGCGGCCGCGATCGGTCCCATTGCCGCGTTGACCGCAGCGGTGATGCGTGCGGCGTTGCCAAAGGAACGGTTGTCAAGATCGAGCAGGATCGTATTGCCCAGGGCAAAGCGCGCCTTGGGCGTACGCTCGACAGTGGCGCCGCGCGGGATATGAGCCACCGTCGGGATGTTGACGGTGGTCGAGGCCGCCTGGCCGCTCGCCTCAAACCCGCTGACCAGGAGCGACCCCTGGGCGATGGCATAGACCTGGCCGTCGGTGCCTCTGAGTTCGCTCATCAGCAGCACGCCGCCGCGCAGGCTCTTGGCGTTGCCGAGGGCCGAGACGGTCACGTCCAGCCGCTGCCCGACCTCGGTGAAGGTCGGCAGATTGGCCGTGACCATGACCGCGGCCACCGTCGTCGGCTGGATGAATGCGTTGGGATTGAGCGTCAGGCCGAGCTGGCGCATCATGTTGCGGAGGGCCTGCACGCTGTAGGGGATCTGGGTGGTCTGATCGCCGGTCCCGGCAAGGCCGGCGACGAGGCCGTAACCGATCAGTTGATTGCCACGCGCGCCCTCGACCTGCACGAGGTCGCGCAGCCGTTCGGCCGCGGCCGGCCGCGCCGCCACGGTATTGGCGATTGCCAGAAGCCCCATCAGTGCCCAAACCAGTCGCCGGGCCATAATGTGCTGACCGAAAGAAACAGGTGCTGCATGAAGCCCATTTTTGGCGCCAGATAGGTCACGCCGTCGCCGCTGAACTCGATATGCGCCTCGGCCATTTGCGTCGATTGCACGATATTGCCCGAGACGATGTCCTCGGGACGCACCACGCCGGCGATGCGGATGTATTCCTTGCCGCCGACGAGTTGCATCTGGTCGGTTCCGGCGATGACGAGATCGCCGTTCGACCGGATTTTCTGCACCATGGCCGACACCGTCGTGATGAAGCTGTCGCTCTGGGCGGTCGCGCCGCTGCCTTGCAGGCTATTGGTGCTCGAATAGTTTAAGTTTGGATTGAACTGGGTCTTTGCGCTGGAATGGCCGAACACGGTCGGCAGACCAAAGAAGTTGGTGACCGTGCTGAGGATGCTTTCGCTGCGGCCGAGGTTCTGGCTCACATTCTTGGTGGCGGTGGCGTTCTGGACGATCTGGATGGTGACGATGTCGCCAACCTGCCACACGCGATGATCGCGAAACAGTTCGAGACCGCCGCCCCCCTGGGTATTGCCGCGGTAGATCGCCCCGTTGGTGACCGGCAGCCCCACCGGCTTGTCGCCGGGCAGATGCTGGAGGCTGGCCAGCATGTCCTTTTTGCCGGGAGGAATATGCTGGCACGCCACGACGCTGCCGCTGAGGGCGAGCAGCACCGCGGCGGGCGAGGCCCGCTGGCGCAGACTCATGAGATCATCTGGGTCAGATAGCCAAGCATCTCATCGACATTCTTGGCCGCCTGCGTGTTGAGCTCGTAGGCGCGCTGGGTGGCGATCATGTCGATCATCTCGTCGACGACCGAGACGTTCGAGCCTTCGAGATAGCCCTGCGCCACTGTGCCGAGACCGTTCTGCGAGGGCTGCCCGGTGATCGGCGCCCCCGAGGCCTGGGTTTCGATCGCCAGGTTGTCGCCGGTGTTCTGCAACCCGGCTGGATTGATAAAGTTGGCGAGCTGGATGATGCCGATCTGCGAGGGATTGGCCTGGTTCTGCACCTGCACGCTGACCGTCCCATCGGTCCCGATGGTGATGTTCTGCGCGCCGCGCGGGATCGTGATCGGCGGCTGCAGCTGGTAGCCCTTGGCCGTGACCATCTGGCCCTGCGCGCTGATCTGAAAGCTGCCGTCGCGGGTATAGGCGATCTGCCCGGAGGGCAGCAGGATCTGGAAATAGCCCTGGCCGTTGATCGCCAGATCGAGCGCATTGCCGGTCTGTTCGAGACTGCCCTGGGTGTCGATCGGCTCGGTGGCGACCACGTTCGCCCCCGTGCCCTCCTGCAAACCCGAGGGATAATTTGTCGCCTGGGACGTAAACCCGCCGGCCTGCGCATCGTTCTCATAAAGAAGGTCGGCAAAGATCGGCCGCATCTTCTTGAAGCCGGTGGTATTGATATTGGCGAGATTATTGGAAATTACGTCCATCTTGGTCTGTTCGCCTTCAAGACCGGTGCGAACCACAGCCAAGGATTGGATCATTGCAAGGTCCTCCGGAACGTGAGGCTGACGCCGATCAGGTCAGGGTCAGGGGGCTGTTCTGTCCCTGCCCGGCGCTGGCGGCCGCGCGCATCAACTCGGTCTGCATCTGAAAGGTGCGGGTGTTCTGGATCATGTCCATCATCAGCGCGATCGGGTCGGCATTGCTGCCTTCGAGCGCACCGGTCTGAAGGCGCACTGCCGCGGCGGCCGTCGGGGTGCCGGCGGCATCCTGAAACAGGCCGTCGCCGCGCCGCCGCAACGCCGCAGCCGGCGGATCGGTCAGCATGATGCGGTTGAGCGTGGCAATCTCGTTCGGGTTCTGCCCGAGCGGCACGCCCGAGATCGTCCCGTCCGCGCCGATCGTCACCGTTTGCAGCGGCGGCAGGGTGATCGGCGTCGCTCCCTGTCCCAGGACAGGAAAGCCGTCGCTGGTCTCCAGCACCCCGGAGGGCGAGAGGGTGAGCGCTCCGTTGCGGGTCAGCCCGATCGTACCGTCCGGCGCCTGGACCGCGATCCAGCCGTCGCCCTTGACGGCGACATCGAGCTTGCGCCCGGTCTGCTCGATCGGACCCGGCTGCAAATCCGCGCCGTCCGCGCCGGCTGTGACCATGACGCGATCGGGCAGACCCTGCCCGTAGAGCGGCAGCGCCTCAAAGACCGGGCGCTGCGCCTTGAACGCGGTGGTGCTGCGATTGGCCAGATTGTTCGCCGCCGCCGTGGTCTGCGCCAGGGTGGCGTCGAGGCCGGTCATGGCGAGATAGAGAAGCTGCTGGGTCATGGTGCGAGATGCCGGGCCTGTAGCGCGATCGTCAGCCCTACTGGATCGTCAGCAGACGCTGGAAGTTCTGCTGATCGATATTGATCCCCTGGACATTGGCCTGGTAGGCCTGCTGGGCGACGATCAGGTTGACGAGCTGGCTCGAGAGATCGACGTTCGCGCCTTCGAGCGCTCCGGATTCAATCTGTCCGAGGCTGGCGGTTCCCGGCACGCCGACGGTCGCTTGGCCGGAGGCGACCGAGGCCGCCCAGACATTGCCGGTCTGCGGCACCAGTCCCTGCGGGTTGGTGAAATTGGCCAGCGCGATGGTGCCAAAGACCTTTGTTCCGCCGTTGGAGTACTGCCCGGTGACCGCGCCGTTGGCGGCGATCTGAACCCCGGTGAACTGGCCGCCGCCGCTGCCGTTGTTGGTCACCTCATTGACCCCGAACGCCAGGTTGGACAGGCTCGATCCGGTGAAGCTCTGGGCGATGCTGAGCGGCGCCGCGCCGTCCGGCAGGGTGGCGACGGCGATCGTGCCGCTGCCGGCGGTGAGCTGGCCGCTGCTGCTGAACGTGAGAGTCGTCCCGGCGCCGGAGGCGATCAAGGTGCCGCTGGGGTTGTTCAGGGCATAATGGGTCTGCCAATGGTCCGGCGAACCCGAGCCGCTGACCCGGGTGAAGTAGGTTGTCAGCGACAGGTTGGTGCCCAGGCTGTCGTATACCGAGGTGGTCGTGCTCTCGTCATAGCTCGCGGGATTGCTGGTGCTGAACGGCGTCGTGGTGGTGTTGATCGCCGCGTCGGTGGTGGGCAGATTGACATCGATGGTGAGCTTGCCGGTGGCGCTGGGGGCGATGCTCGCCGAGCTGACCGTGATCGGCTGCGACGATCCAGCGGCGCTGCCGCCGCCGGCGACGGGCGGAGGGAAACCCATCACCAGATTTCCCGCGCTGTCGATCAGGTGCCCATGGTTGTCAAGCTGAAACGAGCCGTCGCGGCTATAGACGACCCCCTGGTCGCTCTGCAACTGAAAGAAGCCGTTGCCGTTGATCGCCACATCGAGCGGATTGCCGGTCTGGCTGACCGTGCCTTCGTTGAACGACTGCGCCAGACCGGCGGTATAGACGCCCTGACCCGGCGTCGCCTGCACCGCACTGCCGTAGAGATCGGCGAACTGGGCGACCGAACCCTTGAAACCGGTGGTGTTGACGTTGGCGAGATTGTTGCCGATCGTGTCGATGTCGGTCTGGGCCGCCTGTACCCCCGACAGTTCTGTGGAAAGCGACATTCGGGTTCCTCCAGAAAACTTCAGAGCACTTGCTGGACGGCGCTCAACGCCACCGGCGCGAGACCGCCGCCGAGATCGAGCAGCGGTCCGTTCTGACCGCCGAGCGCGACCGCGGTGACGGGCGCCACCGCATAGGGCAGCGCCGCAACGGTGGTGCCGCCCGGACCGAGCGCCTGCACGCTGACAGAGTAGGTACCGGGCGGCTCGGTCGAACCATCGGCGCCCTTGCCGTTCCAGGAAAAGGTCTGGATGCCGGCCGCCGTCGCGCCGAGGTTTACCGTTGTGACCGCCTGACCGCTGGAGTTGGTGATCGTCACCGCGACGCTGTTTGCCGCCGAGGCGAGATTGAAGGCGCCGGTCGCGGTGCCACTTGTCCCCAGCACCAGCGCGTTGCCGCTGACCGCGACATTGTGGCCGACGAGTCCGACCGCCTGGGTGGCGCTGAAGCTCGAATCGAGGCTCTGCACGCCATTGGCCGTCGAAAATTGCGCCAGTTCCGCGGCGAACTGGTCGCTGGTCATCGGGTCGAGCGGGTCCTGGTTTTCCAACTGTGTTGTCAGCAGTTGGAAAAAGTTGTTCTCGGTGAGCGCCTGATTGCCGCTGACCCCGCTC
>JBOHME010000159.1:0-5735 GCA_050729795.1 Allostellaceae bacterium | reverse complement strand
CCGCCCGCCTCCGCCAGCACCTTTGTAATCGCCGCCGTCAGCGTCGTCTTGCCGTGGTCGATATGCCCAATCGTCCCAATGTTGCAGTGCGGCTTCGTCCGCTGAAACTTCGCCTTCGACATCGCTTTCTTCTCCGCTCAGACCGGTTGGGCGTCGGCTCAGGCCATCTTGGCGCGGACTTCGTCCGCCACCGCCTGCGGCACCTGCTCATAGTGATCAAAATGCATCGTGTATTGCGCCCGGCCCTGGCTCATCGAGCGCAGCGTATTGACATAGCCGAACATGTTGGCGAGCGGCGCCATTGCGTCGATAACGCGGGCATTGCCGCGGCTGTCCATGCCGGTAACCTGGCCGCGCCGGCTGTTCAGATCGCCGATCACATCGCCCAGATACTCGTCGGGGGTGACCACCTCAACTCGCATGATGGGCTCGAGCAGCTTGGGTGCGGCCTTCATGACCCCGTCCTTGAACGCGGCCCGAGCCGCGATTTCAAAGGCGAGCGCGCTCGAATCGACCTCGTGATAGGCGCCGTCAAACAGCGTCACCTTGAGATCGATGACCGGAAACCCGGCCAGCACCCCGGTTTCGGTCGAGGCCCGCAAACCCTTTTCGACCCCCGGCACGAATTCCTTTGGCACGGTGCCGCCGACCACCTCGTTGTCGAACACAAAACCCTCACCAGCAGCCAGGGGCTCAAAGCGCAGCTTGACCCGTGCGTACTGGCCGGCACCGCCCGTCTGCTTCTTGTGCGTGTAGTCGATTTCGGCGTTGCGCGTGATGGTCTCGCGATAGGCGACCTGCGGCGGTCCGACATTGGCGTCGACCTTGAACTCGCGCTTCATGCGATCGACGATGATTTCGAGGTGAAGCTCGCCCATCCCCTTGATTACCGTCTGCCCGCTTTCGTGATCGACGGTGACCCGGAACGACGGGTCCTCGGTCGCCAGCCGGGCCAGCGCCTGGCCCATTTTTTCCTGGTCGCCCTTGGTCTTGGGCTCGACCGCGATCTCGATCACCGGTTCGGGAAATTCCATCCGTTCGAGCACGACCGGATGCGCCGGATCAGACAAGGTGTCGCCGGTCGTCGTGCTCTTGAGCCCGGCAAAGGCGACAATGTCCCCGGCGCGCGCCTCCTTGATGTCCTCGCGGTGGTTTGCGTGCATCGCCAGCATGCGCCCGACGCGCTCGCGGCCATTCTTGACCGTATTGAGCACCTGACCGCCGCTCGTGACGACCCCCGAATAGATGCGCACAAAAGTCAGCGAGCCGACAAACAGATCCGTCATGATCTTGAAGGCGAGACCGGCAAACGGCTCCGCGTCCGACGAATGGCGCACGACCGGCTGGTTGGTGCCCATCGCGACACCCTTGATCGCGGCGACATCGGTGGGCGCCGGCAGGTACGCGATGACGGCGTCGAGAAGCGGCTGCACCCCCTTGTTCTTGAACGCCGATCCGCACAGCACCGGAACGAAGCTGCCGCTGATCGTGCCCTTGCGGATACAGCGCCGCAGGGTGTCGGCATCGGGCTCCTCGCCGCCGAGATAGGCTTCGAGAGCGGCGTCGTCCTCCTCGACCGCGTTCTCGACGAGCCTGTTGCGGAACGCCTTTGCCTCGTCGGCCAGCCGCGGCGGGATGTCGCCGATGTCGAACTGGGCGCCGAGCGTCTCCTCGCGCCAAGTGATCGCCCGCATGCCGACCAGATCGAGCACGCCGACAAACTCGCTCTCGACCCCGATCGGCAATTGCAGCACCAGAGGCCGCGCCCCCAACCGATCGGCGATCATCTCGACGCAGCGCGGAAAATCGGCGCCGATCCGATCCATCTTGTTGATAAAGCAGATCCGCGGCACGCCGTATTTGTCGGCCTGGCGCCACACGGTCTCCGATTGCGGCTCGACCCCGGCGACCGAGTCAAAGACGGCGACGGCGCCATCGAGCACCCGCAGGCTGCGTTCGACCTCGATCGTGAAATCGACGTGGCCGGGCGTATCGATGATGTTGATGCGGTGATCGTCCCAAAAGCAGGTCGTCGCCGCCGAGGTGATCGTGATGCCGCGCTCCTGCTCCTGCGCCATCCAATCCATCGTCGCGGTGCCCTCATGCACTTCGCCGATCTTGTAGGAGCGCCCGGTGTAATAAAGGATGCGCTCGGTCGTCGTCGTCTTGCCGGCATCGATATGCGCCATGATGCCGATATTGCGGTAGCGCTCGAGAGGTGTCTGGCGTGCCATCGACAAAAGCTCCGGGGGCAGCGTCCGATCGCGCGCCCCGTCAAGTATTTTGCACCGCCGGCTGGGCGGTCCGATCAAAGAGCGCTCCCGCTACCAGCGATAATGCGAGAAGGCCTTGTTCGCATCGGCCATCCGATGCGTGTCCTCCCGTCTCTTGACCGCGACCCCGCGATTGTTGGCGGCATCCAGCAATTCGCCGGAAAGCCGTTCCTCCATCGTATTTTCGCCGCGCCCGCGCGAGCTCGAGATCAGCCAGCGGATCGCCAATGCCTGGCTGCGATCCGGGCGAACCTCGACCGGCACCTGATAGGTGGCGCCGCCGACCCGGCGCGAGCGCACCTCGACCGCCGGGCGGACATTGGCGAGCGCGTCGTGAAACACCCGCACCGCATCCTGGCCACTGCGCCTGGCAATCCGGTCGAAGGCGCCGTAGACGATGCGCTCGGCGACCGATTTCTTGCCCTCGTACATCAGGCAGTTCATGAATTTGGTCACCACCGGGTCGCCGAACTTGGCGTCTGGCAGCACCTGGCGTTTGACCGCGGCACGACGGCGCGACATCGGGCTCTCCTATCTCGGGCGCTTTGCGCCGTATTTCGAGCGGCGCTGGCGGCGATCCTTGACCCCCTGGGTGTCGAGCGTGCCGCGGATGATGTGATAGCGCACCCCCGGCAGGTCCTTGACCCGCCCGCCGCGGATCAGCACCACGGAATGCTCCTGCAGATTGTGGCCTTCGCCCGGGATGTAGCTGGTCACCTCGAAGCCGTTGGTCAGCCGCACCCGCGCCACCTTGCGCAGCGCCGAGTTCGGCTTTTTCGGGGTGGTGGTGTAGACGCGCGTGCACACCCCGCGCTTTTGCGGGCAGGCCTCCATCGCCGGCACCTTATCGCGCGCGAGCTGCGGTCGGCGCGGATGGCGGATCAGCTGGTTGATCGTCGGCATTCTCTCACCCTCGGCCCAAACACACCGACCGCCCGCCGCCTTTGCCGCGCCGGTGCGGTCACCCTACTCGCCTGATCAATGTCCCGCCCGCTTGCAGGGGCGCCGAGCCACTAATTGCCTGCCGGGCTGCGTCTAGGTGGCTTCCTACAGCCAGCCCCGTCGAAAAGAGCCCTCATATAATTGGTCGCCACGCTGCGGGTCAAGGCCCTCGCCGCAATTCGCGGTCACACACAGCGGCGGGTGCTTCGCCGCCGCAATTCTCGGGACTAGAGGGCGGCGGGGTCGGCCCCGCCGCCCGCCAGCTAGGCGGTCTTCTGGTCTGCGCCGACCAGCTGGTCTGCGCTTTCGGCGGCGTTGGCGGCGAGTGCGGCAAGCGCGCGGTCGCGCTCGGCCGCAACCTCACGCAGCCGGGCGATGACGCTGCCGGTCCCGGCCGGGATCAGCCGGCCGACGATCACGTTCTCCTTGAGCCCGGTCAGCGTGTCGATCCGTCCCGACACCGCGGCCTCGGTCAAGACTCGCGTTGTCTCCTGGAACGAGGCAGCCGAGATGAACGAGTTCGTCTGCAGACTGGCCTTGGTGATGCCTTGCAAGACCGGGTGGGCCACTGCCGGGCGCAGACCCTCACGCTCGGCCTTGGCGTTTTCAAACTCAAACTCGGTGCGGTCGACCTGCTCGCCGGCGAGCAGTGTCGTCTCGCCCGGCTCCTCGATCTCCACCTTCTGCAGCATCTGGCGCACGATCACCTCGATGTGCTTGTCGTTGATGCGCACGCCCTGCAGCCGATAGACATCCTGGATCTCGTTGATCAGATAGCTGGCAAGCGCCTCGACCCCGAGGATCCGCAGGATGTCGTGCGGCACCCGGTTGCCGTCCATCAACAGATCGCCCTTCTGCACATAGTCGCCCTCCTGGACGCTGATGTGCTTGCCTTTGGGGATCAGGTATTCGACCGACTCGGCTCCTTCCTCGCTCGGCACCACGATGATCCGCCGCTTGGTCTTGTAGTCCTTGCCAAACTCGACGCGGCCGTCGCTCTCGCTGATGATCGCGAAATCCTTGGGCTTGCGCGCCTCGAACAGTTCGGCGACGCGCGGCAGACCGCCCGTGATATCGCGGGTCTTCGAGGATTCGCGCGGGATGCGGGCGAGCACGTCGCCGGCTTTGACGAAGGCCCCATTCTCCACCGACAGGATCGCATCGACCGACATGAAATAGCGGGCTTCGAGCCCGTTACCGAGCAGCAGCACCTCGCCCGCCTCGTCGCGCAGCGTAATGCGCGGCCGCAGCTCGCTGCCACGCGGCTGCTGCTTCCAGTCGATCACCACCTTCGACGAAATCCCGGTCGCCTCGTCGACCATCTCGCGCATCGAGAGGCCCTCGATCAGATCGACATAATGCGCGACGCCGTCCTTCTCGGTGACGATCGGGATCGTGTACGGGTCCCACTCGGCGAGCCGCTCGCCGCGGCGCACCTTGGCCCCGTCATCGGCCAGCAGCCGGGCGCCGTAGGGGATCCGGTGGCGCGCCTTTTCGCGGCCGGCGTCGTCGAGCAGCACGAGCTCGAGATTGCGGCCCATGACCACCGGGATCTGCGCCGAGTTCATCACGACGTTGCGGTTCTTGATCTCGACCGTCGCATCGATGCTGGCCTCCACCGAGGATTGCTCGGCGCCACGCTGTGCCGCTCCGCCGATATGAAAGGTGCGCATCGTCAGCTGGGTGCCCGGCTCGCCGATCGACTGGGCGGCGATAACCCCGACCGCCTCGCCGATATTGACCACCGTGCCGCGCGCCAAGTCGCGGCCGTAGCATTTGCCGCACACGCCGATCGGCGACTCGCAGGTCAGCACCGAGCGGATCGGCACCACATCGATTCCGGCGCGCTCGATCTGGTCCACCGCATCCTCGTCGATCAGCGCTGCCGCCGGCAGCACGACCTCGCCGGTCAACGGGTTGAGGATATCGACCGCTGCGGTCCGGCCGATGATCCGGTCGGCGAGTGGAGCGATGATCTCCCCGCCATCGACGACAGCGCGGGTCAACAGACCGCGGGTCGTGCCACAATCCTCCTCGGTGATGATCGCATCCTGCGCGACATCGACGAGGCGCCGGGTCAGATACCCCGAATTCGCCGTCTTCAGCGCCGTGTCGGCCAAGCCCTTGCGCGCCCCGTGCGTCGAATTGAAATATTCGAGCACGGTCAGCCCTTCCTTGAAGTTCGAGATGATCGGGGTCTCAATGATCTCGCCCGAGGGCTTGGCCATCAGCCCGCGCATACCGGCAAGCTGCTTGATCTGGGCGGCCGAGCCGCGGGCCCCCGAATCCGACATCATCCACACCGAGTTGATCGGCTCGCCCGGCGGTGCCGAGCGGATCATCTTCAGCATCTCCTCGGCGACCTTGTCGGTGCAGCGCGACCAGACATCGACCACCTTGTTGTATTTCTCGCCCTGAGTGATCAGACCGTCCTGGTACTGCTGCTCGTACTGCTTCACCTGGTCCTGCGCTTCGGCGACCAGAAACCGCTTGGCTTCCGGAATGATCAGATCGTCTTTG
>JBOHME010000158.1:0-5826 GCA_050729795.1 Allostellaceae bacterium | reverse complement strand
GATTTCTTCCAGCGCGGCCAGGCCGATCTGCAGCCCTTCTTTGCATTTCACCCATGGCTCTACCTGGTGCTGATCCCGGCATTGTCGATGCGGCTGTGGGCCGAGGAACGCAAGAGCGGAACGATCGAGCTGTTTTTGACCCTGCCGATCCGGATGACCGAAGCGGTCGTCGGAAAATTCCTCGCCGCCTGGTGTTTTGCCGGTATCGCGCTCGCTCTCACCTTCCCGTTCTGGCTCACCGTCAACCTGCTCGGCAATCCCGATAACGGAGTGATCCTGGCGAGCTATATCGGCAGCTGGCTGATGGCCGGCGCGTTGCTCGCGATCGGCGCCTGCGTGTCGGCGACAACCAAAAACCAAGTCATCGCCTTTGTAGTGACCGCGGCGATCGCCTTTGCGCTGACCGCCGCCGGCTCGCCGGTGGTGCTCGGGCTGCTCCAGGGCTGGGCACCGGGCTGGCTGATCGGGTCGGTCGCCGGGATCAGCCTGCTCGACCATTTCAGCGCCATCACCCGCGGCGTGCTCGATATGCGCGATGTCACCTACTTTGTGTCGATCATGATCGCCTTCCTATTCGCCAACGCGATCCTGGTCGATCTCGAAAAGGCCGAGTGAGATGAACACGACGGCTCGCCCGGCCGGTCTGTTCGGCTCGCGTCGCGCGATCGCGATCGCCGCCCTCGTGTGCATCGCGCTGCTGCTGGTGTCGGTCAACATCATTATCGACCGTTTTTTCGATGCCCGGCTCGACCTGACCCAGCAGCACCTCTACACGCTGTCGCCCGGCACATTGCACACGCTGGCACAGATCAACGAACCGATCACGCTGCGCTTTTATTATTCGCAGCGGCTCGGCGAGCAGGTTCCGGCCTATGGCGTCTACGCGCAGCGTGTGCGCGAGATGCTCGCCCAATACGTCGCGGCGGCGCACGGCAAGCTGCGGCTCGAAGTCTTCAATCCACAGCCCTATTCTGCAGTCGAGGACCAGGCGGTGGCCTTTGGCCTGCAGGCAGTACCGCTCGACAGTGAGGGCGACCAGGTTTATTTCGGCCTTGCCGCCACCAACTCAACCGATGATCAGCAGATCATCGCGTTCTTCTCACCCGAGCGCGCGCGCTTTCTCGAATACGATTTAACGAAGCTCGTTCACAGTCTTTCTTTTCCAAAGAAGACCGAAATCGGGCTGATCAGCACTTTGCCGCTCCAGGGCAACATGATGCTGATGATGCGCGGCCAGCCGAGCCAGCCAATGGCCGTGATGCAGCAATTGCAGGAGCTCGACAAAATCGTGCCGCTTGGCACCGATGTCGGCGCGATCCCGGCCGATGTGGATGTGCTGATGGTCGTGCATCCGCAGCACCTGCAGCCGAAGACCTTGTTTGCGATCGATCAGTTTGTGCTGAAGGGCGGCAAGGCGCTGATCTTTGTGGACCCGCATTCGGAGCTGCAGGCCGCGCAATCGAGCCAGCTCAATCCGCCCGGCGCTTCGACCGCGAGCAACCTCGCGCCGCTGTTCAAAAGCTGGGGGTTTTCCATGTCGCCCGATTTTGTCGCCGGCGATCTGCGCAACGCGCAAGAGGTGAGCGTGCCGATCCCGGGCCATGGCGATCAGCCGCTCGACTATGTTGCCTGGCTCGACCTCCCCGCCGCGAACCTCAATCGCAGCGACATGATCACGGCCGATCTCAGCCACATCGCGATGGCCTCGGCCGGGATCATCGAGCCGCTCACCGGCGCCAAGACGACAATCGAGCCGCTGATCTGGACCTCTCGCGATTCCGAAAAGATCCCGGTGACAAAGCTCGAAGGGATGCCGGACGTGGCCGGGCTGCTCGCTGATTTCAAGCCGACCGGCAAGCGCTATGTGCTTGCGGCCCGCGTCACCGGCATGGCCCAGAGCGCCTTTCCCGCCGGTCCGCCAAAGGGAGCCGCAGCCGGTCCGGGAAATCCGGGGACATCGAAAAAGACTGCGGGTGGCGCCAAATGGCTTGGCCGGTCGGTAAAGCCGATCAATGTCGTCGTCGCCGCCGACACCGACATGCTCGACGACCGGCTTTGGGTACAGAGCCAGAACTTCTTTGGCCAGCAGATCATCGTGCCGATCGCCAATAATGGCGATTTCGTCGCCAATGCGATCGACGTCCTGGCCGGCGGCGAGGATTTGATCGGATTGCGCAGCCGCGGCACGGCAGCCCGCCCGTTTGTGGTCGTCGATCGCATCCAGCGCGCGGCTCAGGCACGCTACAGCGCCGAGGACCACGCGTTGCAAGCGAAGCTCAAAACCACCGAGGCGAAGCTCGCCGATCTGACCGGGAAGAGCGCGGCCGACACCCCGACGACACTCTCGCCGGAGCAGGAAAGGGCGGTCGCGCAGTTCCGCGCCGACATGCTGCAAACCCGCCGCCAGCTGCGCGGGGTGCAGGCGGCGCTGCGCCGGAATATCGAACGGCTGAAGGCGGAGCTCGAATTTTTCGACATCGCGCTGATCCCGATCATTGTCGCGGTGGTCGCGATCATCGTCGGGGCGGTGCGGGTCAAACGCCGGCGCCGGCGGGCGGTCGAGGCATGAGCGGCATCCGGCCGGCAACGGGCGAGGGAGCGCCATGCAACGCCGCAGCCTGATCCCGCTCGCTGTCGTCACCGTGGTCGCAGTTGCGGTGGCGGTGGCGGCAATGGCCAGCGGCGGGGAAGGCATCAGCCGCGCCGGGCCAGACCAGCGCGCGCTGCCGGGGCTGGCCGGCGAGCTCGGGCAGATTGCCTCGGTCAAGGTCGAGCGGCAGGGTCTCGATCTGACCTTTGTGCGCGACGGCGACAACTGGCGCGTCGCGCAAAAGGGCAATTACCCTGCGGATTCGGCGAAGATCCGCCGGATCGTGCTGGCGCTCGCCGATCTGACCCTGGTCGAGCCAAAGACCCGCGAGCCGCGGCTTTATCCGCGCCTCCAGGTCGAGGACCCGGGCAAGGGCAAATCCACCCTTGTCAACCTCGAAAACAAGTCCTCGGCGGTGCTGGCCCGGCTGATCGTCGGCAAGCGCAGCTTCGACCGGCTCGGCGAGGGCAATGACGGCGTCTACGTCAGAAAGCCCGGCGACCCGCAATCCTGGCTGGCGCGCGGCTCGCTCGATTTTTCCGACGACATGGCGAACTGGCTCGACCGCAAGATCGTCGATATCCCCGATAAGAACGTCGAGAAGGTCAGCCTTACCCAGCCCGACGGCACCACACTCGTCCTCGCCCGCAATGCGGCGGACGCGAAATTCGCCGTCATCGGCGCGCCGCCGAATGCCAAGTACAAGGACGACACCGCGCTCGGCGAGCCGGCGATGGCGCTCGAAACGCTCGATCTCGACGATGTCGCGCCGATGGCGTCATTGACGCCGCCCGACGAAGGTGTGACCAGCGCCAGCTTCACCTGCTTCGACGGGATGACGATCGACGTCAAATTGTTCCAGCACGCCAACAAGAACTGGATTGCGCTCACCGCCACCGGCTCCGGCAAAGCCGCAGACGAGGCGAGGAAGATCGATGCTCGAGTGTCGCGCTGGGTCTACCAGATCCCGTCCTACAAGGCGAAGATGATGCAGACGAAGCTCGCCGACCTGTTGGCGACACCAAAGGGCTCCTGACCGGAATCGCCCGCAGCCCCGTGGTGCGGCCCCGGCGCAAGGCGCAAACCGGTGGCGCCGCACCGCATCGCCGGCATAGACTTGACCCGACGCAATCGGTGAGGGGAGAGGGGACATGGCCATCGGCGGTGAACTTTTGGCCGGCGCGCTCGCCGGCATCGCGTTTGTCGGCTGCAATCTGATGCGCGCCCGGCCGGCGCATGCTGCACAAGGCCAATCCCGGCAAGGTACTGCGCAGCCGGGGCGGCGCCGCGAGGTCGTGGTCAGCGGCAAGCGGGTCAAGACCGTCGATATCCATGCCCACACGATCGTCCCGGAAGCGGCGGCGGTCATCAATCATCCGCTCGAAGCGCCGGGGCTGTTGTGGTCGAATATCGCCGACCGCATCGCCGAGATGGATGCCGAGGGGGTCGATGTCGAGGCGCTCAGCATCAATCCCTACTGGTACCGCGCCGAGCGTGATGCCGCGGCGCAGCTGATCAAGATCCAGAACGAGAAGCTTGCCGAATTCTGCGCCAGCCACCCCGACCGCTTTGTCGCGTTCGCCACGGCCGCCTTGCAGCATCCGCAGCTCGCCGCCGAGCAGCTCGAATACGCGGTCAAGACGCTGGGGCTGCGCGGGCTCTCGATCGGCGGGAGTGTCGCCGGCGAGGAATTGGCCAATCCGAAATTCAACCCGGTCTGGGCCAAGGCCGAGGAGCTCGGCATCCTGATCTTCATGCACCCGACCGGCAGCCGTGAGCTCGCGGCAAGCGGCCGGCTCGATGGCAGCGGGCTGTTGACCAACACGATCGGCAACCCGCTCGAAACCACGATCGCCTTGTCGCATCTGATTTTCGAAGGCACGCTCGACCGCTATCCGGGTCTGAAAATCTGCGCCGCGCATGGCGGTGGCTTTCTGCCGTCCTATGCCGCGCGTTCGGACGCGGTGATCCAGACCTTTCCCGACCGGGTCGGGCCACTGCCCAAGAAAAAGCCGACGCAATATCTGAAGGACGGCCAGCTCTATTTCGACACGATCATGTTCACGCCCGAGGCGATGCGCCACCTGATCGCCGAGAGCGGCGTCGGCCAGGTGATCCTCGGCACCGACTACCCGTTCCCGTGGAACAAGGTGCCGGTCGATCACATCCTGTCGATCCCAGGCCTCAGCGACGATGACCGGATCGCGATCCTCGGCGGCACCGCTGCCAAGCTTCTCGGGATCGAGTAGCCAGGCCTCGTTGCGAAAGCATCGCTCGACCGATGCCTTTACGGATAGCTCGATCACATGAAGATTTTCTAGATAGGTGTCGGGAAGTGCAGCTTCCGCCCTCATTGGCGCTCTTAGCTGTGCAGCTACGGACGGGGCATACTGGAGAGCCCGACAATGAGGCTCCACGTTTGGTGGAAAGGCTGGGGCGAGCTAACTCGAAAGTTACTCGCCCTCTCCGGATCGCTGGCCTCGATAGTTGGGCTCTTAGTCTACTTTCTTCCTCCACCCGTAAATCTCCCATGGTGGGCGGTGGGTCTCCTGGTGTTCGCTGGGCTCTGCGTCGCGACACTTATAGCGTTCGAATTCTCGGAACATCAGGGTCGCCGAGTGTTCGCCAAAAGCGATGCAGAAGGGATCAAGAGATATATGCACGATTGGATTGAACATGGTGGCCGGGTTGCCATTTGGACACGGGACATGAGTTGGGCGCAGAATGAGGAAACACGTTCTCTTCTAACTGAGAAAGCTCGGCGCAGTGAGCTCATTCTCTGCCTGCCCGAACTTAACACCTTAGCGACAGAGCTATTTGATGCCGGAGCTGAAGTCTGTGCCTGTGGCGCTCGACGACTAGAGGCACCTGGGGCACGCTTCACAATTGCTTTCTTCGGTAGGGATGGGGCTGCGGTGGCTGTTGGGCGAGCCGAACACGACACGCACATCATAGAAGAGTTCAGTTCCGGCAATCACCCGGTCTTCCATATCGCCGAAGACCTCATTGCTATTGTGCGGTCGTTGCAAGGAGAGCGTGGCTTATGACGCAGCTACGGCCTCGGCAGGCCAAGAGCTATGCCGAAATGATCCCGGAATGGGACCGGCTAGCTGAAGAGCGACATCGCCAGATTGCATCTGGCGAAGACATTAGCTTTGAGCACATAATTATTCCGACTATTTGGCGGCTATTACAAGGCTTAGATCTTACTGTTTTCTTGGACGTCGGTTCTGGAA
>JBOHME010000157.1:0-5880 GCA_050729795.1 Allostellaceae bacterium | reverse complement strand
CTCATGTCCCCGGCGATCAGCGAGCGCGCCGGCACCGGCGCCGGCCGCTCCGGCTCCTGGCGCCCCGGCACCGTCGGCCGCGGCCAGCGCGGTCCAGACCGTGCCGGGCATGCCGCCGGTGCTGAACCCGAGGAACCTCTACAGCGCCGCCGGTCCCAATATGCTGAGCCCGGCGGTGGCGGGTGCCCTCAGCCGCGTCTATGTGCCGAATCTGCGCTCCGATGACGTCTATGTGATCGATCCGGCGACGCAGAAGGTGGTCGATCGTTTTCGGGTCGGCGTCATCCCGCAGCATGTCGTCCCGTCCTGGGATTTGCGAACCCTGTGGGTCGCCAATAACGGCCGCCGCGGCCACGAGGGGAGCGTCACCCCGATCGACCCCTGGACCGGCAAGCCAGGCCCGAGCATCCCGGTCGCCGACCCCTACAACATGTATTTCACCCCCGACGGCAAGGCCGCGATCGTCGTCGCCGAGCGGCTGAAGGAGCTCGATTTTCGCGATCCGCATACGATGAAACTGGAAGAGATCGTGTCGACCCCCGGGTGCGCCGGTGTCAACCACGCCGATTTCTCGATCGACGGGCACTATGCGATCTTCACCTGCGAGTTCCGTGGCGGCGGTCTGGTCAAGGTCGATATGGTCAACCGCAAAGTGCTCGGCTATCTGAAGCTCGACGCCCGCGGGATGCCGCAGGACATCCGTATTTCACCCGACGGCAAGCTCTTTTATGTCGCCGACATGTGGGCCGACGGGGTGTTTCTGGTCGATGGCGACAGCTTCACCCGGGTCGGCTTTATCCATACCGGGATCGGCACCCACGGGCTCTATCCGAGCCGCGACGGCACCGAGCTCTATGTCTCGAACCGCGGCTCGCACAAGGTGCATGGCCCGCCGCATGGGCCGGGCAGCATCAGCGTCATCGATTTCGCCACCCGCACGGTCGTCAAGAACTGGCCGATCCCCGGCGGCGGCAGCCCCGACATGGGCAATGTCAGCGCCGATGGCAAGCATCTCTGGCTGTCCGGCCGCTTTGACAACGTCGTCTACGACATCGACACGACCACCGGCGCAGTCACGGAAATCCGGGTCGGCAAGGAGCCGCACGGCCTGACCGTCTGGCCCCAGCCCGGCCGCTACTCCCTCGGGCATACGGGGAATATGCGGTAGACGTTTCCCTCTCGGCCGGCAGCGGGTCCCAGCTTCCGCCGCTGGCGACGACCGATCCTGCCCCAAAGCGACCATCCGCGGTGGCCCGAAGCGCGGGAGTTCTGCGAGCACCGCTCGACCGCTTCTGGAGGCTATTCAATTACCTCGTCGGCCTGCGCCTGCAGTAAGGGGGACACGATCAGGCGGAGCGCATTCGCCGCCTTCACATTGATCACCAGTTCAAATTTCGTCGGTTGCACGACCGGCAAGTCCGCCGGCCTGCTTCCGTTGAGAATTTTGCCGGTATAAATCCCGACTTGGTGGTAGCCCTCGGCAATGCTGGGCCCGTAGCTCATCAGGCCGCCCGCCTCGACGAATTCACGGAATTCGTATATCGCCGGGAGCGTGAGGCCCGCCACCAGGCTGACCAGCTTGTGGCGCAGACTGTTAAAAAAGGGATCGGCGCCGACGAGCAGCGCCGAAGCTCCCGCCGTGCGAGACTTCGTCAGCACCGCGTCGAGTTGGTCCTCGGTGGCCGCGTGCACGACCTTGATCTGCTGTCCGATGCTTCGCGCGGCCTGCTCGACCTCATGTAGCTGCATTTCGGCATTGGGATTCTTCGGATTGAGCAGCACAAGAAGCAGCCTGGCGTTCGGCACTATTTTGCGCAGCAGTCCGAGCCGCTTTCCGTCGAGCTCCGCGGTTATCAGATCGAACCCGGTGACATTACCGCCCGGGTGGCTGAAGCTGGCGACGAGGCCGAGTTTGACCGGGTCGCCGCCGATATTGAAGACGATCGGGATCGTTTCGGTCGCCGCTTTGGCGGCGAGCGCCGCGGCAGGGCCGCCGCCGGTCGCGATGACGGCAACGTGACGATGCACGAGTTCGGCAGCCATCGGCGCCAGCCGGGCGTCTCGTCCCTCCGCCCAGCGGTATTCGATCGCCAAATTCTGTCCTTCGAGGTAGCCCTCTGCTGCAAGGCCCTGCCGAAATGCGGCGATGTAATGCGCGTAAGGACCCGGCGATTGACTATTCAGGCAGCCGATGACCGACCTTGCCTTTTCGGCGCGAGCAGCAGGTGGCCAAGCGAGCGCGGCGCCGGCGGCGAGCAGAAGGTCGCGTCGTTTCATTCGAGGAGGTCCTTATCCCTCACCATCCCCAGACTGCCCCAATTCCCGCCCCCGCCGAGTGATGTGAACACTAGCACGTGGAATTTTGAGGAGCGATCAGCATGGCGCCGTACCCGAGGCGTCTTGAAAGGTCAGGATGGCGTCGGATCTGGCGGTCGTATCGAGGTCTGTCCGGCGAACGTCTGGAAGCGGCGCAAAGGCGACATTCGGTGCCAGCGTGCATCCTCAGACTCGTCTGATTGAATGTCCGTTAGCATCTGCTACAGGCGGACCCGGCGCAGGCGCAGGGCGTTGCTGACGACCAGGACCGAACTCGCGCTCATCGCCGCGCTGGCGAGCATCGGGTTGAGCAGGAGGCCGAAGGCCGGGTAGAGCACGCCGGCCGCGATCGGGATCGCCAGCCCATTGAAGACAAAAGCGAAGAACAGGTTCTGGCGGATGTTGCGCATGACCGCGTGCGACAGAAGGCGGGCGCGCAGGATACCGTGCAGATCGCCCTTGACCAGGGTCAGGGCGGCGCTCTCGATGGCGATGTCGGTGCCGGTGCCCATCGCGATGCCGATATCGGCCTGGGCCAGCGCCGGCGCGTCGTTGACCCCGTCGCCGGCCATCGCCACGATATGGTGCTGCCGCTGGAGGTCGCGCACCATCTGGGCCTTCTGGTCGGGCAGGATTTCGGCGACGATCTCGTCGATGCCGAGCCGATGGCCGACCGCCTGCGCCGTCAGGCGGCTGTCGCCGGTCAGCATCACCAAGCGCAGCCCCTCGGCGCGCAGGGCCGCCAACACGCCGGTCGCACCCTCCTTCAGCGGGTCGGCAACCGCCAGAAGCCCGGACGCGTTGCCATCGACCGCGATCAGCATGACGGTCTCTCCGTCGCGGCGCCGCTCGTCGGCACGGGCGGCGAGATCGCCCGGATCAATGCCGAGGACGGTCAAGAGCGTCGCATTGCCGATCGCGACCCGGCGGCCATCGATCACGCCGGTCACGCCCTTCCCGGTGTGCGAGCCGAAATCGGTCGCGGCGCCGAGCTTCAGCCCGCGCTCCGCGGCGCCGGCGACAATGGCCGTGGCGAGCGGGTGCTCGCTGCCGCGTTCGAGGCTGGCGGCGAGCCGCAGCAGCTCGTTCTCGGCAATGCTCCCGGTCGCGACCATCGCTGCGAGCTGCGGCCGGCCCTCGGTCAGTGTGCCGGTCTTGTCGAAGACCAGAGCATCGGCCTTCTCCATCAATTCGAGCGCTTCGGCGTTGCGCGCCAGCACCCCGGCACGAGCCCCGCGGCCGGTGCCGACCATGATCGACATCGGCGTCGCGAGGCCGAGCGCGCACGGGCAGGCGATGATCAGCACCGCCACCGCGTTCAAGAGCGCAAAGCCCATCGCCGGTTGCGGCCCGAGGATCGACCAGACGACAAAGGTGACAATTGCGGCGAGGATCACCCCCGGCACAAACCAGCCGGAGACGGTGTCGGCCAGACCCTGGATCGGCGCGCGCGAGCGCTGCGCCGCGGCGACCAGCTGCACGATGCGGGCAAGCAGGGTGTCGCTGCCGACCCGTTCGGCGCGAATGATGAGAGCGCCGGTGCCGTTGACGGTGCCACCCGTCACCTTGTCGCCCGCCGCTTTTTCAACCGGCAGCGGCTCGCCGGTGATCATCGCTTGATCGACCGCGCTAGCACCTTCGAGCACGACGCCATCGACCGGCACCTTCTCGCCGGGACGGATCCGCAGCCGGTTGCCGGGAACCACCGCTTCGAGGGGGACATCGGTCTCGCTGCCGTCGTCGCGCAAGAGCCGGGCGGTCCTTGGCGCCAGATCAAGGAGTGCCTGGATGGCGCTGCCGGTTTGCGCGCGCGCCCGCAATTCGAGCACCTGACCCAGCAAGACCAGGGTCACAATGACCGCGGCCGGCTCGAAATAGACCGGCACCCGCCCGTCGGCCAAGCGAAACGACACCGGAAAGATCTCCGGCAGCAGCGCCGCGACAAGGCTGTAACCATAGGCAATACCGGTGCCGAGCCCGATCAGCGTGAACATGTTGAGCCGGCGGTGGCTCAGCGACGCCCAGAAGCGGGCAAAAAACGGCCCGCCGCACCACAGCACGACCGGCGTTGCGAGCGCGAGCTGCAGCCAGACCGCGGCGCGCGGCGGGACCGGCAGATGCGCGATGAAATGCTCGCCCATCGCGAGCGCGACGAGCGGCACCGACAGCATGACGGCGATCCAGAAGCTTCGCGTCATGCCGCGCAGCTCGGGGTTATGGGCTTCCCCGGCAGCCGGCGTCATCGGCTCCAGCGCCATGCCGCAGATCGGGCAGGTGCCCGGCTCGGGGCCCACGATCTGGGGGTGCATCGGGCAGGTCCATTGCCCGGCAGCGCCGGCGATCCGGTGCGGTTGCGCAGCGGCCGCGGCCAGATAGCGCGTCGGCTCGGCTTCGAACCGCTCGCGGCAGTCTTTGCCACAGAAGAAGTAGGTGTGGCCCAGATGCTCGGCGCGATGCTGCGCGGTTGCCGGCTCGACCATCATGCCGCAGACCGGGTCGCACGTCGCCGCCGGGCCGGCCACCGCAAATGCCGCCGCCTCATTCGTCATCGCCCAGCCCTCGCCCACCCCTCGCTGTGGCACCGCCTTCCCCGCGCCGCACCGGGCGAGTAGGCTGGCGCACCGGCCGCGGGGTTCGGAACCCTTGCCGATGTGCCGCGACCGCAGCTCCGGGAGGGAGTGATAATGCCAAGCTACGAAATCACGACGGAAGATGTCGAGTATCTGCGCCATGGCGACAAGAGGCTCGTCGCCCGGCTCTACAAGCCCAAGGGTGACGGGCCGTTCCCGGCGGTCATCGACCTGCATGGCGGGGCCTGGACCAGCGGCGATCTGACCGGGACCCAGGGGCTCGACCAGAACCTGGCAAGGAACGGTTTTGTTGTCGCCTCGCTCGAGTTCCGCCACAACGCCGACGGCTATCCGACTTCGCTCGTCGATATCAATTACGCGATCCGCTGGCTGAAAGCGCATGCAAGCGAGCTCAAGGTCGGTCCCAAGCGCATTGGGATCGGCGGCGCTTCGAGCGGCGGGCATCTGGCGATGCTGGCGGCGATGCGCCCGAGCGACCCGCGCTACGCCTCGGCCACGCTGCCGGCCGGCTCCGCCAATGTCGATGCCACGGTGCAGGCGGTGGCGATGTCGTGGCCGGTTATCAACCCGCTATCGCGCTATCGCAATGCGCAAAAGGCAGCCAAGCTGCCGAACCCGCCGGCCTTCTCGATCGGCATGAAGGAAAAGCACGATCGTTATTGGAAGACCGAAGCCGCGATGAGCGAAGGCAACCCGATGCTGATGCTCGAGCGCGGCGAAAAGGTCACGATGCCGCCGGCGTTATGGGTCCAGGGTCGGCCGGACATCGTGCACGACTACCATGACGACGATTCGAGCTTCCCCGGCAACGAGCCCGAGCGGTTCATCTCGAATTACCGCAACGCCGGCGGCGACATCGAGATCGTCTATATCGACAACGAACAGCGGCAGTCGAACGCGTCCTACGACCCGATCACCGCGTTCCTCAAAAAGCACCTCGGCTAGCGGTTCGGCCGAACCGCCCCATTTCCAC
>JBOHME010000156.1:0-6018 GCA_050729795.1 Allostellaceae bacterium | reverse complement strand
ATGGCGAAACTGCCGGATCATGCGATGATGGTATAGTGACAATTATCACTTGTCAACAATCTCCACGGGTTCTTTGCGGTGACAATTCTTGAGTTCTGCAATGCGCGGCGGTTATCCGCCATCCTGGCCTAGACCCAACACTCGTGTCACCAGCCGCCAAATCGATATCGGGCGGGTTTTCGGGCGGATCAGGGCATGGGAAGAGCCGCGCTTTTGACAAAATGCGTCTTTCGTCAAAAGTGACGGCGCCCGCGCTATGACAGCCTCGGGCCTGACCCACGACCCCGGCCCGGATCAACAGGCGGAATGTCAAAAGTGCCGCCTCAACGGTGCCATCAACGCTCAAAAGACCCCGCTTTCAGAGGTATTTCCCGAAATGGCGGCTGGTGACAGGAGTGTTGGGTCTAGGCCCTATTGCGTCCACCGCCTGTTCCAGGCGGACGATCCCGCGAAGCTGGTCGGCGAAATCGGCCCGTCGATCCGCGCGGTCGTCACCGGCGGCGGGCACGGCCTCAGCAGCGCGATCGCCGATGCCTTGCCGGCGCTCGAAATCATCGCCATCAACGGGATCGGCACCGACGCGGTGGACCTGGAGCGGGCTCGAGAGCGCGGAGTACGGGTCACGACGACTCCCGGCGTCCTGACCGAGGATGTCGCTGACCTGGCCATCGGACTGATGCTCGCGGTGTCGCGGCGGATCTGCATCGCCGATCGCTTCGTTCGGGCCGGAAGCTGGCCGTCGGCACGTCTGCCGTTGTCCGCCAAGATGAGCGGCAAGCGGCTGGGGATTTTCGGGCTCGGCCATATCGGCCGTGCGGTCGCGCGCCGCGCCGAAGGGTTTGCGATGCCGATCGCCTATTGCGAGCGAACCGGTGGCGGAGATGGGTTACCGCTTTGTGCCTGATCTGAAGGCCCTGGCGGAGGAGTCAGATTTTCTGGTCGTCACCGCAAGCGGCGGCGCGGCGACGCGCAATCTCGTGGATCGCCCCGTACTCGACGCGCTCGGCTCCGCCGGCATCCTGATCAACGTCGCGCGCGGCAGCGTTGTCGACGAGACCGCGCTGGTCGCAGCGCTGGCTGAAGGACGCCTTGGCGGCGCGGGACTCGACGTGTTTGCGCACGAACCGGAGGTGCCGAAGGCGCTATGGGCGATGGACAATGTCGTCTTGCAGCCGCACCGGGCGAGCGCAACGGTCGAGACCCGCCGCGCCATGGCCGATCTGGCGCTCGCCAACCTTGCCGCCCACTTTGCCGGCCGGGAACCGGTCACGCCGGTCGTTTGACCGGCGGGCCGCCGTCGGGCAGAACACGCGCCTCGATCTTCCTCGTTTGTCAGGCTGCATTAGCAAGCTGACAAGCGCGCGTTTCCGGAATGGTTGTGCCAGGCAATGCCAATTCGGCTGGCGCTGCGGTGTAGGCAGCCCCAAGCTCAGACAGCTGCCCACTCCGCCGATAACAGTGCGGCCTGCTCCAGCACGGTCTGCGTCGCCTTCTCCTGCTTATCCGGCGGGTAGCCGTACCGGCGCAGAATTCGTCTGACGAGGCGACGCAGGTTCGCGCGGACATTCTCGCGCAAGGTCCAGTCGATCGTCACGTTGTTGCGCACGGTCGCGACCAGCTCGCGGGCGATAATCTTCAATGTCGGCTCCCCGAGCACCTTGACCGCGCTGTCGTTGGTTTCAAGTGCGTCGTAGAACGCCAACTCTTCTTCCGAGAGCCCGAGTTCCTCGCCCCGCGCTGCCGCAGTGCGCATGTCCCCAGCGAGCGCGATCAACTCCTCGATGACCTGGGCGGTCTCGATCGCCCGGTTCTGGTATTTGCGAATCGCCTGCTCCAGCAACTCGGCGAACGAGCGGGCCTGCACGACATTGCGGCGCGATCGGGTCTTGATCTCGCCGGCCAGCAACTTGCGCAGCAGTTCGACGGCGAGGTTCTTCTGCGGCATCCCACGGATCTCGGCGAGAAATTCATCCGAGAGGATCGAGATGTCCGGCTTCTTCAGCCCGGCGGCGGCAAAGATGTCGATGACCTGATCCGATACCAGCGCCTTTGAGACGATCTGGCGGACGGCGTGATCGAGTTCCTCGTCGGTCTTGCGCTCGCCCGGCACATTCTTCAGAAGCGCCGCACGCACCGCCTGGAAGAAACCGACATCGTCCCGGATGCGGAGCGCCGCGTCATCCGGCACCGCAAGCGCAAAC
Organism: Allostellaceae bacterium; assembly: GCA_050729795.1. Classification (GTDB taxonomy): domain Bacteria; phylum Pseudomonadota; class Alphaproteobacteria; order ATCC43930; family CGMCC-115725; genus AP-15. The sequence goes on along the minus strand of JBOHME010000156.1, from coordinate 3,817 downwards.
GCCTGAGACAGGTCGTTGACAGCCTGCAAAAGCCGCTCCCTGCCGCGGTCCTGCGCCAGGATGTGTTCCTGTCCCGCAGGAATGAGCGAAAGGCGTTGCTGCGCTGTTCCGGTCGTCCAGGGGCTGAGGTCAAAGCCGTAGAACAGCCCGCGGCAGACCTCGTACTTCTCCAGCATGATCGCGACCGCCTCAGCCTGGTCGATCGCGGTTTGGCCAGTGCCGCCGCTCTCCGTGTACGTTGCGAGCGCCTGCTTCAACTCGTCGGCCAGGCCGAGATAATCGACAACGAGGCCGCCGGGCTTGTCCTTGAAGACGCGGTTGACGCGGGCGATCGCCTGCATCAGCCCATGCCCGCGCATCGGTTTATCAACATACATCGTGTGCAGACTCGGCGCGTCAAAGCCGGTCAGCCACATGTCGCGCACTATGACGATGCGGAACGGGTCCGCAGCATCGCGGAAGCGGTTGGCGAGGGCCTCGCGGCGCGGCTTGTTGCGGATGTGCGGCAGCCATTCGGCGGGGTCCGATGCCGAGCCGGTCATCACGACCTTGAGCGCACCCTTGTCGTCGTCGGGGTGATGCCAGTCCGGGCGCAGCGCGACCAGTTCGCGGTGTAGATCGACGCAGATCCGCCGGCTCATGCAGACGATCATTGCCTTGCCGTCCATCGCCGCGAGCCGCTCCTCAAAATGCGCGACAAGATCGCGGGCGATCAGCTTGACCCGCTTCTCGGAGCCGACGAGCGCTTCGAGCTGCGCCCACTTGCTTTTTAGTCTCTCCTTGCGCTCGATCTCCTCGCCCTCAGTCGCCTCCTCAAATTCCGGGTCGATGCGGGGCCGCTCGGAAGGCGCGAGTTCGAGCCTGGCAAGCCGGCTCTCATAGTAGATTGGCACCGTCGCGCCGTCGATAACCGCGCGCTGGATGTCATAGACGCTGATGTAGTCGCCGAAGACGGCACGGGTGTTGGCATCGGTCTTTTCGATCGGCGTGCCGGTAAAACCGATGAAGGATGCGTTCGGCAAGGCATCGTGCAGGTGCCGGGCGAGACCGTCGATGAAGTCGTACTGGCTGCGATGCGCCTCGTCGGCGATGACGACGATGTTGCGCCGCTCCGACAGGACCGGGTGCTGGTCGCCCTTCTCCTCCGGCATGAATTTCTGGATCGTCGTAAACACGACGCCGCCCGAACCACGCTGCAACTTCTCCCGCAGATCGGCGCGGTTCTCAGCCTGGACCGGCTCCTGCCGCAACAGGTCCCGGCAGCGCCCGAAGGTCGTGAAGAGCTGATCGTCGAGGTCGTTGCGATCGGTAATGACAACGATGGTCGGGTTCTCCATCGCCGGGTGCAGGATCAGTCGTCCGGCATAGAACGCCATCGTCAGGCTCTTGCCCGAGCCCTGGGTATGCCAGACAACCCCGATCCGCTTGTCGCCAGGCTCGCCGCCAAGGCTGCGCTGGGCGAACCAAGTTCCGGCTTCTTCCACCGCCTCCCGGGCGATGTTGGCGGCGCGAAGGGTCTCCTCGACCGCTACATTGACCGCGTGGAACTGGTGATAGCCGGCGTCTTCTTTACCAACGCACCGCCGCCAGCATCCTCGAACACGATGAAATGGTGGACGAGATCGAGAAAACGGCGCTGCTCGAACACTCCGGCGAGCAGCACTTCCAGCTCGGGCAAGCTCGCGGCCGCATCCTCGCGCCCGCCGATCGTGCGCCACGGCTTGAACCATTCCTTGCCGGCGCTGAGCGCGCCGATGCGCGCCTTGAGGCCATCGGAAGCGACGAGCACGGCGTTGCATGTGAACAGCGCCGGGATCAGGGCTTGGTAGTTTTCGAGCTGCTGGACAGCGGTCCACACCGTGGCGTTCTCGTCGGCCGGGTTCTTCAGCTCTATGACGCCGAGCGGCAGCCCGTTGACAAAGATCACGATGTCGGGCCGCCGGTTCTCCTGTCCCTCGACGACCGTGAACTGATTGACCGCGAGCCAGTCGTTGCGCTTGGGCTCATCGAAATCGAGGACCCGCGCCTGGGCGCCGGCGATCGATCCGTCGGGGCGCGCGTACTCGATGGTGACGCCATCAACCAGCATGCGGTGCAGCGCGCGGTTGCGCGCGAGCAGGTTCGGCGCCTCGACCCGCAGCAGCTTGCGGCAGGCTTCGCCGATCGCCGTTTCCGGCAGGCTCGGGTTCAGGCGCGTTAATGCCTGATACAGCCGGTTTTGCAGGATCGTGTCGCGGTAACTCGGATCGCTCCGCTCGCCGCCATTGGCATCAAACGCGATGTCAGGCCCGTGTCTGACCGCATAGCCGAGGGTTTCGAGCCAGCCGAGCGCCGCCTCTTCGACCTCAGACTCGATAAAGCCCGCGGACATGGCCGCGATCTCACGCCGCGGCGCGTTTTGCCGTGCGGCGGCCCGGTTGTGTCGGCGGTGGCAACAAAAGATCGGCCGGCACGCGAAAGCGGGCGCGCAGCCGCTGAACCATCGACAGGCTCAGCTCCCGCCGGCCGCGCAAGACCTCGCTGACCCGGCTCGCCGTGCCGAGCAGGGGCACCAGATCGGCGCGCGTCAGCCCGTGTTGTTCCATCAGGTAGCGCACCACATCGGCCGTCTTCGGCGGGCGCGGCGGCCATCTTTCCTGCTCGTAGGCGGCGATCAGGCGCGCCTGCGCACTGAGGCGGGCGATATCGGCCGGATCGTCCGAGGCCATCAGACGATCGACCACCGCATGGGCGCGGGCCAACTCGGCATCGCTGTCGATCACGATCAGGGTCGCATCCATCATACCGTCTCCGCATCGATCCGATCGTATTCGGCGTGGGTGCCGAAAAAGCGGATCGTCAAAACACCGGCCTGATACTGCAAGGCGGCGACCAGCCGGTAATCGTTGCCCTTGATGTTGAACACGACGCGGCCACCCTTGAGGATGCTCGCCCGCGGATGCGAGACTTTCACCTCCTCCGGAGTGCGCCACTGTGCGCGGCCCGCGATCACCAGCCAGACATCGTATTGCGATCGCGCCGCCCTGATCCCGCGCGCCCCGGCATGGGCCGCGAAGTAACGCTCGACGGCCTCGATGCCGATGACGATCATTGCCGCGAGGATGGCGCGGAATTCCAGAATTTGGAAGAGTTGCGAGCCGACGCTCCGTCATGCCGGTGCGCTGCCTTGCGGGATCGAGATCCGACCTACCCGGCCGCCTCGACGAAGCCAGCGCTTATGGCGAGGCATTGGATATTCCGGAAATGTAACCCAAGGCTGCGGCGGGGCGGACATGAGCGGGCGCCCTGTCCTGGCGGATGCTTCGGCGTCTGGCGCCATGTGCTCAAGCTGCAAGGGCCGCTTGTGATGCACGGAGCAGAAGCGGTTGCCGAATACGTCCTCGTATTCGAGCCAGATTTCCCAGAGCTTCCCCTCGATCATTCCATAGTCGGTCTCGTTGAAGCGGTCGTGCAGCCGGATGGGAACAAAAAAACCTGGCGCTCGATCGCCGCGGGTTTCTCCTGCTTGGGGAGCATGCCAAAGCGTGGGGCACCCTACGCCGCCGCGGCCTGATGGGCGGCGATATCATTGTCGTTGGCAAGACCGGGATACCAGCGCTCGAAGAGCGGCCGAAGCGTGCCATCGAGGGTGCGGGTTCGGACCTGCAGCAGCAGGTGTGCGCCGCGCGGGGTCCATTGCATCTGCTGTCGCTTGGCGAAACGTTTGCTGATCACGGCATTTACCGTCGCTTCGACAAAGGCTGACGAGATGCGCTCGCCGGCGCGGAACCGCTCTCCATAGTTGATGATGCTGTCCGTGTTGCCGGCGATGTAGACC
>JBOHME010000155.1:0-6064 GCA_050729795.1 Allostellaceae bacterium | reverse complement strand
GCATACGGCCGGGCCAAATTCGATCTTCTGCGCAGCCGCGTTATTTACGCCGCGTGATCACAGACCCGAACTCGGACACGCCTTGACAGCGCCCCGCCTGCTGCGCGGCAATATCCTCCAGATCGCAGCGCAATACCCGCCTGCACCGAAAGTGCGGAAGAACGCCGATTGACAGCCCTGCGCTCCGGTCTGCCGATCAGCGAGACGATCATCGGCGCCAGCCACGAGATCGGCGAGCCCGTCGCCGGCGCGGGTGCCGGGAGCGCGCCGGAATTGAGACAAGTCGATTTATCTAGGATAATCTCCGCTCCGTTATGGCGATCGCCATCGAGCCCGTCCCTGATGATGCAGCTTCGCACCGTGCCGACCGCCCAGCCCTCCGGTCCCTTTGCCGGCAATCGCCCGGCGGCGGAGATCGGCGCCGCCGCGGCCGGCGTTCTTGCGGTGGAGGATCGCGCGGCCCGGCCGCGGATGCGGCCCATCGCGGCGGCGGAGCGGACTCGACCCGCGGAGCCCGGGCGCGAGGTCGGCCTGTGGCGGCTCTATCGCTGGGGGTGGCGGCTCTTGTCGGGCAGCCGCTGGCATATCGCGGGGGCGGCCGCGCTGACCCTCCTTGTCGCCCAGGTCGCGCAATTCAACGCCGCGCTGCTGGTCCACGCCGTCGCGCTGGCGCAGGACCGCGGCGGCGCGGCAGGCATGTCGGAGAATTTTTTCGGCCTGATGCCGAAGGAGTTTGGGACGACGGTCGCGGTGTTTGCGGTCATCTCGTTCAGCCTGTTCGGATTGCAGTTTGTCAGCCGATATGCGACGGCGGCGATCAATGCCGTCCTCTCTTACCGGATACAGGAAAAGCTGCATCGGAAGATGCTGCGATTGGGGGTTCGCTACCACACCGTCAACAAAGAGGGCGCGTTGCAGAAGCTGTTCACTCAGCGCGTGCCGCAGAGCGTCGGTGTGCTTCGCGAATTGCTGGTTGCTCCGGTAACCAACGGGATCGCCCTGGTCACGGCGAGCCTTTATCTCTGGGGCTCCGCCGCTCCCCTGATCGGCCGGAACAACGGCGCGGCCACCGCTGTCGTCGTCGTCCTGCTGATCGCGCTGCTGATCGCAGCGACCCGCATCGCGCGCGCGATGCGGGCGGCGAGGGCGGCCTCGATGGCGGCGGATAACGCGGTCGGCGACGAGCTCGCCAACACGTTGCGTCGGCCGATCGATTTTCAGCTGCTCGGCGCTCAGGCGGCGCGCAACGAGGCCTTTGCGGCGCGCATCGGGACAGCGCTCGGCGCCGAGCTGCAAGCGGAGCGGCGGAAGCAATGGGCGACGCTGATCCAGAGCGGCATGCCGCAGTTTTTCCAGACCGGCATCCTGCTGCTCGCGGCCGTCCTCGTCCAATTTCCCGCGCCGGGTGAGCGTTTCGCCGTGGCAGCGGCGATGGGAGCGGCGATCGTCGGCATTCTGCAATTCGTGCCGATGGCCCTCGCCCCCATCCAGCAGGCGCTGTCGTTCTACAATGCCGCGAAGGCCTCGGTCCCCGCCATCGTCACCGTGATCGCCGCGCTCGATGCCGAGGAGGAGGTCCCCGAGGCGGAAGATGCGGTGCCGCTGCGCGTGACAAAGGGCACGGTGACGCTCGCCGAGGTCTCGGTCGAGAGCGACGATGCCGTCCCGATCCTGCGGGCGATCACGCACGAGTTCGTGGGCGGCAAGGTCTGGGGCGTCGTCGGCCGCTCCGGTTGCGGCAAATCCACCCTCATATCCCTGATCGCCCGCGCCGCCGACCCGAGTTGCGGGCGGATCTGCATCGACGGCACCGATGTGCGCCGGGTCGAGCGCGCCAGCCTGCGGCGGGCGATCGCTTTTCTCGGCCAGTTCTCCCCGTTTGTCGATGGTCCGGTGCGCGCCAATCTCAACCTCGCGCTCTCCCCGGCTTCCGACGAAGTCCTGCTCGAAGCCTGCCGGGCGGGCGGTCTTCTCGCGCGATTGCAGGATCTGGCGGGACCGCTGTCGCCGCTCGACCTCGAGATCAGTGCCGAACCCAACAAGGGGGCTCTTTCGGGCGGCGAGCGCCGGCTCCTCGCGCTCGCCCGGCTCCTCGCGCATCCTGCCCCGATCATCCTCCTCGACGAACCGACCGCAGGAGTCGATGCCGCCATGCGGGGGCAGATCGCCGCCCTGATCAGAGCGCGGCCGGCCGGCGCGACGGTCATCGTCGTCGACCATGATCTCGGCTTTATCAGCGAAATCGCGGATGCGGTGGTCTGTATGAAAGAGGGCGCGATCGTGGCTTCGGTTGCGCGCGCCGAACTGTTCGACAAGCCGACCCCATTCCTTGACCTGTGGCGCGCGCAGCAGCATCTGAGCGGCGAGGCGATGGCGGTCACGAGCTTTCCCGCCCCTTCCGCTTGAATGCCGGCCGGCGCGGATCACCAGAAAACGGAGAACCGGCACCTCATGAGCGAAAATCATGCGACGCGGTGGCTGTCGGCGGCCATCGGGCTGGGCGGCGCGGGAATGGAGGCGCAGGCCTCCCGCCGCCTGCTCACCCTCGCTGTCGCCGCGATCGAGGCGGATGAAGGCTCACTGTTGCTGTGGGACGAGGAGATCGGCGAGTTGCGGTTTGTCGCCACGGTCGGCAACGCCGAGTCGGAAGCGGCGCTGCACGGGCAGCGCGTCCCTCTCGGCAAGGGCATTACCGGCCTGGCGGCGGCGACCCGCGAGGTGCAGATCGGCGCCCCGACTTACAAGGACATCCGCCAGACCGAACGCCTGTCGGCCGGCCCGGAAGCGGTTGTCGCAGCGCCGCTGATCGCCGCCGACCGCGTCCTCGGGGTCATGACGGGGGTCAGCTTTCGCACCGGCCGCAGGTTCGGCAGCCGGGAGGCGACAGTCTATGGCGAACACGCCGCCGTCATGGCCGCATTGCTCGATCAGGCACGCCGGCTCACCGCGGTCGCTGCGCTCAATGGCGAGGACGGGCCGACTGCGGCGGGAACGGCCGCACTCGAACGGCAGATCGTCGAAAGGTTGGCGCGGCTGGTCGCCGATCGCGGTGAGGCGTTGGGCCCCCTCGCCCGGTTGCTCGAAGCGATCGAAGCGCTGCTCGCGCGCGGGCGCCGTTGACCGCGGGTGTGCCCTGACGATGAGCACCGCGATGGCAGAAGCGTTTGAACTCCCGTGGGAGGACCTCGCGAAAAAGGAACTGATGCCGGTTGAGGTCGCGATCCTCGACAGCGGCATCGATGCGACGCATCCGATCCTGACGGGCCGGGTCGTCGAGGCTTATGCCGTCGAGACGGTCGGCGTGCGGGTCGTTGCCACGCCGGGCGAGGCCGACAACGACCATTTCGGCCACGGCACGGCGGTCGCCTCGATCATCGCGAGTGTCGCACCCAATGCCCGGCTCTACGATGTCCGCGTGCTCGGCAGCGACAATACCGGCCGCGAAGAGGTCTTGAACGCAGGTCTGGAATATGCGGTGAACAAGGGGTGGCGGGTCCTGAACCTGAGCCTCGCCGCGAGTTATCGGCTGCGCGGAGAGCTGCAAGCGCTGTGCGAGCGCGCCTATTATCGGGGCCAGACCGTGGTCGCGGCCCGGCGCAACGTGCCGATCGGAGGAGAGGGGCTGCCGGCGGAATTCTCGTCCTGCATCGGGGTCGGCCTTGGACCGTTTGCGCCGCCCTTCCATTTTGCCTTTCGCACCGGCCTGCCGATCGAGCTGGCCGGCGGCGGCGAAGGCGTCACCGCGGCCGCCCGTGGCGGTGGCTGGACCACGGTGACCGGAACGAGCTTTGCGACCCCGGCGGTGAGCGGTCTGTGCGCCCTGCTCCTCGGCGCCTATCCCGATCTGCAGCCCTACGAGATCAAATCGATCCTGCGATTTCGTGCCGTGCGCGCGGCAACCCCTCCGTGACACCCGCGCCGCCCGCCGGCAAAAAAATGCGCCGCCCTGTGATCTCGGTCACCGCTGCGCCTTTTGTGATGAGTTAAATCATGGTGCACCCTCTGGGTGGGTTGTGATATCGGTCATTCCCGCTCAGGGAGACGCGGCGCCCGCTCGACTGCGAAACGGCAGTCCGCGAATTTTCGGGCATTCTCGGATAAATGAAGGAACGAGAAATGGCTGAAGAGATCAGAGTCAAGGTCGGCCGCACAATGACCTCGCAGGAGGAGACGAGCGTCGATAAAAGCAAGGCGGGAAGAATGACCGCGCAGCCGCCGCAGGCGGGTGTGTCCGGTCAGGCGTGGAAGGTAACGGCGCAATGTCCGTATTGCGGATGCATCGGTTACGTCTTCGAGTCCTATCCCCACCCGGTGGAAGAAATCTGCCACTGCTGCGGTCGCGCGTTCTGGGTCGATCCTTGAGACCCGGCGCCGGCCCATCATAAGCGATCCGTCACTTCTGCCGGCGGGTCGATAGGCTGAAGCCCGAACGGGTCGCGGCCTGGCCGGCAACTCCCGGCGAGCCCGCAATCCACCCGCCTATGCCGGTTGCCGGCGGCGTATCGCCGCTGCGGCGGCCGAGACGGGCTCTGCGCCGTCGCAGCCGGCGGGCTTCGGTGACGGAGGATGCCGCATGCGCGCCCGAACCGTACCCGCAACCCTATCGTCCCGAGCGCGTGGCGCACGACCTGCCGGACCGTTCTCGACGGCGGATCATGTCGCCGTTTCGATCCTGTGGCTGGCGCTGTATGCGCAATGGCTGACGGTGGTGCCGACCATCGTGCCCGACCAGGTCGCAAGCATTCTCGGGCCGTACAGCGCCTTCAGGGAAGGCATCAGCGGCAGCATTATCGCCGCCGGCGCAGCGGTGGCATTGGTCGTCACGCCGGTCGCCGGCGCATTGTCCGATCGCCTGCAGGCCGCTCACGGTCGGCGCCGGCCCTTTCTGGTGTCCGGCATTGTCGCCGCCTCCATTGCTCTCGCGCTATTGGTGCCGTTCGGATCCGGCAGCAACCTTCTTCTTTATGCGCTGGCGATCCTCAACCTGCAATTCTGGTGGAACTGGGCGGCCGGCCCTTATGCCGGGCTGATCCCCGATGTCGTCCCGGCCGCCGCGCAATCGACGGCGAGCGGCTGGATGAATGTGATGAGCATCTTCGGCACGATCCTTGGCAACGCGCTCGTAGCGGCGCTTTACCGGCCCGGACGGGTGCTGCCGGTGATCGTCGCTTTTATCGCCCTTAATCTCGCTTGTCTCGCTCTGACGCTGCGCGGCGTGCGCGAGCCCGCCGGCGCCGGGCGCCCTTTCGATCGGCGCGGCTTTGTCCGCTCGTTTTATCTGGAGCCAAGGGCGCATCAGAATTTTTACTGGGTGCTGCTGACGCGCCTGCTGGCCAATATGGGCATCTGGTCGGTCTTCACCTTCCTGCTGTTCTATCTCGAAAGCGTCGTCGGCATAGCGCGCATCACGGCGGCACAGCTCCTCCCCGGCCTGTTGGGCATGGGCGCGGTTCTGGCGATCCCGGCGAGTCTCGTCGGCACACGGCTCTCCGACCGGTACGGCATTGTCCGGCTGGTCCGGATCACGAACTGGATCATGGCCGCGGCGGCCCTGTGTTACGTTCTGATCGCATGGCATCCGCGCCTGACCCTGGTCGCGCCCGTGGTGCTCGCATTCAGCGCCGCCTATGGCGCCTACGGCGCCGTCGATTGGGCATTGGCGCTGAAAGTGCTGCCGAGCGGGCAGAATAGCGGCAAGGATATGGGCATCTGGCACATCGCGATGGTGTTGCCGCAGATGCTCGGGCCGGCCGCAACCGGTTGGTTGATCACCGCAGTCAAGACCGCGGCGTCCGAGCGGCTCGCTTATGCCGTCGCCTTTGCCCTCGCCGCCCTGTGGTTCACATTGGCCGCTTTGCTGGTTGGCCACGTGCGGCTTGCGCTGCCGGCGGAGGTCCCGGGCGATGCCGCTTGACGGGCGATCATGCCGCGCCGCGACCCGTCGTCCGAGCATCGCCCCGCTCCTGATCCGAGCCGCCATATTGTGTGCTCCGCTGGCCTTGTGCACCCCCGCCGCGGTCGCCTCGACCCGGATTCTCGATTACGATGTCGAGCACCCCTGGCT
>JBOHME010000154.1:0-6112 GCA_050729795.1 Allostellaceae bacterium | reverse complement strand
CGAGGCCCGGGTGGATGCGCTGTTGGCCGAGTTTTCGATCACTCATCTGCGGCGCACCCCGGCAATGGCGCTGTCGGGCGGAGAGCGGCGCCGTTGCGAGATCGCGCGGGCACTCGCCACCCAACCGCATTTCATCCTGCTCGACGAGCCGCTCGCCGGGATCGATCCGATCGCGGTCGGCGACATCCGCGACCTGATCAGCCATCTCAAGGATCGCGGGATCGGCGTGCTGATCACCGATCACAACGTGCGCGAAACCCTTGAAATCGTCGATCGAGCCTATATTCTGCACGCCGGTCAGGTGCTGATGGAGGGCACACCCGGCGAGATCGTCGCCGATGCCGACGTCAGACGGGTTTTCCTCGGCGAACGATTCAGCCTATAAGCTGCTCCGACTGGAGCATGAATGTGAACCGGATGGGTTTCTCGCAGCGGCTGGAGCTGCGCCAGTCGCAGACGCTGGTGATGACCCCGCAGCTGCAGCAGGCGATCAAGATGCTGCAGCTTTCGAACCTCGAATTGACCAATTTTGTCGACGCCGAAATCCAGCAGAACCCACTGCTCGAACGGCGCGAGCACAGCCCCGAAGACGAAGCAACCCCGTCGGCCGACGGCGGCGCCGGCCCAGCCGATGACGGCGTTGCCTCCGCGGCAGCCGCGAACGGGCTCGGCGAGCTCATGCCGGACGCGGCCGAGCACTGGCATGCCGCCGCCGGGGCCGATGGCGACGGCTCGCTCGATCTCGGCGGCGAGCAGCAAACCTGGCGTGGCCGCAGCGGCGATTTCACCGGCGACGACCGGCCCGCCTTCGAACAGACCGCCGCCCGGCCACGCACGCTGCGCGAGCACGTGCTGGAGCAGATCGGAACCGATCTCAGCGATCAGCGCGACCAGCTTGTGGCCCTGCACCTGCTCGATCTGATCGACGAGCAGGGTTATCTCCGATCCGGGCTCGATAGCGTGGCGACGCTGCTCGGCTGCCCGCTCGCGCAGGTCGAAAAGGTTCTGGGCCGGCTCCAGCAATTCGATCCACCCGGGATTTTCGCGCGCGACCTGCGCGAGTGCCTGGCGCTGCAGCTGCGTGACCGCAACCGGCTCGACCCGGCGATCCAGACCCTGCTCGATCATCTCCCATTGCTGGCGGCGCGCAACCTCGCTGCGCTGACCCGGCTGTGCGCGCTCGACGCCCAGGACATCGCCGAGATGATCGCCGAGATCAAATCACTCGATCCCCGGCCCGGGCTCGCCTTTGATCCGCCGTTGGCACAGACCGTGGTGCCCGACATCGTGATGCGGTCGCATCCCGAAGGCGGCTGGACGATCGAGCTGAACCCGGAAACCCTGCCGCGCGTGCTTGTCAACAATCGCTATTTCACCCGGGTCAGCCGCGCGACCCGCAGCAAGGCCGAGCGCGACTACCTGGCCGAGCGCCTGCAGGCCGCCAACTGGCTGGTGAAGTCGCTGCACCAGCGCGCCACCACGATCCTCAAAGTCGCAGCCGAGATCGTGCGCCAGCAGGATGCTTTCTTCCGACGGGGTGTGCGGTCGCTGCGGCCACTGATCCTGCTCGACATCGCCGAGGCGATCGGCATGCACGAGAGCACGGTCAGCCGGGTCACCAGCAACAAGTACATGGCCACCCCACGCGGGCTCTACGAGCTCAAGTACTTCTTCACCTCTTCGATCCCGGCCGCGCGCGGCGGTGACGCCCACTCGGCGGAAGCGGTGCGGCACCGCATCCGCGGTCTGATCGATGCCGAGGCCGCCGGCGCCACGCTGTCCGACGAGCGCATCGTCGAATTGCTTCAGCAGGACGGTGTCGATATCGCCCGGCGCACCGTCGCCAAATACCGTGAGGCGATGCGCATCCCATCCTCGGTGCAGCGACGCCGCGAAAAACAGTTTGCCCTCTAGCACCCCTGGGCACGGCGCCGACCTGCAGCGGCTGCGACATGTCCAATGAGATCACCTTCACGTGCTGCGGCTTGAACGGGCTCCGCGGCCTTCCCAATTGTCGCCTCGAACCGCTCGCGGCATCTCAGCCGGAGCAAAGAGGCAGTCCGATCGATGCAGCTGACGTTTACGGGAAAGCAGGTCGATCTCGGCGAGGCGTTGCGCCGCCACGCGGGATCGAGTGTCGAGGCGATCCTGGAAAAATATTTCAAGAGTGCCATCGAAGCCCACATCGTCGTGTCGAAGGAAGCGCATCTGGTTCGCGCCGAGATTTCGCTGCATATCGGCCGCGGGATCGTCGTCAATGCCGGTGCCGCCGACAACGACGCTTTCGCGGCGTTCGACATCGCGGCCGAACGGGTGGCCAAGCAGCTGCGCCGCCACAAACGCCGTCTGCGCGATCACCATGCAAAGGCTCGCGAGACCGCCGCAGTCACAGTGGGAGCGGGCGATGATGGCGGGTCACCGGCAGGTGAGCCGGCCGAGACTGAAACCGCGGTATTGGATCCGGGCGAGGACGCGGTGTTGGATCCGGGCGAGGCAGCGGCGGCAGTGATCGCCGAGAGCTGCTCTGAACTGCCGCGGCTGACCGTCGGCGAGGCGGCGATGCGCATCGATCTTGGCGAGATGCCGGTGCTGTTATTCTGCAACTGCTCGGACGGAGAGATCAATTTGGTGTACCGCCGTGCCGACGGCAATATCGGCTGGATCGAGCCCGGCCGGCGCGCCGGATGAGCAACCACCGATCATGATGCCGCCGCTGCTGTGGTCCGACCCGGCCCCCACCACCGATCGCCCCACCACCGATCGTCCCACCACCGATCGTCCCGCCACCGATCGTCCCGCGTGGCCGGCGATCGGTCGCTTGATGCCCCGCTGAACCCGCGGCGGAGTGCCAAGCGATCATGGAGATCGCCGATCTTTTGACCCCGCGCGAGGTCGTCGCGCAGCTGCGCGCGGCCAACAAGCGCCAGGCCCTGCAGGAGCTGGCAAAGCGTGCTGCGACGCTGACCGGAGTCAGCGAGCGGGTGATCTACGACGTGCTGGTCGAGCGCGAGCGCCTGGGCACCACCGGGATCGGCATGGGGATTGCCGTGCCACACGGCAAGCTTCCCGGTCTCGACAGGCTCTACGGGGTGTTTGCGCGGCTCGAACGCCCGATCGGGTTCGAGGCGATCGACGATCAGCCGGTCGATCTGATTTTTTTGCTGCTGGCCCCCGAGGGAGCCGGAGCCGATCATCTTAAGGCGCTGGCGCGGGTGTCGCGGCTGCTGCGCGACCGCACCGTCTGCGACAAGCTGCGGGGCACCGACAGCGCCGAAGCGCTTTACGCCTTGCTCGCCGATCTTACCGCGAGCGATGCCGCCTAGCGGGCTCGCAAAAACCGCCCGCTTGAAAAACCGCACGCTGGTGGAGGAGGCCGCTCCGCTTCGTCGCCGCACGCGGTGCGGGCGCGATGCAGCTTGGCTCTGAGCGGCGGCGCGCCGGTTCACCCTGACCTTCAGTTCCGCCTCACCTTCAGTGTCGCCTCACCTTCGGTGTCGCCCCACCTTCAGTGCCGCCTCAATGCACGCTCAGCGGTTCGAGGTCATGTTGGCGCACCGTGGCAAACGCGACCTCGCGGTCGGCCAGCACCGCAATCTGCGTTCCGTCGGCCGCGTGCACTGCATAGCCGGGGGTGCCGTCGCCCACGACCCGCTTGATGTAAGCGAGATCCTGCATGCCGAAGAGCGCCAGCTCTCGCGCCGACATGTGCCGAATCCGTTCGATCTGGTCCATCTGATCTTTCCCTCACCCGCGCAAGCCTGAATTCGCCACGAGCGCGCTCCTGATCTCGACGGTGCGCACCTTGGGCTCGACCTCGGGCCGGACCAGATCGATGTGCAGCAACCCGTTATCGAGCCAGGCGCCACTGACCTCGATGCCTTCCGCCAGCACGAAAGACCGCTGAAACTGGCGCGCTGCGATGCCGCGGTGCAGGTAGATCCGCTCGCTGTCATCGGCCTGCTTGCCACGCACGACGAGCTGGTTGTCCTCGACCGTGATCGCCAGATCGCCCATCACGAACCCGGCGACCGCCAGCGTGATGCGCAGCGCGTTCTCGCCGGTCTGCTCTATATTGTAGGGTGGATACCCGTCAGTCGAAATCTTGCTGACCCGGTCGAGCGCGCGCTCGAAATGGTCGAACCCCAGCAGCAGCGGCGAATTGAACAGCGACAGCCTGGACATCGGGTTTTCTCCTCAGTGAGCGAGAAAGCACGGAATGGCCCGCTCGCGGCGCCAAACCGTGGATCACACTTCCGCGTGTGTTATTTGGGGGGCGGCGGTCGGTGATCAAGCCGCCCGGGGGGTGGGGCGGTCAAACCGCCCGGGGCAGGGCCCGGTGGCAGGATTGTCCCGCCCGCCACTGGCGCCGCGCTCGCCACCCCCCACATCCACCATCCTATCGAATCGCGTCATCCAATCGCGTCGCGCCACCGGCGATGCAGCGGAGCGGGCCATGTCGAAAACCGGGCGGGGCTGGGGCGTGCTGCTGGCACTCCTCTGCTGCGCGGTGCTGCTGCTGACACCGGATTTCGCCGCGGCGCGGGCCGGCGCTTCCTTTGGCAGCCGGCCGTCGAGCGTCGGCAGCCGCGGCTTGCGCAGCTGGGAGAACAATGGCGCGCAGCCGCTGAACCGCCCGAGCCCATCACCGCCGCAGCGCGGCGTGCGGCCCGCTTTTGGCGGCAGCGGCTACCGCGGCAGCGCGGCGCGGGCGCATCCGTTTGCGGCCGGGCTCGCCGGCGGGCTGATCGGCTCCTGGCTGTTCGGGCACAGCGGGTCTGCGCAGGATACCGGCCGCAGCACCGGATCGGGCGTCGCGCCGGTGCTCTGGCTCGTGCTGATCGGTGCGCTGGCGTGGTTTGTGGTCCGTCGGCTGCGCCGTCGCGGGGCATCGTCCGAGCGTCCGGGTGCAGCGGCCGGATCGGCCATGCGCCTGCGATCCGCTGGCGCCGCAATGCCAGGCGGGCACGGCCGCGACGTCAATTTCGCCGATGCCGATCTGCAATCGTTCCAGCAGCTGCACGCGGCAATCCAAGCGGCCTGGAGCGCTGGCGATGTCAGCCGCCTGCGCCCGCTGATGACACCGCAGATGTTCGCCTATTTCTCCGACCAGCTGGCGCATGATGTCGCGCGTGGGGTGCGCAACATCGTCTCCGATGTGCACCTTCTCAAAGGCGAGCTCAGTGAGAGCTGGGAGGAAGCCGCACGGCAATATGCGACCGCCTATCTGCGCTGGCGGGCGATCGATTATCTCGTGCGCCGTGGCGCTTCGGCCGACCGGCCCGCCGAGATCGTCGCCGGCGATCCGCGCGTCCCCGTTGAAACCGAGGAGGTCTGGACCTTTTCCCGCAGCTTTGGCGGCAACTGGATCCTGTCGGCGATCCAGCAGGTGTAACGGGCCGGCAGGTGGCAGCAGGCCGCGATCCTCGCGATCCCCGTCCCGCCCTGACCGGCGCTCACGGCCAGGCTGCTTCGGGCGGCAGCGACATCAGGATCGCCTCGATGTTGCCGCCGGTCTTCAGCCCGAACCGGGTGCCGCGGTCGTAAAGCAAGTTGAATTCGACATAGCGGCCGCGGCGGACCAGCTGCTGGCGGCGCTGCTCGGGGGTCCAGGGGAGCCGCATCCGCGGCCGCACGATCGCGGGATAGACCTCGAGAAAAGCCTCGCCGACGCCGCGGACAAAGCCGAAATCGCGCTCCCAGTCGCCGCTGTCGAGATAATCGAAAAAGATCCCGCCGGCGCCACGCATTTCGCCGCGATGCGGCAGAAAGAAATATTCGTCGCACCAAGCCTTGAAGCGGGCATGGCAATGCGGGTCGTAGCGGTCGCAGGCAACGGCCAGCGCCGCATGAAAGGCGGCTTCCGCCGCGGCATCGGGATAGGTCGGCGTCAGGTCGCTGCCACCGCCAAACCACACCTTGCTGGTGACGATGTGGCGGGTATTCAGGTGCACCGCCGGGACCAGCGGCGAGCCCGGATGGGCGACGAGCGACAGCCCGCCGGCCCAAAAGCGCGGGTCCTGCGCGGCGCCCGGGATGTCGGCGCGAAACTCCGCCGAGAATTCGCCCGATACGGCAGAGATGTTGACCCCGACCTTCTCGAACACGCGGCCGC
>JBOHME010000153.1:0-6223 GCA_050729795.1 Allostellaceae bacterium | reverse complement strand
GTGCGCGTCGCCCTTTTCAGATCGTCGATGCCGACCGGCAGCTCGAAGCCCATAATCCGGGCCGAGTTGGCGAGGCGCTCGTTGTGATCGTCGAGGCGAAAGACCGAACCGCTGTAGACACGCTCGCCTTCGAACACGCAGCTCGCATAATGCAGCCCATGGCTGAGCACATGCAGCTTGGCCTCGCGCCACCGAACCATGCGTCCGTCATACCAGATGAAGCCGTCGCGGTTGTCGAAGGGGATCATGTCCATAAGGGTCTTCCTTGCACCCGAGCGAGTGGAGCCGGCCCCTCGGGGTCACGAGCCTTGCCGGCCCGGTTCCGATGGACCTTATATCCAAGAGGACGCTCGATCGGTACCCAAGGTTGCGAGATATGTCAATATGTCTGACATAAAAGCCCAGGCCGCACCGTTCCTCCTGCCCGAGGATTCGGTTAGGGATGGGATCGAGCTGCTGTTCTTTGCCTATCGCGATTTTACCGCCGAACCCGATGCGGTGCTGGCGCGCTACGGGTTTGGCCGCGCCCATCATCGGGTGATCCATTTTGTCGGGCGCCACCCGCAGATGACGGTCAGCGAGCTTCTCGGCATCCTGCGCATCACCAAGCAGAGCCTGAGCCGGGTGCTCAGCGAGCTGGTGCAGCAGGGTTTTGTCCATCAGCGTCCCGGTCCGCACGACCGGCGCCAGCGCCTGCTCGACCTGACTGCGCAGGGCCGCGCGCTCGAACGGGAAGTCTCGGCACCGCAGCGCGCCCGCGTCGCGCGCGCCTATCACCAGGCGGGGGCATCGGCGGTGGAGGGCTTTCGCCGCGTGCTGCTCGGGATCATCGCCGACCCCGACGACCGGCATCGCTTCGAGGCTGGATCGAACGGGCAGCGCTGAATGCCGGGAGGGCGTAAGCTCGGCGCTCGATGAGCGAGCTCGAACCTCATCTCCTGATTGTCGATGACGACGCCCGGCTGCGCGAGCTGCTGCGCCGTTATCTGGCGGAGAACGGCTTTCGCGTCACCACCGCGGCCGATGCCGGCGAGGCGCGCGCGATGCTCTCGAGCTTCACCTTCGATCTCGTCGTGCTCGATGTGATGATGCCCGGCGAAAGCGGTCTCGCTTTGACCCGCCAGCTGAGCCGCGAGGGACGTGTTCCGGTGCTGCTGCTGACCGCGATGGCCGAGCCCGAGGACCGGGTCAACGGTCTCGAACAGGGTGCGGACGACTATCTGTCAAAGCCGTTCGAGCCGCGCGAGCTGGTGCTGAGGATGCGCAACCTCTTGCAGCGGCGTCCTGCGGCCGAGAGCGATCGCCACGAGATCCGCTTTGGCGGCTGTCGCTTTGATCTCGCTCGCGGCGAATTGTTCCGCGGCGGCGACATGATCCGGCTGACCGCAGCCGAAACCGGGCTGCTGTCCAGCCTGGCGCAGAAGGCCGGAGAGGCGGTGTCGCGCGAGGAGCTGGCATTGTCGGCGCAATTCAGCGGCAATGTGCGCAACGTCGATGTGCAGATGACCCGGCTGCGTCGCAAGATCGAGCGTGACCCGCGGTTTCCACGCTATCTGCAAACGGTTCGTGGCACCGGTTATGTCCTCAAACCGGATTGAGGAATTGACGCCGCGATCGACCGCGGCGACGGATCCGGGCGGCGACGCCGAAACCCGGGTCTGGGGCGAGCGCGATCTGCTGCCGCGCGGCTGGCTCAAGCGGCTGCTGCCGCGCACGATGTTTGGGCGCTCGCTGCTGATCGTCGTGATGCCCTTGATCCTGGTGCAGGCGATCGCGACCTGGATCTTCTACGAGCGGCATTGGGCGGCGATTTCGTGGCGACTGGCCACCGGGGTCGCCGGCGATATCGCCCTGACCATCGCGGCGATCGACCTGACCCGATCTGCCGCCGCCACCAACGCGCTGCTGCAACGCGGCGGGGTGTTGACCGATCTTCGCTTCACCCTCGAGCGCAGCGGGGTGCTGCCGCCACCGGCGCCGTCCGGCGGCACCCTGATCGAGGATCAGCTGAACCAGGCACTGGACGGGAGGGTCGCCGCGGCATGGCGGATCGATCGGCTCGACGACCCGCGGGCGCTGCGCATCGAGGTACAGCTGACCCAGGGGGTGTTGGCCGTCGAGGTCCCGTGGGACCGGCTGTACAGCTCGACGACCTACATCTTCGAGATGTGGATGGTCGGCTCGTCGCTTGTCCTGCTGGCCGTCGCCACATTGTTTTTGCGAAATCAGATCAAATCTTTGCGCCGCCTGGCGGCCGCCGCCGACAGTTTTGGCAAGGGCCGCCCCGTGCCGTTTTTCAAGATCGAAGGAGCGGTCGAGATCCGTCGCGCGGCGATCGCGTTCGTGACCATGCGCGAGCGCATCCAGCGCCAGATCCGGCAGCGCACGCAGATGCTGGCCGGGGTGTCGCACGATCTGCGCACGCCGCTCACCCGGATGAAGCTCGCTTTGGCGATCCTCGGCGACGATCCGGCGGTCGAAGAATTGAAATCGGACGTAGCCGAGATGGAGCACATGGTGCACGGCTATCTCGACTTTGTTCGTGGCGAAGGCAGCGAAGCGCCGGTCGAGACCGACATCGCGCTGCTGCTCGACGATGTCGCGGCGGCGATGCGGCGCGAGGGAGCACAGCTTTCGCTGACCGTTCCAGGCGAATATGCAATCCCGGTGCGGCCGAATGCGCTCAAGCGGTGCCTTGTCAATCTGATCGGCAACGCCCGCCGGCACGGCACCCGGGTTTGGCTCAGTGCATTGCCGGCCGCCGACGGCATCGATATCCTGGTCGATGACGACGGTCCGGGGATCCCGCCGGACGATCGCGACCGGGTGTTCCGTGCCTTTGTGCGGCTCGACCCGTCCCGCAATCGTTCGACCGGCGGGGTCGGGCTCGGTCTGACGATCGCGCGTGACGTGGCCCGCGGTCATGGTGGCGACGTCCGGCTCGAAACGTCGCCACAGGGAGGGCTGCGCGCGCGGGTTCATCTACCGCGATGAGACCGCGGGGCCAGATCTACCGCGGTGAGACCGCGGACCAGATCTACCGCGGTGAGACCGCGGACCAGCTATTGACGAAGCAGCCGGGGATCAGCGCGCGGCGGTCTGCTGCTTGGCCATTTCGCGCAATTCGTCGAGGCCCTCGCTCGCCCGCTTGCGCAGCACATCGGCGGCCTCGGAGCCGGCCTTGGTCGCCAGCATCGTGATCTCGCGCCCGTGATCGATGCTGCGCGCGAGCATCTGCTTGGCGTATTCGGTGTTTTTGGCGATGCGATCCTCGGTCGAGGCCGCCTGCGCGAGATCGCGGAACATGACCGTGACATCTTCCATTGCCTGGCGGGCGATTTCGATGTGGCGCCGGGCCACCGCCTGCACCCCTTCGACGGCGAGCTGGTTCGCCTGGCTCAGCGCCTCGATGTTGCGCCGCTGACAGGCCATCAGCGCCTCGACGTCAAACGGGCGAAAGCGAAAATCGGTCATCATCTTGGTCACGTCAAAATCGAAAAAACTCGGGCGGGCATCCATGGCTGCGATCCGTTTCGAAACTGGGTTTATTGTGCGGTGCACAACGAGCCCAATATCGGTGCGCGATCGCCACGCGTCAAGCCTCGATTATTGCGGCGCAACAAAAATCAGCCGGCAACCGCCGCGTCGCCGCGCCGCAGGGGCCGGCTGTTGGCCAGCCAGCGCTCGATCCGCCGCAGCCTTGCGTCGAGCGCCGCCATGGTCGCGGCGAGGTCGGGTGAATCGTCGCGCCGCCACACCCGCATCGCTCCGAGATAGGCGGCACCCGTCAGCTTGACTGCGAGCACGCCGCGCAAGCCGGCGGTCGGGATGTCGGCGGCTTCGAGCGTCCATCGCAGCGAGCGGGCCAGTGCTGCAGCAAGGGCGAGCGCCGATACCGGATCCCCGGCCAGATCGCGGCGCAGCAATTCGAGCGCGGGGCGATAGTGGCGCAGCGCGTCGAATCGCCGCATCAGGAGATCGAACAGCCGGTCGCGCGGATGCTCGTCGGGCTCGGCGGCGGGTGGTTCGGCCAGCACCCTTTCGTCGATCCGCCGCAAAAACCCGCACAGGATCGCCTGCTTGGAAGCAAACCGGCGATAGACCTGCAAAACCGACATCCCGGCTTCCTCGGCGATCGCCGCCAGCGACAACCGCCGCCACCCTTCGCTGGCCATCCGCGCCAGCGCTGCGTCGATGATGCGCTCCGCATCATCCGGCGCGGCAGCGCCAGAATTGCGTCGGCGTCGCGGGTTTCCGGCAGGTTCGGTGCTGCTCTCCATGCCGCGCTCCTGCGGTGCCCGGCTCAGCTCGCGAGCTCGCGCGATCGCGCCGTGGCCGCAGCGACGGCGCGGCCGAGCAGGGCGGCGAGGCCGCCTTCGGCCATCAGCACATCGAGCGCGGCACGGGTGGTGCCGCCGGGGCTGGTCACGTTTTCGCGCAGCTGCGCCGGGCTCTCCTCGGCACGCTGGGCGAGCTCGGCCGAGCCGGCAACCGTGCTGCGCGCGAGACGCATGGAGAGCGCGTCGGGCAGACCCACGGCCCGGCCGGCCTCAGCCAGCGCTTCGATCAGCAGGAACACATAGGCCGGCCCGCTGCCCGAGACCGCGGTTACCGCGTCGAGCAGCGCCTCGTCCTCGACCCAGGCGCGTTCCCCAGCCGCCGCCAGCAATTCGTCGCACAGCCGGCGCTGCGCGGTGGTGACCCGCCGGTCGGCGCAGGCGACAGTGATGCCGCGGCCGATCGCAGCCGGTGTGTTCGGCATCGTGCGCACCAGCGCGGCCGGGCCGAGATGACGGGTGATCCCGGCCATCGTCTTGCCGGCGACGATCGACACGAACAGGGTCGGTGCGGCTGCCCAGCGGCGGTAGCCGGGCAACACCGCATCGATGATCTGTGGCTTGACCGCGAAAACCACCGCGTCGGGTGCCGGCTCGGCGGGCAGCTCTTCGGCCGACCGGTACCACGACACGGCGCCCTCGGCAGCGAAGTCGGCAACCGCTCCGGCTGGCTCGACGACGAGAAATCGGCCCGCGATGCGATCGGCGATCCAGCCGCGCAGCAGCGCCGACCCCATCTTGCCGCATCCGACCAGGACCAGCGTCCGGCCGGCGCGGTCACCGCCGCTCGGCTTGGCGATCTGGCTCATCGCACGCCGCCGCTGTCTCAGGCCTCCCCGACCGGATCGATCATCGCCGCCGCCATCGCTTCGGCCGGTTTCTTGCCGCCCCACAGCACCAGCTGAAACGCCGGGTAAAAGCGCTCGCATTCCGACAGCGCAATATCGACCAGGTCCTCGACCTGCTCGGCGCTCGCCGCCATGACACCGCGCAGCAGCACGGCGTGGCGGAACGCGGGTGAGTTGTCCTCGGCCGACAGGTCAAAATGGCCGAGCCACATCTTCTCGTTGGCCAGCGCCAGAAGCTCATAGACCGCAGCGCGGCGGCCCCGCGGCACCTTCATGTCGAAGCCGCAGGAAAAGTGCATCGCGCAGATCTCCTCCTGCCAGACGAAATAGAGCCGATAGTCGCACCAGCGGCCGGAGATCTCGACGACCAGCTCCTCTTCACTGGCGCGATCGTGCGCCCAGTCGTTGGCGCTGACGATCTCCTCGACGAGATCGATCGGATTGCCGGAGAACGGTGTCGGTTCGGAAGGTGCAAGGGAAGTCATCGGGCGCTCCTTCGGGCAGCTCGACAGAGATAGAGGGCGAAGCCAGTTCACGAATGGGGCGAGGCCGGCGGGTCGCTCGCGGCGGGTTCGCTCGACAGTCGCGGTTCGCGCCGCGTGGCGAGCTCTCGCTCCAGCTCGGCAACGCGCCGGGCCAGGTCTTCCTGCTCGGCGCGGGCCTTCGCCGCCATCTCCTTGACCGCTTCGAATTCCTCGCGGCTGACGAGGTCCATCCCGGCAAGGACCCGTTCGAGCTGCTCGCGCAGCCGGGTCTCGACCTCGCCCTTGACCCCCGACAAGGCGCCCATCGCCCCGGCCGCGACCCGGGCGAGATCGTCGAACAAGCGGTTCTGGCTCTGCATCCTTCGCGTCTCCGCGGGTGGCGGCGCAGGCCGTCTGACTGCGCGCTTACATATGGGCCTGCGCTAGCACAAGGGGCATATCGAGGGAAGGAATTTCCCTCGGCAGAAGAGGCATGCGATGCAACCCTTCGCGCAATTTCCGGCGCCACGGCTCCAGGCGATCCGCTTTGTGCTGACCGATGTCGACGACAACG
>JBOHME010000152.1:0-6235 GCA_050729795.1 Allostellaceae bacterium | reverse complement strand
GCTCGACCAGAACTGCGGCACCGATGGCTGGGCGACGAGCCCGGCTGGGTTGCACGGCGTCGTCAACGATGCGCTCGCGACCTACTTCCTCGACGCTGCTCCGGCTGCAGCCTTCATGTCGCGATGGTGCGCTGTATCCTCCACATTCCGGATACGCAGCTGCGCCTCGCCGCCGGCGAGGTCGGCGGCAGCTTCGGGATGAAGGGCGGAGACTATCCGGAATACGCGCTGGCGCTGTGGGACTCGCGCAAAACAGGGAGGCCGGTCAAATGGATCGCCGAACGCAGCGAGGCGTGCTCGCCTTGGTGGTCCAGGACCATCCGAACCGCCCGGGCACGGACCTCAAGGGAATATGGAGGAACTCGCTTTGTCATTGCTCCATCCTCTCAAGAGTTGAAGCCTCCGACAAACCCGGCGCGGTTCACCTTCAAATCCACCGCGGGCGTGGAGTGCGGGGCCGCACCGGAGCCAAACGCCCCAGCTGCCCCTTGCCGCCGCTATTGTGTGCTGCGGTGTCAGCCCGAGCCAGGCGGCGAACTCACGGCCGCTCCTGAACAGCCCGGCATCGGGGACCGTCGCGGCAATCGCACTCTTGGTGATCGGACCGATCCCGGGGCTCGTCGCCAAGCGGCGGCTGTTTTCGTCGGCCCGGTGGCACAGCACTATCCGCTTTTCGAGCTTGCCGATCTCGATGCCGACCGCCTGCAATTGCTCGACCAGCACCGGGCAGCGCCGGCACGATCTCGCCAGGCAAGCTCTCGTGTGCCTCGTGCACCTTCAAGATCTCAGCAGCGACCCCGCCCGGCCCTCGCGCCGCGATTCTCGAAACCGGCAACGAGAACTGGTGCTTCAAAAAACCGCAGCCGACCTCGGGGACCCAAGTCTCGCGGATCGCCCTCGGGGGGGGGGCACCTCCCCACGCGCGCCGTTTTGTCGCTCATCAGGGCTCTGCGGGACACGCGCGGGTCCTCTCCATGGACTCCGGAGACGACCGTTCCTCAACCGCCAGCATGGGTCCCAATCGGACGCCGATCCCGGGTCCCGGTTCTGCGCTGATTGACACCGTTGGCGACCTTTCCCATCATCTCCGTGGTTTGTGGGGTGACTGATGCGGTGACGAAATCGCTGCGACTGCGCGAATTGCCGTGAAGGCGCTGATTTCGGGAGCCATGTTGGCCTGGTCGCCGGTTTCGGCGCGCGCCGGACAGTCCCAGGAGAACCCATCGTCTCCCGAGTTTTAATCAGTGGGTCCGGGGCTCGCATCCGGCGGGCTCATCGTGAGGCGCTGGGGTGATTGCCGTTGCATGATGCCGTGGCGCCTCGCGACTGGCGCGGGCGATCAGCCGGCGAGAGCCTCGGCCTCACGCAGAAAGCCCCGGTTCGGAGCACTGTCGGGTCGCCGCCCGAGCCGCTCCTGCGCCAGGGCGAGCGCCTCCGCGCGCTGGCCGGCGCGGTTCGCGGCCACGCTCAGGGTCCAGTCCACGACATCGCGTTGCGCATGGCTGCCGCCGATCCGCCACAGCTCGTAGCGGACGGGCAGCAGGTGCTCGACCGCTTCACCGTACCGGCCGCGGTCAAATGCGGCGAGACCGCTGACGATCGGGATGCCGACGATGCGATAGAGACCGGCCGCTTCGACATTGCTCGCCGCCGTTGTGCGCATCGCCGCGAGCCGCTGCTCCACCGCCTCATCCCGGCCGGCGCGGAGCTCGGCCATGGCTGCGTGGATATCGGCAAAGACGAGGCAACGCCCGTCGGCATGGCCCTGCCACAATTCAGCAAGTTCCGGCCAGCGCGCGCCGATAGCGCAACCGAGGAGGTCGAGGCGCCACAACAACGCAGTCGCATTGGTCAGGCTAAGGCTCAGCGGCCGCTGCGTCGCCCGGATCGGCCCGTCATACAGCGCCAGCGCCGCCTCGAATTGACCGAGCTCGATGTGGAACAACGCTTTGTGCCACCAGATGTGGACCTCGTTCATGTGGCCGGGGTTCGACCACAACGCCTCGCGTTCGGCCATCCAGGCGAGGCCGTCCTGCGGGCGCCCGGTCATCTCCATGACGTGCGCGACGGTGTGGTGCGGCCAGAAGCTCAGCGGCTCGAGCCCGGCCGCTTCGCGTGATTCGTCCTCGGCGCGAGCGTAATCGCCGCCCTCTTCGAGCCCGAAGCCGTGAAATGCGAGCAGCGTCGCGTAGCCCGCCTGATCCTTCGACCAGAATGGCAACGCGCGCGCCGACCGGTCCCGCAGCCAATGAAAGCGGCCAAGGAACCCGTCGCTCAGCGCGGCACCCTGGTGGGCCAGGAGGTCGAGCGGGTAGTGCATCAGGTGGCGATCCAGCACCGCGACGGCCGCCGCCCGCGCTCCAGCGACGACATGGCCGAGGGCCGCCAGATGGGCCGCTTCGCGCTCGTTGGTGCGCAAGGGCCGGGCGGTTTCGAGCAATGGCGGCACCTGGGTCATCAGCAGGGGATCGTTGGCCAAGGCCAGCACCCAGGCCTTGCCGAGATGCGCCATGACAAAGCCCGGTGCCTCCTCGCGGGCCGCGTCGAACAGACCGATCGTGTCGCCATGGACCAGGTTGCAGGCCCGCACCGCCGCATCGTAGGCGCCCACCGCTGCCGCCGTCGCGCCCGAGAGACGGTGTCCTTGCGCGTCTTCGGCCATGCCAGACTCCATTTTCGCCCCTCGTTACACCCGGATGGCGAGCCCGTCGCGGCTCAGCTTCTGCACCTGGTCAGCAATATCGATCCCATAGAGGCGCGCGGCGTTCTCACCGAGGATCTTGCGCTTGATGTCGAGGGTCAAATCCACGTGATACTCCTCTTTCAAATCCTCCGGCAGCTGATACGCCATGAATTTCTCGATCAGCCATTTTGGCGACCAGATCGCATAGTCGCTGCCGAACAGCAGCTTGTCCGGGCCGAGCCAGAACAGCAGGTTGGCGATGATCTCGCCAAAATAGCGCGGGCGCAGATGAACAAACGCCATCGCCACCGAGAGGCCGGCATAGACATTCGATTCCTGTGCTGCGATCCAGCAGAAATCGTCGAGTCGCGGCAGGCCGACATGCTCGACAATAAAATTGAGGCCGGGAAAATCGGTGGCGGCATAATCGACATCGTGAACATCGAAGGCGTCGGCACTCAGCGGATAAACCGTCGGCACTTTGTGCACGTGGATATTGCGGACTCCCAGCTCCTGGGCCAGGGACAGGTACTTGTAGGCCCAAGGGTCGTTGAGGCGCCAGCCGCGCGAGCCGTTGCGCCATTCGGCGGTGTAGAGCTTGAGCCCGGAAATCGGATGCTCGGCCATCATCCGGCGAAAGCCGTCGAAACCCGCCCCTTCGTCGCGTGGATCAAACGACCCGCACAACAGGAAGCGGTCGGGATGCCTGTTCTTGACGACACCGTTCTGCAGGTGGGAATTGAAGCCGTTCTTGTAGAACTCGTAAAGATAGGTCGAGTTCAGGATCGCCATATCGACATGGCCGTTGCGGAACAGATCATCGACGAGCGCCTCCTCGCCATAGCGACAGAATTTCTCGAACGGCCACACCGCTTCCGCCGGGCTCAGCGCGCTGTGGTAGGCAAAGAAGCACCTGATCCAGCTCGGGTTCTCCGGCATGATCGCACCTCCTGAGATCGATACGGTGCGCTGTTCCGCCTTTCGCGGCAAGGCAAAGCGGCATCGCCCGCTGCTGTGCCGGCGACCGTCGCCGCTTTGCGGATGGTTGTCGCGCCGGGCGATGCCGCAGCGGTCTTGACCGCGCGGCTACCCCGCGGCACCGTCCTTGTGATCGCCAAGCCGCCGGCGATGCCCGGTCGGATCGTGCGGCGGTCGGATCGTGCGGCGGGGTGAGGAAAATGGACATCGGTGCGGCGATCTTTTTCACCGAGTACTCGATCACACCGACGGAACTGGCGCCGGCGCTCGAACAGCGCGGTTTCGACTCGCTGTGGGTTGCCGAGCATTCGCATATCCCGGTCCGCCGGCGCTTCGCGCTGCCGGGCGGCATGGAGCTGTCTGCGCAATATTATGATGTGATGGACCCGTTCGTCACGCTGAGCGCCGCCGCCGCGGTCACCACCCGTCTCAAGCTCGGGACCGCCATCTGCCTCGTGATCCAGCGCGATACGATCCAGACCGCGAAGCTCGTCGCCTCGATCGACCAGCTGTCGCAGGGCCGGTTTTTGTTCGGCGTCGGCTGTGGCTGGAATGCCGAGGAGATGGAGGACCACGGCACGGTCTATGAAACCCGCGCTCTGAAGATGCGCGAGCAGATCGACGCGATGAAGGAAATCTGGACCCGGGACACGCCCGAATATCACGGCCGGATCGTCGATTTTCCGCCGCTGACGGCGCGGCCGAAGCCGGTGCAGAAGCCGCACCCGCCAGTGCTGGTCGGCGGTGCGTTCCGGCTCGCCGCAAGACGCGCGATCCGATACGGCAACGGGTTGCTGCCGCAGGCGGCGCGCGCCGGTTCGGGCAGTCCCGAAGAATTTATGCCGCTGCTGCATCGGATGGCTAAAGAAGCCGGCCGCGACCCGCGCTCGCTGCCGGTGACGCTCGGGGGTGCGAGTGGCGATCTGGCGCAGCTGCAGCGCTGGCGCGAGCTCGGCGTCGCGCGGGTGAACCTCCGCCTGCCGCCCGCAAAGGCGGACGAAATCCTGCCGGTGCTCGACCGCTGGGCAAGGCTGATCCCACAGCTCGCCTGAGCCTGCCGCTCGCCTGAGCCTGCCGCTCGCTTGATCCCGCAGCTCTCCCGAGCCGGTCCTGGGCGGCGCGCCGGTTTTGCGATCGGCCCGGGTTGCCGTAGCATCTCCCGATGGCGCCCGCCGTGGGCGGCCGCACCATGGGAGGACCAGCGATGACATGCGCGCTCTATGTCTGCCTGCAGGACGATGACAAGATCGCGATTTTCGACATCAACCCCGGCTCCGGGGGGCTCAGACGCACGGGCGAGGTCGCGGTCGCCGGCGGGCCGTCGGTGTTGGCGATCAGCCCGAACCGGCGGGTGCTCTATGTTGGCCACCGCGGCGCGCCGGCGATTTCGAGCTTTCGCATCGATCAGCGCGATGGCGGGCTCGCCGCGCAAGGAAGCGCCACGGTGTCGCACGCGCCGACCTTTCTCGCACCCGACCACAGCGGCCGATATCTTCTCGGCGCCTATTATCAGGGCGGGTTTGCTGCGGTCCATCCGCTCGGCGCGGACGGCACCGTCGGCACCCCGCCGCTCGACCAGCTGGCCACCGCGGTCGGCGCCCACGCCATCGCCACCGATCCGTCCAACCGCTTCGCCTTTGTGCCGCACATCGCCCGGCTCAACGACAATGTGCTGGAGCCGTCGCGGGACAATCCTGGTCCCAACATGATCCTGCAGTTCAAGTTCGATGCCGCGAGCGGGCGGCTCAGCGCCAATGCGCCGTTCCGGGTCGAGCCCAACGGGCGGCTCGGTCCGCGCCATTATTGTTTTCACCCGGCTCTCGACCTCGTCTATTTCTCGAACGAGCAGGGCTGCAGCGTCAGCGCGTTTCGCCTCGATCCGGCGACCGGCGCGCTCGGTGCAGTGCAGACGATCAGCAGCCTGCCCGAAGGCGACACGCCAAGGAACACCTGCTCGCAGATCCACCTCACTCCCTCGGGCCGGTTTCTCTATGTGGCCAATCGCGGCCACAACAGCATCGCGGGGTTTGCCGTCGATGCCGAGACGGGGCGGCTCGCAGCGATCGGGCATGTGGCGACCGAGCCGGTTCCCGGCGCCTTCGCCATCGATCCCGACGGCCATTTCCTCTATGCCGCCGGAACCATGTCGGGGCGGCTCGCCGGATATCGCATCGACGCCGCGTCTGGCGCGCTGTCGCCGCTTGCGGCTGATGCCGTCGGTCGGCGCCCGGCGGCGGTGCTGAGTGCACGCATCGGCGACTGACGGGTCGTCGCCGCCCCGATTGCACCGCTTGGCAGCCGGGGAGCCGCGTTCAGCGCAGCGCGATCGCCGCGGCGGTCCGGCGGCCTTGCTGCGCGACCAGCCACAGCCGCACGGTTAGCAGCACCGCGACGACGGCGAGACCGAGGGCGAGGCCGCACCACAGCCCGACAGCTCCCCAGCCGAGCGGAAAGCCCAGCGCCCATCCGCCGGCATAGCCTGCGCCCCAATAACCAAAGCTGGCGAGCAGCATCGGTGTCATCGTGTCCTTGTAGCCGCGCAAGGCCCCGGCGGCGATCGTCTGCATCCCGTCG
>JBOHME010000151.1:0-6401 GCA_050729795.1 Allostellaceae bacterium | reverse complement strand
GGGCGACAACATCTCGATGGAGATCGAATTGATCGCGCCGATCGCGATGGACGAGGGTCTGCGCTTTGCGATCCGCGAAGGCGGCCGCACCGTCGGCGCCGGCGTCGTCGCCAAAATCCTCAAATAACCAGCCGGATATGACTATTCGCGAGATATCCCTGGTGGTAGCGGCCGCCTTGGTCGCATTCGAAGAGCCCACCGCAAGGTTGAGCGAACGGCCCATGGGGCAGAACTGTACCGCGGCCTCGCCGTGCGCGGCGGCGGACGTGCGGCAACACTTTCTTCCTGACGGGCCGGAGCGGTCGATGGCGGCGACATCGGTTCCGCTAGCAGAATACGGCAATTTCGATGCAGGGCGCTTCTTCGGTTTTGAAGAAGCGGGCGACCGCGTGGGTTTCGGGCAGGGACCGTTCAGCGATTTTTCTCGGAAATCCGTAGGAGTGTAGCTCAACTGGTAGAGCACCGGTCTCCAAAACCGGGGGTTGGGGGTTCGAGCCCCTCCACTCCTGCCAGCGCGGTGCCGGCGCCGGTGGAACGTCGCGGGTGACCCAAACGCGGGTGACCCAAACGCCGGTGACCGGGAGCCGAGGCTGACACCGCGGCTCTGGAACCCGGCTCCGAGCGCCGCCATATGGTACGGTTTCAAGTGCCGAATTTGTTCGCATCGGGATAGGTCATGGCCAAGACGAGCCCGCTCAAATTCATCGAAGAGGTCCGCCAGGAGTTTGCGCGGGTGACGTGGCCGACGCGCCGCGAGACGATGGTCACGACGCTGATGGTGTTCATCATGGTGTTCATCGCCGCGGGCTTCTTTTTTCTGGTGGACCAGATGTTTTCGACCGGGGTGCGGCTGATTTTCGGGTTTGGGGCGTAACGGGTCGGGACGAGCAAACATGGCGAGCCGCTGGTACGTCATCCACGTCTATTCGGGCTTTGAGAAGAAGGTCGCCGGCTCGATCCGCGAGCAGGCCGAGCAGAAAAGCCTCGGCGACAAGTTCGACGAGATCCTGGTGCCGACCGAAGAGGTCGTCGAGGTCCGGCGCGGCGCCAAGGTCAGCTCCGAGCGCAAGTTCTTCCCGGGGTATGTGCTGATCCGCATGGACATGAGCGACGAGACCTGGCACCTGGTCAAGAACACCGCCAAGGTCACCGGCTTTCTCGGCGGCCGCGGGCGGCCGTCGCCGATCAGCGATCACGAGGCGGCGCGGATCATGCACCAGGTGCAGGAAGGGATCGAGCGGCCAAAGCCGTCGATCACCTTCGAGGTGGGCGAGCAGGTCCGGGTCTGCGACGGCCCGTTCACCTCGTTCAACGGCTTGGTCGAGGATGTCGACGAGGAAAGGGCGCGGGTCAAGGTCGCGGTTTCGATCTTTGGCCGTGCGACCCCGGTCGATCTCGAATATTCGCAGGTCGAGAAGGTCTGACGCGGTGCCGGTGCGGCGAGAGCGGGCGGCCGGATGGGTCTCGGCTGTGGGGCAATCGGTGCGAAGCGAAGAGGGTGCATCATCCCTAGCGGCGCGCCGTCGGGTGGCGTCGCTGCGGGCGCCGGCGCGATGACGACAACGACAGGCTAAGAAGAGAAGCTTTATGGCAAAAAAAATCGTCGGCCTCATCAAATTGCAGGTGCCGGCCGGCAAGGCCAACCCGTCGCCGCCGATCGGTCCGGCGCTGGGCCAGCGCGGGCTCAACATCATGGAGTTTTGCAAGGCGTTCAACGCGGCGACCCAGAGCCTGGAACCCGGGGTGCCGATCCCGGTGGTGATCACCGCCTTTGCCGACCGCTCGTTCACCTTTGTGACCAAGAGCCCGCCCAATAGCTATTTTCTAAAGAAGGCGGCGGGGGTCGAGAAGGGCTCGCAGACCACCGGCAAGGGCAGCTCGGTCGGGCGGGTGACGATGACGCAGATCCGTGAGATCGCGGAACGCAAGATGCCGGACCTAAACGCCAAGGATCTCGACGGCGCATGCCGCATGCTGATCGGCTCGGCCCGCTCGATGGGCCTCGAAGTGGTGGAGTGACCAGAATGGCGAAAATCGGAAAGCGGCTCAGGACGGCGTATCAAGGGATCGATCCCGCGGCGGCGCACTCGCTCGCCGACGCAGTCAGGCTGATCAAGTCGCGGGCGACCGCCAAATTCGACGAGACGGTCGAGGTGGCGATGAACCTCAACCTCGATCCGCGCAAGCAGGACCAGAACCTGCGCGGCACGGTGATGCTGCCGCACGGCACCGGCAAGAGCGTGCGGGTCGCAGTGTTCGCGCGCGGCGACAAGGCCAAGGAGGCCGAAATCGCGGGCGCGGATGTGGTCGGCGCCGAGGATCTGGCCGAGAAGGTGCAGGCCGGCGACATCCCGTTCGACCGCTGCATCGCCACCCCGGACCTGATGGCGCTGGTCGGGCGGCTCGGCAAGATTCTGGGTCCGCGCGGGCTGATGCCAAACCCGCGGCTCGGCACGGTGACGCAGAATGTCGGCGAGGCGGTCAAGGCGGCAAAAGGCGGGCAGGTCGAGTTCCGCGCCGAGAAGGCCGGTCTGGTTCACGCCGGGGTCGGCAAAGCGAGCTTTACCGACGCGGCACTTACGGATAATGTGCGCGCCTTTGTCGGCGCGATCACCCGCAACAAGCCGAGCGGCGTCAGGGGAACCTATATCAAGAAGGTCAGCCTGAGCTCGACGATGGGGCCGGGGGTCAAGCTCGAACTGTCGGATTTGGCGGAAGAAGCCAGGGCCTAGATGGTTGCCGCCGCCACCGGTGTGGGCCAATGGCGCAGGGTGCGGAGTGGGGAGTGGATCGAGCACAAAAGCACAAGCTGGTCGAAAGTCTGCAGCAGGATCTCGCCGAGACCGTCTGCATCGTGGTGACCCACCAATCGGGGCTGACGGTGGCCGAGGCGACCCAGCTGCGCCGCCAGATACGCAGCGCCGGAGCACGGTTTCGCGTGACCAAGAACCGGCTGGCGCGCCGCGCGCTCGATGGCACCCGGCTCGCCGCGCTGTCGCCACTGTTCACTGGCCCGACGGCGATCGCCTTTTCGCGCGACCCGGTGGCCGCGGCCAAGGTGGCGGTGGAGTTCGCCAATCGCAACGTCAAGCTGCGGATCGTCGGCGGCGGGCTCGACGGAAGGCTGATCGATGCCGGCGAGGTCCGGGAGCTGGCGCAGCTGCCATCGCTCGACGAGCTGCGCGGCAGGCTCGTGGGCCTGCTGGTGGCGCCGGCGACGCGGCTTGCGCGGGTGCTGCAGGCGCCTGCCGGGCAGCTCGCGCGAGTGCTTGCCGCCTATGCGGAGGCGTCGGAGGCCGAGGAGCCGGGAGGAGCCCCGGCCGAAGCCGGGTAGACCGCTGCTGTTGTCAGAACTGATCCTTATCTAGAAAGCCAGGAGTAGACGATGCCGGATTTGGCCAAGCTGGTCGACGATTTGTCGGCGCTGAGCGTGATCGATGCAGCCCAGCTGTCGAAATTGCTCGAGGAGAAATGGGGCGTCTCGGCTGCCGCCCCGGTCGCGGTGGCGGCATTTGGCGGGGCTGCGGCACCGGCGGCGGAAGCCGCGGTCGAGCAGACCGAGTTCGATGTGATCCTGGCCGCGATCGGCGAGAAGAAGATCAATGTGATCAAGGAAGTGCGCGCGATCACCAGCCTCGGCCTCAAGGAAGCCAAGGATCTGGTCGAAGCGGCGCCAAAGCCGATCAAGGAGGGCGTCAACAAGGAAGAGGCGGCCAAAATAAAAAAGCAGCTTGAAGATGCGGGTGCGACCGTCGAAATAAAGTAGGCCTGTTACGGACTGTTTTCGACCGGGGCCGGCACCCGGGCGCACTTGCCGTTGCACGCAAACCGAGAACCGGGGCGCGATTCGTCGCGCGCGCCGGATTTCGGCGTCGGGGTGACGTGCCTCGCGGTCCCACGATCGCACGCGGTCGGAACCGGCGCGGGGCGGAGCCGGATTGTCGGTCGAGCTCGCCGGCGGGGATCGTCCGCCTGGCTCATCCGGCAGCGGGCAAACGCGATCGGGTCCGCCGGCGGCGGCCCATAACGAGGAGCATCGATGGCTATATCCTTTCCGGGAAAGCGGCGTATCCGCAAGAGCTTCGGGCGCGTTCCCGAAGTCGCGCCGATGCCGAACCTGATCGAGGTGCAGAAGAGCTCCTACGACCATTTCTTGCAGATGGGCGAGCTGCCGGAGCGGCGCGCCAATGTCGGTCTGCAGGAAGTCCTGCGCTCGGTGTTTCCGATCCGCGATTTTTCGGAGCGGGCTCAGCTGGAATTCGTCCGCTATGAGCTCGAAACGCCGAAATACGATGTCGACGAGTGCCAGCAGCGCGGCATGAACTATGCGGCACCGCTCAAGGTCACACTGCGCCTCGTCGTCTGGGACATCGACGAAGACACCGGCTCGCGCTCGATCCGCGACATCAAGGAGCAGGATGTCTATATGGGCGACATGCCGCTGATGACGAAGAACGGCACCTTCATCATCAACGGCACCGAGCGGGTCATCGTCTCGCAGATGCACCGCAGCCCCGGGGTCTTCTTCGACCACGACAAGGGCAAGACGCATTCCTCGGGCAAGTATCTGTTCGCGGCGCGGGTGATCCCCTATCGCGGCTCGTGGCTCGATTTCGAGTTCGACGCCAAGGATCACGTCTATGTCCGCATCGACCGGCGCCGCAAATTGCCCGCGACGACGCTGTTGATGGCGCTCGACGATACCGCGACCGAGGGGCTGCGCGAGGAGCGCAAGGCCGCGAGCAAGCCGCTGCAGCCGGGTGAGGCGAGCGGCATGTCGAAGGAGGAGATCCTTGCCTGGTTTTATCGGCCGATCGTGCTGCGCCACGGCCCGCAGGGATGGATGGCGCCGTTTGACCCCGAGCATCTCAAGGGTAAGCTCGCGACCGATCTGCGCGATGCGCGCAATGGCGATGTGGTGCTCGCGGCCGGCGAGCGGGTGACACCGCGCACCGCGCGGCGGCTGCGCGAGGCCGGGCTCACCGACGTCCTGGTCGGCGACGAGGAGCTGATTAGCCGCTATTTCGCCTCGGACATCATCAACGAGGAGACCGGAGAGGTCTATTTTGAGGCGGGTGACGAGATCACCGCC
Organism: Allostellaceae bacterium; assembly: GCA_050729795.1. Taxonomy (GTDB): domain Bacteria; phylum Pseudomonadota; class Alphaproteobacteria; order ATCC43930; family CGMCC-115725; genus AP-15. The sequence goes on along the minus strand of JBOHME010000151.1, from coordinate 1,309 downwards.
GTGACCCTCGCGCAGCTGGCCGAGATCGGGCTCGACGCGCTGCCGGTGCTCGACATCGACCATGTGGCGGTCGGCCCCTATATCCGAAACACGCTCGCGATTGACAAGAACGCGACCCGCGAGGACGCGCTGATCGACATCTACCGGGTCATGCGGCCCGGCGAGCCGCCGACGCTGGAGACCGCAGAGGCGCTGTTCAACAGCCTCTTTTTTGACCCGGAACGCTATGATCTCTCGGCGGTCGGCCGGGTCAAGATGAACTCGCGGCTGGGGCTCGATACCGACGACAGCGTGCGCGTGCTGCGCAAGGCCGATATCCTGGCGATCCTCAAGGTTCTGGTCGAGCTGAAGGACGGCCGCGGCGAGATCGACGATATCGACCACCTCGGCAACCGTCGGGTGCGCTCGGTCGGCGAGCTGATGGAAAACCAGTATCGCATCGGCCTGTTGCGTATGGAGCGGGCGATCCGCGAACGAATGAGCTCGGTCGAGATCGACACGGTGATGCCGCACGATCTGATCAACGCAAAGCCGGCGGCAGCGGCGGTGCGCGAATTTTTCGGCTCCTCGCAGCTGTCGCAGTTCATGGACCAGACCAACCCGCTTTCGGAGATCACGCACAAGCGGCGGCTTTCGGCGTTGGGGCCGGGCGGGCTGACCCGCGAGCGCGCCGGTTTCGAGGTGCGCGATGTGCACCCGACGCATTACGGCCGGATCTGCCCGATCGAGACGCCCGAGGGCCCGAATATCGGGCTGATCAATTCGCTGGCGACCTATGCGCGGGTCAACCAGTACGGCTTTATCGAGAGCCCGTACCGCCGCGTCGTCGATGGCCGGGTGACCGACGAGGTCGTCTATCTGTCGGCGATGGACGAGGGCCGCTACGCGATCGCCCAGGCCAATGTCGAGACCGATAGCGAGGGCCGGGTCGCCGCCGAGCTGACCAACTGCCGCAAGGGCGGCGATTTTGTCATGCAGCGGCCGCAGGACATCGATCTGATCGATGTGTCGCCAAAGCAGCTTGTCTCGGTGGCGGCGGCGCTGATCCCGTTTCTCGAAAACGACGACGCCAACCGCGCGCTGATGGGCTCGAACATGCAACGCCAGGCGGTGCCGCTGATCCAGGCCGAGGCGCCGCTGGTCGGCACCGGAATGGAAGAGACCGTCGCGCGCGACTCGGGGGTGACGATCATCGCCCGCCGCTCCGGCATCGTCGATCAGGTCGACGCGACCCGCGTCGTGATCCGGGCGACTGCGCAAACCGACGCCGCCGCTTCCGGGGTGGATATTTACAATCTGTTGAAATTCC
>JBOHME010000150.1:0-6712 GCA_050729795.1 Allostellaceae bacterium | reverse complement strand
ACCGGGCTGCGACCGCCTGCCGCGCCGCCGGGCTCGTGCTGACCGACCGGCAATTTGCGATGGTGTGCGCTGCCGCACCCCATGTCGAGGCGATGACCGGCCGCCTCTACCGCGAGCGCCACTGGTCCGAGGAACCTGCCAATATCTTCCGGTTCGGCAGCTAGCCGGACCGGCTCGCTGCCGCGATCAGCCGATTAGCCCGCGAACGAACGCACCCCCCGCTTCGATCGCCCGCTTCCCGGCCGCGAGCTCGGGATGGAACAGGTGCCAGACATGGATCATCTCTGGCCAGATTTGCAGATCGACCCGGACATCGGCCGCACCGGCGACCTTGGCCAGCCGCAGCGCGTCGTCGAGCAGGGTCTCGCAGGCGCCGACCTGGATCAAGAGCGGCGCGAGCCCCGAGAGATCGGCGTAGATCGGTGCGGCCAGTGGCGAGCGCGCGCCGGCACCGGCGAGATAGAGCCGCGCCATCTCTAATAGACCCGCCTTTTGCACGGTCGGGTCGGCGGCAGCTCGGCTTGACATCGACTCCCCGATCGCCTCCATATCGACCCAGGGTGAGATGCACCAGCCGCAGCCCGGCTGAGCCAGACCGGCGTCGCGGATCGCCAGCATCGCCGCCACCACGAGCCCGCCGCCGGCACTGTCACCGGCGAGCGCGATCCGCCCCGGTGAAATGCCGCGCCCCAGCAAAAACCGGTAGCCGGCGAGCGCATCATCGACCGCGGCCGGGAACGGATGCTCCGGGGCGAGCCGGTAATCGAGCGCCAATGCGGCGATCCCGGCGGCACGGCCGGCCTCGGCCACGAGGTGGCGGTGGCTGTCGAGCGAGCCGATCACATAGCCACCGCCATGCAGGTAGAGGAGTGCCGCATCGCGGGCGTCGCCGGGGGCCGTGGTCCATTCGGCGCGGACCCCGTTCGCGGTCACCGGCTCGACCCCGACATCGGCTGCGAGCCGATATTCCCGGCCGCGCGCGTCGATATCTCTGCGGCGCTGGCGATAGTCGTCGGAACGCGGCCGCTGCGCCAGCTTGGCCCGCAACAGGGTGATCTCTCGGTCGCTCATCGGCATCTCCTCGTCCCGCTTCGGCGCTACAGCAGATCCGCCACCGCCTCGCGATAGCGGGTCAATGCCGCCAGATGGTCGGCGGCAGCATGGCCGGCGATGCGCTGGTGGTGGCTGCTCGCATAGGTCGTGTGCGCGGTCAGGTGGGTGACGCCCGCCTTGCGCCAGAATTCGACCTCGCGGCGCCAATCCTCGGGGCCGCCGGCGCCGGGCGACACCCAGATCTCGATCCCCATCGCCGCCGGGTCGCGCCCCGCTTCACGGGTCAGGTCGCGCAATTTGGCAAAGGCGGCGAGTGCTGCATCGCCCGGCGGGTAGGCGAGCGGCATAAACCCGTCGCCATACCGGGCACAGCGGCGGAAGGTCGCCTCGGCATGCCCGCCATACCACACCGGCACCCGGCCCGAAGCCGGCCGCGGATTGATCCCGGCATCCTCGATCCGGTGGAACTCGCCCTCGAACGACACATGCGGCTCGGCCCACAGCGCCTGCATGACCCGAACCTGCTCGGCCGAGCGCCGGCCGCGATTGTGGAAATTCTCGTTGAGACCAATAAACTCGACCTCGTTCCAGCCGACCCCGATACCGAGCCGGAAGCGGCCGCCGCACAGCACATCGAGCGAAGCCGCCTGCTTGGCGACCAGCACCGCCTGCCGTTGCGCCAGGATCAGCACACCGGTGGCAAACCCGATCGTGCGGGTGCAGCCGGCGAGAAACCCGAACAGCACGAACGGGTCGTGATAGGGGTTCTGCGTCGTGCCGACCCGCCGCCCGGCATGATCGGCTGCCGGATCAACCCCGAGCACATGATCGGGCGCCAGCAGATGATCATAGCCGAGCCCTTCGACCGCCTGCGCAAAGTCGCGCAGCCGCACCGGGTCGGTGCCGATATCGGCCACCGGCAATGACGCTCCAAGCTGCATGTCGCGTCCTTCTTTTCAACGGATTACTGGAGAGGCCACGCCGCCGGACAACGCCGGAACCGGGCCGGCTACTCCGCCGCGTCCCGGCGCTGCGGCCCGACAGCCTGGGTCGCGGCGTGGCGGTCGATCTCCTTTTGGATCGCGGCACTCGCCTGGCCGGTGAAATCGACGTGGCGGCTGGTCGCGAAATCATAGCTGCCGCGTAACAGTTCGCGGCTCTGCTGATAATGCGGGTGGACAAACCGCGCCATCAGCTCGTAATGCTTTTTGGTGGCGTCCCAATCGGCCCAGTTTTGCGCCAGTTCACACAAGACGCCAAAACCGCCCGAGCCCTTGACCAGCCGATCGACATACTGGATCGCGTCGTCGGGGGTGCCGATGCAGGCGGTGCCGCTCTCGACCAGCCACTCGACCGGGTCGCCGACTTCGGGCGGGATGATCGGGAAGGTTGCGACATCGCGGAAATAATTGGCAAAGGCCTGGACTCCAAAGCGCACATTCTGCCGTGCCTCTTCGCGCGTGTCGGCGATGTGGAACAGGCCGACGACCCGCCAGTTCTTGCGGTCAGGCACATGGCCGTTGGCGCGCGCGGTCTCCTCGTAAAGACCCCAATTCTCGGTATGCCGCTCCATCGCCATCGGGCTGGTGCCGCCGATCGACAGCATGCCGACGCCGTATTTGCCGGACAAGAGCGAGCCCGAGGGCGAGCGCGCCGCCGCCACCGCCAATTCCATCGTCGGCCTGGTGTAGGGGCGCAACTGCAATTGCGCCTCGGTCAGGTTGAACCAGTCGGTCTTTTTCGTGACGGTCTCGCCGCGCAACAGCCGCACGATGACGTCGAACGCCTCGTTCATCATGCGGCGCTGCTCGCCGGGGTCGATGCCGATCTTCAACGCGTCGTGCACAAGCGCGCCGGGGCCGACCCCCATCATCGCCCGCCCGCGCGTCATATGGTCGAGCTGGACCATGCGGTCGGCGAGCATGAACGGGTTGTGGTACGGCAATGAGACGACCCCGGTGCCGAGCCGGATATGGCGGGTGCGCTGTGCGGCGGCGGCGATGAACATCTCCGGAGAGGCAATCAATTCGAACCCGCCCGAATGATGCTCGCCGATCCACGCCTCGTGATAATTGAGCCGATCGAGGTACTCGAGCAATTCCAGGTCGCGCTCGATCGACAAGGTCGGGTTTTCGTCGTGGTTGTGGAACGGCGCCAGAAAAATGCCGCTGCGCAAATAGAGTTCGTCCATGCCGAGCCCTCTGGGAAAACCATGCTGCGGCCGATGGTCGGCGATCGAGCCCGCACCCGCAAGCGATTTCCCCGGAGGCGCCCGGTTTCTCGGACCGCACCCGGCGAACCGCCCGCACCGATCCCGCCCCTGTTCCGCCTGTTATTTGCAGGCAGAAATCGGGCCTCGCCTGCTCCTTCGATCGACAATCCGGCGCCCGACCGATGCTGATGTCCCAAAAATACCAGGCGAGTGTGGCAATTGCATGGTTGTCGGGATCGCAAGGCGGGACTGCCGATGCTCTTCCCTCGTACCTCTGCCGCTTTTTTTTGTTTCTCGGATCTGCCGCCGACAGGAAGGGAAAGCCTACAGCCAGTCCCGCAGACAAGCCGAAGCCGTAGCCGCGGCCGCTCGGAGAGGTTAGTGGTGGGCCTGCGTGCCGCACAAATAAAGAAAAACGCACCATCGGAATCGCTCTCAAAAACGGTCGTTTTTGAGAGAAGCGTGCGAAGCCAAAAAGTCAGGGCCGAAAGTGGGTTAAACCTTTCTCAAAACTCATTCTTGATTTCGGTCTCGCAGAAGGGAATTATTCGGTCGAGTTTCGAGAGGGGTGCGTTGGCGGAATTCGAGCGCAGCCTGATTCGGGAGCGCACCCGGGCGGCCCTCGCCGCCGCTCGGCGCGCGGGTCGCACCGGAGGCCGTCCACCAAAGCTGACGGAAGACGACCTTGAGGCCGCGAGGGCCTTGCTCGCCAACCCCGACATTGGCGGACGCAGATTGCGCATCGCGTCGGTGTCTCTCCCGCGACGCTCTATCGGTACATCCTTGCCGCGCGCACTGCAAATCTCCCGACGTTTGAGAACGACGCGTAAACTGATGCGGCAATCGCCCGTGGAGACGGAAGATTGCAAACCAACTTCTGCGAGCTTGGAGGTTTACGATGTTTTCACGGGCATCCCTCGATGGAGCCGTTCTCTCCAGTCGTTCGGCCTGTTTTTGTTGCCGGCCGGAACTTCAATCCGCTGCTCGTCGAATCAACCGGGAATTGTCTCGACGCGGCTTTATCGCCGGGGTGGGCGCCTCGCTTGCATCGCTCGGTTTTGTACGGCCGGCTGGCGCGCAAGCGGTTCCCCCCGGCCCCACGCCGCCGGTAATGTTCCAGAATTTTCTGCTTTTCGACGGAAAGTCCAACGCATTGCGCGGAGGACTTCGCCTCTTCATCGAGGGCAATCGTATCAAGCGGATCGCCGGCGGTGAGGTAACTCCACCGGAAGGCGCGCGAGTGATCGATTGCGGCGGACGGGTTATCATGCCGGGCCTGATCGACGCGCATTGGCACACGATCTTCGCGGCGCTCCCGCTCAACGCTCTGCTCTCGGCAGATATCGGCTATATCTTTCTTGCCGCAAGCGCCCAGGCTGAACGAACACTGATGCGTGGCTTCACCACTGTCCGGAACCTCGGCGGCCCGTCATTTGCGTTGAAGCAGGCGATCGACGAGGGGCTCGTGACGGGGCCTCGCATCTTTCCGTCGGGCGCCATGATCACGACGACCGGCGGCCATGGGGACATGCGTCCGCTCGCAGATCTTCCAAGGAGCCCGGGCGGCCCGCTGAGCTATACGGAGCTGACGGGCAGCGCCTATATCGCCGACAGTGCAGATGAGGTCAGATTGCGCGTGCGCGAACAGCTGCTCCAGGGTGCCTCCCAAATCAAACTCGTGGGCGGAGGAGGTGTTGCGTCGTGGCGCACTACGCTGGACATGTTTACCTTCAGCGAGCCCGAGTTCCGAGCGGGCGTCGAGGCCGCCGCCGACCGGAACACCTACGTGGCGGTGCACGCCTACCCGCCTGCGCAAATTCAGCGCGCCATCAATGCGGGGACCCAATGCGTCGAGCACGGGCATCTGATGGATGAGAAGACCGCCATGCTCATGGCGCAAAAGGACATATGGCTCAGTACGCAACCGTTTGTCGGCGAGGACGACGCGCCTCCCTTGGTCGGCCAAAGCCGGGCGAACCTACTCCAGGTAATCGCCGGAACCAACACTGTATATACGCTCGCAAAGAAAATACAAGATCAAGACTGCGTTCGGAAGTGATCTATTATTTTCCAGAAAGATAACTGAGCGCCAAGGATTGGCGCTAACTCATTTGACCAGATGGTATGGTAATATTGACATTTTGAAGATGGTGACTTCCGTCAACGGGCAGCTTTTGGCGATGTCCGGCCCACGCAACCCCTACCAAGGAAAACTGGGAGTCATCGAAGAGGATGCGCTTGCCGATCTGCTGATAGTCGACGGTAACCCCATTAAAGACATCGATCTTGTTGCCAGTCCGGACAAGGACTTCATAATCATCATGAAGGATGGAAAGATATACAAAGACACCCTACTCGCAGTGCACTGAATTAGGCGACCATTGGTGCCTCAAGATATTTTCACCAAATTTAGAGCCTTGAACGGATAGCGCTTTTTTGTTGCGCAATTCCGGTGCACAATAAACCATGATCTACGGCTATGCACGGGTATCGACCGACGGCCAAAGCGTCGCCGCTCAGGTCGCCGCACTCAGGAAGCACGGGGCGGGCAAAGTGTTCCGGGAAGTGGCGAGTGGGGCCAAGACCGACCGCGCGCAGCTTCGCCGGTTGCTCGATCAGCTCGACGCCGACGACGTGCTGATGGTGACGCGGCTCGACCGGCTCGCGCGATCCACCCGCGACCTGTTGAACACGCTCGCGGCGAACAGCGAGAAGAAAGCCGGCTTCCGCTCGCTCGCCGACCCATGGGCCGACACCACCACTGCGCACGGGCGGCTGATGCTGACCGTGCTTGGCGGCCTCGCCGAGTTCGAGCGCGATCTAATCCGCACCCGCACCGGCGAGGGACGCGCGCGCGCCGTGGCCCGTGGCGTCAGGATGGGGCCCAAGCTCGCCCCGCACCAGCAGCAGGAGGCGATCAAGCGCCGCGATCAGGGCGAGGAAACGCTTGCCGACATCGGACGCAGCTACAACGTCAGTGCCGCCACGATTTCACGGCTTACGGCATAACTAGGCCCAAAAGCCAGTTTGGAAAGGACGGGCCTTGAGGCGTTTTCCGACCTAGCGCCCTTATTTCGGTATCCCCCAAATCTTGTGCCACAGAGCCGCCGATTCGGCCTACCCTCGCGTATGAACCTCCGCGTGCCCAAATATGTCGGGAGGCGTTGGTGCAGGTGCTCAACTAAAGGTATGCGGGAAAGCCTTCGTAACCGCCTGCTTTAGTTGAATTCGATTGCAAATTTGGCGAATTCGCTATAGAAAAAGCCATGTCTGACATTCCGGAGCACGACCTCGCGGATTTCGACAACCGCCCCGTTGTAGAAACCGTCCTCTCGGCGCAGTTCGAGAGGCTCGCCGCGATGCGCTCTGTCCATTTCGGGCTTTTCTGGCAGCGGGTGAAGGACGAATTTCCAAACACGGAGGAGCACCCCGCCTTGTCCCCCGTTG
>JBOHME010000149.1:0-6826 GCA_050729795.1 Allostellaceae bacterium | reverse complement strand
GATATCGCTCAGCCGCTGCTGTTTGCGATCCAGACCGGGATCGTCGCGGCGCTGCGCGAGGAGGGTGTGGTCGCGGGCGCCTATTTCGGCCATAGCGTTGGTGAAATCGCCGCCGCCTGGGGTGCCGGCGCGCTGTCCCTCGCCGATGCCGGCCATGTCGTGATCGCCCGCAGCCGCAGCCAGCAGCGTACCCAAGGGGCGGGCCGGATGGCGGCGTTGGCGTTGGCCCGCGACGCCGCCCTCGATTTTCTGGGCGAGCTCGACAGCCGCGCGGAGATCGCCGCGCTCAATGCGGCCAATTCGATCACGCTCTCGGGTTCGGTCGAGGAAATTGCTCGTCTCGGCGCCGAAGCTCGGCGGCGCAAGCTGTGGTTCCGGCCGCTCGATCTCGATTTCGCGTTTCATTCCGAAAAAATGGAGCCGATTCGCGAGGAGCTCCTGGCCGATCTCGCTGGCATTGCTTCGGCGCCGCCACCGGCACGGATGGTGTCGACGGTGACCGGCGCGGTGGTCGATGGCCAGGCTCTCGATGCCGAGCATTGGTGGCGCAACATCCGAAACCCGGTGCGTTTCGCCGATGCGGCGCGGGTGCTGATCGGCGAGGGCTACCGCATCTTTGTCGAAATTGGCCCGGGCGCTATCCTGCAATCCTACCTCGCCGACGCATTGCGCGCCGCCGACGCCGACGGCCGGGTCCTGGCGACCCTGTCGCGCGACGCTTCCGGCAGCGATCCGTTCCCGAAGATCGCAGCACGTTGCTGTGTCGCCGGGTACGATCTCGGGCAAGCCGCGGTGTTCGATGGCGATTGCGATCCGCGCGGCTTGCCGCTTTACCCGTGGCAGCGCGAGAGGTGCTGGTTCGAGCCGACGGTCGAAGCGGCCAATCTCGAAAATCCGCCCTTTGAGCATCCGCTGCTCGGCTTTCGCCAGTCCGGCCCGGTGCCGAATTGGCGCGGTCATCTCGATGCGAACGTGCTGCCATGGATCGCCGATCACGCGATCGAGGGAATTCCGGTGCTCCCGGCGGCGGCGATGCTGGAAATGGCGCTCGCCGTGGCACGCTGGCGCTGGCCCGAGGCTCCGGCTTGGGATGCGTTCGATGTGGAGGTGCGGCGCCCGCTGCCCTTTGACAAGGCGCATATGCGCGAGCTGCGCACCACGCTCTTGTCCGACGACGGAGACTGGGAGCTGGCGAGCCGGGAGCGCCTGTCGGGCGAGCCTCCGACCGTCCACTCTGTCGGCCGGATCGCGGTAGTGACGAACCCGAGCCTCACGCCGGGCTGGGCGGAGGAGGCGGGGAGCAGCGTTCGCCGCGTCGATGGGGCAAGCCTCTATCGCCTCGCCTCGCACGCCGGGCTCGATTATGGTCCCCGGTTCCGCACGGTCGAAGCAGTTGAGATCACCGCGCCCGGTCGCGCCATCGTCCATCTCGACGCGACCGTCATCGACGAGCCGACCGATCTCTACCTGCTGCACCCAGCCCTGCTCGACGGCGCGCTGCAAGGGTTGCTCGCGCTGCTCGGCGAGGAGCGCGCAGAAGCCGCCGGGGTGAGCTATTTGCCGTGGCGGTTTGGCCGCGTGCGGTTTCTTGCGCCGACCGGGCGGGTGGCGCGATCTGCCCGGTTGCGGCTGACACGCGCAGGCACGCGGTCAGTCGCAGCCGACATGGTGCTGTACGATGCGCAGGGCGCCGTGCTCGCCGAACTCGCCGATTGCTGGTTTCGGCGGATCGAGATGGCGCGGCAGGCTGCGGCCGACGAGCGGATGTTCCGGGTCGATCTCGTCCCGATGCCGCTTGTCGAGGGCGAGCCTCCAGCGGCACTCATACAGGCCGGCGCTATTGTGGCGCGACTGGCGGCTGCACGCGAACCGGTTCGCGGGGCGGGCGACCAGGCGGCGCTGCTTGATGCGCTGATCGGTGCCGTGGCGCAGCGCGTGCTGGGGGATCTGGTCGAGCCCGGCCGGACCTTCACGATTGCCGGCCTTGTCGCCGACGGCAAGCTCGCCGGTTCGGCGAGCAGCCTCGCCGAGGCGCTGCTGTGGTCGCTCGAAAGGCTCGGTGCCGTTTCCGAATCCGACGGCGAATGGCGTCTCGATACCGGGAGCGATCTGCCGGCGGCGGCGGAGATCTGGCGTCTGTTGCTGGCCGAGGCGCCCGAGCTGGTAGCGGAGCTGGCGTTGGTTGCGGCGGCGATCGAAGACCTCCCGGGAACCCTCGCCGAAGGCCCGGCTCTGAGAGCCACCGCATTGTCGCCGATGGCTGAGCAATTGCTGGCGGCGTCACCGGCGAGCACCGCCGGTGTCGGGCTCATCGGCGATGTGCTGCACGAGATTGCAACCGCGTGGCCGCGCAGTCGGCCGCTGCGAATTCTCGAAGTCGGTGCGACCGGCGGCAACACGCGCCGCATGCTCGACCGGCTCGCGGGGTGCGAGGCGGCCGTCGCGTATCTCGCCACGAACCCTGACCCGGAGCAGACGGATCGACTGGCGTCGAGCTTGCAGTCATTCAGCGGTGCTGATGCTTGCACCTGGATCCCGCACGACGGCGGTGAAGCCTTGGCCGGCAGGACCTTCGACCTCGTCGTGGCGGTCAACGCTTGCGCGCGTTTGCAGCTCGATGCGGCGTCGCTGGCAGTGCTGCGCCGGCTTCTCGCACCCGGCGGGTTGCTGCTCGCGATGGAACCCGAGCCCAGTGCGCTATGGGATGTCACGTTCGGACAGCAGGCCAAATGGTGGAAGCCGGAACCTGCTTCGGGCAGTGCGTCGCCGCTGCGTGACGGTGCAGGCTGGCGGGTGGAGCTCGCGGCTGCAGGATTTGCCACGACCGGGCAGTGCTCGTGTGAACCGGGGCCGTGGCCCGCCGCGATCGTCTGGGGCCTCGCCCCTTCCGAGGGTGCACCCGTCAGCACTGCGCCGACCGCGCCGTACGATATCACTCTCATCGCCGGCGACACTCCACTCTCCGGGTCGCTTTTCGACGGATTGGCAGCGGCAGGTCACCGCGTCACTGCGGCGGCACCTCCCCTTGCACCGGTGGGAGAGGCGATCGGAGGACGCGGCGCGGAGCCCGAAATCATCGTCTTTCTCGGCGCCGATCCCGATGCCGAAGCGAGTGCGGCAGAACAGCTGGCGAGCTTCTCGCGGGTGGCGCATCAAGCGGCGGAGCGGCAGGCCGAACTCTGGCTGGTCACCATTGACGCTCAGCAGGCAACGCGGACCGAGGCCGGATGCGGCGCCGGGCTTGTTGGTGCCGGACTTATTGGTGCCGGGCTTGTTGGTGCTGGGCTGTGGGGCTTCGCGCGCGTCCTCGTCAACGAATTGCCGCGGTTGAAGGTTCGCTTGATCGACCTCCCGGCGGCCGCGACCCCGGGCGAATGCTGCGGGTATCTTCTTGGCGAGCTCGCCGCGGGCGATGCCGAGAGCGAGATCGTCTGGACCCCCGATGGCCGCCATGTGCTGCGGCTCCGCCGCGGGCTGCCGCAGCGCCGCGCCCAGCCGTCGGAAATCTTGACCCTGTCGAGCCGCGGTTCGGGCGGTCTGGAAGCGGTGCGCTGGGAGCGCCGGTCACAGCGAGCCTTGGGCCCGGGCGAGGTCGAGATCGAGGTGCAGGCCGCCGGTCTCAATTTCCGCGACATGATGTGGGCGATGGGGCTGCTGCCGGAGGAAGCGCTGATTGACGGATTTGCCGGCGCCGGGTTCGGGCTCGAATGCGCCGGCATCGTGCGTGCGGTCGGGACGCAGGTCGACGGCGTCGCCGTCGGCGACCGGGTCACCGGGTTCGCGCCGTCGGCGTTGAGCACGCGCGTCGCCACCGTGGCCGAGGCGGTGATCCCGGTCCCGGCGGAGATCGGTGTCGCAGCGGCAGCGACATTGCCGGTGACTTTCGTCACTGCGGTCTATGCCCTTGGCCATCTGGCACGGCTCGGTGCCGGCGAATACCTGCTGGTCCATTCGGCGGCTGGCGGTGTCGGCCTGGCGGCGATCCAATATGCGAAGCACCGCGGCGCGATCGTCATCGCCACTGCCGGATCCGCGGCCAAGCGGGCATTTCTGCGGCTGGCCGGTGCCGACCATGTTCTCGATTCGCGGGATCTCGGTTTTGCCGATGCGGTTCGCACGATCACCCTCGGGGAAGGGGTGGACGTGGTGCTGAACTCGCTGAGCGGCGAAGCAATGGAGCGCAGCCTCGAAGTCGTCAAGCCGTTCGGGCGGTTTCTCGAATTGGGCAAGCGCGACTTTTACATGAACCGGCGTCTCCACCTGCGCCCATTGCGGCAGAACGTGTCGTATTTTGCGATCGACGTGGATCAGCTGCCGCTGCGCCGGCCAGCCTTGGCCAGGGAGCTGCTGGCCGAGGTGTCGTCGCTGCTTGCAGCGGGGGCGATCCGGCCGCTGGCGCACCGGGTCTTTGATTTTGCCGAGATCGACGACGCCTTTCGTCTGATGCAGTCGTCGGCGCATATCGGCAAGCTCGTCCTGGCTCCCAATCCGCAGCGCCCGGTCGCGCTCTGCGCGCAGCCGGCATTCACGGCGCGGCGTGACGGCACCTATCTCGTCACGGGCGGGCTCGACGGATTCGGCTTCGAGGCGGCACGGTGGCTCGTGGCACATGGTGCCGGCACGCTCGCGCTCGTCGGACGCCGCGGGCTCGATACGCCCGGCAGCGCGGCGAGGGTCGCCGAGCTCGCAGCGGAGGGTGCGCAGGTTCGCGTCTACCGCGCAGATGTCGCCGATCGGGAAAGCCTCGCCCGGGTCCTGGGCGAAATCCGCGCCGGCCTGCCGCCGTTGTGCGGGATCGTGCACGCTGCGGCGATCGTTGCCGACCGGCTCGCTGCCGACATCGATCTTGCCGGGATTGAGGCGATCCTGCGACCCAAGCTCGATGGCGCCGCGGCGCTCGACGCCCTGACCCGCGACGACCCGCTGGAGCTGTTTGTGCTGTTCTCTTCAGCCACGACGATATTGGGGGCCCCCGGGCAGGGGATTTATGTCGCTGCCAACATGGCGCTCGAAGCGCTGGCGCGGCGCCGGCGTGCCGCCGGCCGACCGGGGCTGGCGATCGCCTGGGGACCGATCGGCGATGTCGGCTATCTCGCGCAACGGCCGGAAACGCGGGACGCTCTCGCCCGCCGACTCGGCGCCAAGCCGGTCCCGGCGGCGACCGCTCTCGCCGGCCTGCCGGCAATGCTCGACAGCGGCAGCACGGTGGTCGGCCTCGCTGAGACCAGCTGGACCGAGGCGCGACGCTTCCTGCCGATCCTGATGACGCCGCTTTTTGCCGAGGTTCGCGGCAGGGCCGGCCCGGCAGCGACCGACGAGGCGCTCACCGAGCAGCTGGCGGAGATGTCGCCGGAAGCGGCCGTGTCGCTGATCCGGACCGTCGTTGCCGAGGAGGCGGCGCGGATCCTGCGCTTGCCGGCAGGCGGGGTCGATCCGTCGCGCCCGCTCTCGCAGCTGGGCATGGATTCGCTGATGGCGGTCGAGCTTCGGCTCGCGCTCGAAAGCCGGCTGCGGCTCGATCTGCCGCTTGTTTCGCTGGTCGAGGGAACCAGCGTGGCGTCGATCGCAACGCGGCTCGGCAACGCCCTGAAGACCGGTGCCGATCATGCTGAAGTGGTCGCGCTCGCGGCACGATACGAGAGCGTGGACGAGGCGGCGCTGATGCCGGTCGAGACGATCGCAGAGCCGAAATCGGCGGCCGCGGAATAATCGGTTGGCCGAGGGACGCAATCTGTTCGGTCTATCGGCGCAGGCGCGGGCGCATCTGCTCCAGCGGGTGTCCTTGGCAGCGCGGCAGCGCTTGCCGTTGCCTTCGAGCGATGTGGACCGGCGGGTGGGCGGGCGTCTGTCGGTCGCCGCGCTCGACGCCTACAAGGACATCCGGATGATCCGCGAAGCAGCGGAATTCCTCGGGATTGCCGACCCGTTCTTTCGCGTCCACGAGGGCATTGCCAGCGCCGAAACGGTGATCGACGGCGCGCCCTACGTCAACTTCGCCTCGTACAACTACCTCGGACTCAATGGCCACCCGCGGATCCGCGCCGCGGTCGAGGCAGCACTCGACCTCTATGGCACCTCGGTTTCAGCGAGCCGTCCGGTATCGGGAGAACGTCCGGTGCATCGTGAGCTCGAACGCGAGCTGGCGCTGCTGCACGGTACCGAGGATTGCGTGTGCCTGGTCGGCGGTCATTCGACCAACGTCACCGTGATCGGTGCGTTGCTCGGGCGCAACGATGTGATCGTGCACGACGCGCTGATCCACAACAGCGTGGTCCAGGGCGCCATCCTGTCGGGGGCGCGCCGCGTGCCGTTTGCCCATCTCGATCACGAGGCCGCCGACCGCATCCTCGGCGAGGTGCGGCCGCGCAACGGGCACACGCTGCTGGTGCTCGAAGGGCATTACAGCATGGATGGCGACGTCCCCGATCTGCCGGCCTTTGTGGCCGCCGCGCGGCGTCACGGCGCATGGCTGATGATCGACGAGGCACACGCGCTGGGGGTGCTGGGACCGCGCGGCCTGGGGAGCGCCGACCGCTTCGGCATCGATCCGGGCGAGGTCGATATCTGGATGGGGACGCTCAGCAAGACGCTGGTGTCGTGCGGCGGTTATATCGCCGGCAGCGCCGAGCTCGTCGATTATCTCAAGCTCGCCGCTCCCGGATTTGTGTTTTCGGTCGGGATCACGCCGCCTGCCGCTGCCGCAGCACTCGCCGCGCTCGAGCTGTTGCTGGCCGAGCCCGAGCGGGTGCGGCGGCTCAACGACCGGGCCGCCCTGTTTCTGGCGCTCGCGCGCGAGGGCGGTCTCGATGTCGGCGGATCGATCGGC
>JBOHME010000148.1:0-6854 GCA_050729795.1 Allostellaceae bacterium | reverse complement strand
CGGTGCGGCCAGGCGCTCGGCATGGCCCGAGGCGCGGGTCGCCCCCGCGCCGACCACCAGCCCGGTGCGGTTCTCCATCAGCGCATGACCGATGAACAAAAGCCGGGCCTCCAAAAGCCGGGCCTCCTTGCCCGGACCCTTACAAAACAGGCGAGCGTCGGCATCGGTCGTCGAGACGTGGGGGTGGTTCCGGCGCCGCGCGCCGGGAAAATCGTGTTCGCTGTTGCGCCCCGGGCCGGGCGGGCCGCCCGATCCGTCCTTTGGGTGAACGCTCTTGACGCTCGCCCAGGCCTCCAACAGCGTGCCGTCCACCGAGAAATGCTCACTCGACAGCAGGCGCTTGACCTTTGGCTGCGCCAACACGGCGGCGAGAAACTGCTGCGCCACCGCGCCTTCCAGCCGCCGGTCGCGGTTCTTGGCAAAGCTGGTGGCGTCCCACACCGGGTCGTCGACGCGCATCGCTCCCCCCATCCCCACCCCAAGGGAGCAGAGTACGCGAAATCGGCAAGCCCTTTTTCAGCAGCCCGCTAGCAGGCTGCTGAAAAAGGCGGAACATGAAGCGAACTGGGACGCTGCATATTATCTAACCCATTGATGTAGCGGAGCAGGCAAATGGCCGAAAACCCTTTTTCAGCATCCTGCTAGTGGTACAGTTCTGATGCTTAGCACCCCACCCACATACCTTTACGTCATTCCCGCGAAAGCGGGAACCCAGCCTTTACGTCATTCCCGCGAAAGCGGGAACCCAGGACGGCAGGCTGAGCGCTTGCCCTGGACCCCCGCCTGCGCGGGGGCGACGGTTAGGAGGTATGGGAGTTATCGGTCAGGGGCGTACCACTAGATCGCGCCGCCGCCCGTCGAGGTGCACCAAGGCCCAGGCCCGACGCGAGCGGACGTGGCCCGCGGTTGCGGTTGCCGCTGCGCTGGTATTGGCTCATGATCGGCGGCCATGATCGGCAACGGCCGACCGGTATGGAGGGACCGCGCTCATGACCCTCTCGACAACACCCCTTTCGACTAGCGCCTCGACGTCACGTCCGTCCATGAACCTGCCGCCTGACGCGCAGCGGGCGATGCTGCGGCAGATGCTGACGATCCGCCGCTTTGAGGAGCGCGCTTCGGCCGATTACCTGGCCGGCAAAATCTATGGCGTTGTGCACTCCTATATCGGCGAGGAGGCGGTCGCGGTCGGGGTCTGCTCGGCGCTTGAGGACGGCGACCGGATCATCTCGACGCATCGCGGCCACGGCCACTGCATCGCCAAGGGCGCCGACCTCAACCGGATGATGGCCGAGCTCTACGGAAGGCGGACCGGCTATTGCAAAGGCAAGGGCGGCTCGATGCATATCGCCGATTTCGGCATCGGCATGCTCGGCGCCAACGGCATTGTGGCCGGCGGGATCGCCATCGTCACCGGTGCCGGGCTCGCGGCGCAGATGGAAAGAAAGGGCGGCGTCGCAGTCTCGTTCTTTGGCGATGGCGCCGCCAATGCCGGACCGTTCCACGAATGCCTCAATATCGCGGCGACCTGGAAAT
Organism: Allostellaceae bacterium; assembly: GCA_050729795.1. Lineage (GTDB taxonomy): Bacteria > Pseudomonadota > Alphaproteobacteria > ATCC43930 > CGMCC-115725 > AP-15. The sequence goes on along the minus strand of JBOHME010000148.1, from coordinate 5,318 downwards.
TGCCGATGCTCTACATTTGCGAAAACAACATGTATGCGGCAAACACCGCAGCCGCTGCGACCCACGCGCTCTCCGACGTGGCGCCGCGCGCTGCCGGGTATGGCATTCCGGGCGTGGTGGTCGACGGCAACGACATCTTTGCGGTCTACCAGGCAGCGAGCCGTGCCGTCGAGCGGGCGCGGGCGGGTGATGGCCCCTCGCTGATCGAGTGCAAGACTTATCGCTGGCGTGCCCATACCGAGCGCCGCGGGCAGCCTGACCGGCGCGACCCGGCGGAACTCGAGAGATGGCGGGGCAGGGACCCGATCGCCCGGCTCGAGCAGCAATTGCGCGCCGCAGGGGCTCTCGACGATGCCGGGCGCGATGCGATCGAGCGCGAAGTGATGGCGGCTCTCGAAGCCGCCATCGCCTTTGCCGAGGCGAGCCCGTTTCCGCTGCCCGACGAGGCGACCGAGGATGTGTTCGCCGCCTGACGCCACGGCGGAAGCTGGAATCCAGGGGCGCTGCGCAGCCGCTCACCCCGTAACGGCAGTGCCGTAACGGCAGTGCGAGTAACCGGTTGATGGGGGAGCGGACGATGCGGGAATTGACCTATAGCGAAGCAGCACTCGAAGCGATCGCCGAGGAGATGCGGCGCGATCCCCGCATCTTCTACCTGTCGACCGACGCACTGCCGTCGCTGTTGCGGGAGTTCGGCCCCGAGCGGGTCAGGGCGACGCCGATCACTGAGGCGGCGCTGACAGGCATGGCGATCGGTGCCGCCGGCTGCGGTTTCCGCCCGATCGTCGATTGGCGGCAGGTGACGTTTTCGTTTGTGGCGATGGACCAGATCGTCAACCAGGCGGCCAAGATCCACTACATGTTCGGCGGCCAGCAAACGTTCCCAATCCTGTTCCGGGCATCGGTCGGCGGTGGCGGCCAGGTCGCCGCGCAGCATTCGCAGTCCCCCTATTCAATGTTTATGAATGTTGCCGGGCTGAAAATGTTTCTGCCCTCGACCCCACATGATCTGAAGGGATTGATCAAGACTGCGATCCGCGACAACAACCCGGTCATCTCGTTCGAATCGGGCCGGCTCAGCGCGCGCAAGGGACCGGTGTCGGAGGCTGACTACACGATCCCACTGGGCGAGGCTGATATCAAGCGGGAGGGCGGAGACGTAACGGTGGTGGCCCTTGCCTGGCTTGTGCACGAGGCATTGGCTGCGGCCGAAACGCTGGCGCTGGAAGGAATCTCGGTCGAAATCGTCGATCCGCGCAGCTTGGTGCCACTTGATGCCGAAACCATCCGCCGCTCGGTGCGCAAGACCGGGCGGCTCGTCATCGCGGACGAGGCCGGGCCGACCGCCGGCTTCTCGGCCGAGATCGCTGCCCTCGCGACCGAGGATGCCGCAACCTTTGCGCGACTGCAGGCACCACCGAGGCGGGTCTGCGCGTTGCCGGTGCCGATCCCGTACAGCCCGGTCCTCGAAAGCCATGTGTTTCCGAACCGGGAGCGTATCATTGCCGCGATCCGCGAGGTGTTGCAGGGACCGCAGCCCGTCGCAGCAGCGTGAGCAGCAGCGGCGTCAGACAATCCCGACTGCGATCCCCCGCAAACAGCAGAAAGAGTCCGTGATGCCGATCGTCGACGCGCAGATCCATCTGTGGGGATCGGGCCTGCCGAGCAACCCGTCGCACCGCCAGGTGACCGCGTTCACCCCGGCGGAAGCCATCTCGTTGATGGACGAAGGCGGCATTGATGCCGCGGTCATTCATCCGCCGGGCTGGGACCCGAACTCGACCGAGATGGCGCTGAGGGCGGTGGGAGACTACCCCGGCCGGTTCGCGATCATGGGGGCGGTGCCGCTCGACCGGCCGGAATCGCGCGCCCGTATCGCCACTTGGCGGGAGCAGCCGGGCATGCTGGGGCTGCGCTTTGGCTTTCTCAACGATCCGGCGCGACGGTGGCTCGCCGACGGCAGCCTCGAATGGCTGTGGGCCGAAGCTGAGACGGCTGGTGTGCCGATCGCCATGCTCGCCACCGACTCGCTCGCGGAGATCGGTCAGATCGCCGAGCGTCACCCCGGGCTGCGGCTGACGATCGACCATCTGGGTGGCCGTGGCGGCACCTCGACCTTGAAAGATGGCGCGGCGATGACCCACATGCCGCAGCTCCTGGCATTGGCGAAATTCCCCAATGTTGCGGTCAAGGCGACCGGTGTGCCGCATTATGCGAGCGAGGCTTATCCATTCCCGGAACTCCACCCCTATCTGCGGCAAGTCTACGACGCATTCGGGCCGCATCGCATGTTTTGGGGCACCGACATCACCAAGATGAAGTGCTCGTGGCGGCAGTGCGTGACGATGTTCACCGAGGAATTGCCCTGGCTCAAAGGCCGCGACCTCGGCTTCGTCATGGGCGCGGCGCTCTGTCAATGGTGGGGCTGGAACCGCGGGTCCTGATGTGAGCCGAGGGGATGGCGCGGCTGTCGGGTTGCGCAGGAAAGAACCAGCCCCACAAGCGTAACGGTGAACAGGGCCTAGTATTTCGGCGATGGTGAGGCTCGCTGCGAGTGGTGGCCGCAGCAATTCGTCATGGCATCAGATGCAGCATTCACGCGATGCAGCACTACTCTACCGTGTCTTGTCGCCGGATCAAGGCCCTCGTCCTACGAAGGTAATCCCGCTAGCATTTACCTGATGTGGGCATCGTGCCCGGCATCCGATCACGTCGCTAAGGAGGAAATGCAAATGCTGAGGGGTTTCAGAAACTTCCTGATGCGCGGCGACGTCGTCGTCGTCGCCGTCGGCTTGGTCGTGGCGCTGGCGTTCAGCAACCTCGTCAAGGCGTTCACCGACAACGTCATCAACCCGCTGATCGCCGCGGCGCAGGGTGGGGTGAAAGGACCGGGGCTCGGCTGGCAGTTGGTCTCCGGTGGCGGCACTGGAACCTATCTCAATCTCGGCGGGTTCATCTCGGCGATCATTTATTTCATCATTTTCATGGCGGTCGTGTACTTCGTGATCGTCGTGCCCTACAAGATGGTCATGGCGCGCACTGGCAGGACGGTGTTCGGCGATCCGGCCCCGACCAAGACCTGCCCGGCCTGCCGCTCCGACGACCTCGACCCCGCCGCGACTCGGTGCAAGCATTGCAGCGCCGACATCGGCGGTCTCGCCGCCTGACTAACGTATCGGTCCGCGCCCGCAGCAAGTGAAGGGCGGAAGCGCACAGCGTCTTCCGCCGACGCCTACGGCAGACTACCACTTGCTGATTCGCCCTGCGAACTTACCAAACAAAAGAGGAATCTGCAAATGACTACAAATGCGAAGGGCAAACCGGTCTGCGTGGTGATCGGCGCCACCTCGAAGTGGCAGTCGGATGGCCGCATGACCGCGCTGGCGCATGGCCACGCAGTGGACGACAGAGAAGTGCCGGTTGGTGTGCGCTGGGGCGTCGGCGGCGCGATCGCGCAGAAATTCGCGAAGGAGGGGTTCTTCACAGTGCTGACGACCCGCAATGCGGCGAATTCGGCAGCGCTGGCTGATGCGATCCGCGAGCAGGGCGGCGACGGCATGATTGTCGAGCTCGATCTCGTGTCGCTGGATTCGATCGCAGCCGCATTCGAGCGCATCCGCCGCGAGGCCGGTGATCCCGATGTTCTCGTCTACAACGCGGGCTATCTCGAGGGCCGCGACCTGCCGCCCGACAAAGAGCTGTTCGAGCACATCCCGGTCGAGCTGTTCGACACGACCCAGCACATCGCCTGCCGCGGCCCGTTTCTGGTCGCCAAGGAAGTGTTGCCGGCAATGCGCAAAAAGGGCCAGGGCTCGTTCTTCTTCTCCAACAATTCGAGCTCATTGCGCGGGCGCAAGCGGGTGACCGGCCAGTCGCTCTACTATCCGCGGGTCATGATGCGCACGCTGGCGCAGGTGCTGACCGAAGAATATTCGGAGCATGGGGTCCACGTCGCCAACATCGTGATCGATGGCACGATCGACTCGCCTGGCACCCGTACGCTGCCGCGCAACCAGAACCGGCGCGACAGCATCATTAATCCTGAAAAGATCGCCGAGGCGTTTTACTATCTGCACATGCAGGACCCGTCGTGCTGGACGCACGAGCTGCAGCTGACGCCGTTCCCGGCAAAACCGAGCTATTGAGCGCAGCGACGCGGCCCGAAGGTAGTCGAACTTCTTGGCCGCCGTCGCCCTTCGTTCCATCGGGCTCCGCGTCAGGCATTATGAGTCCGCAGGAGTCCGTGACCTAGCCAAACAAGCCGCTCACAGCGGGCCGTTTGGCAGCACCAGCACCTTGCCGTGGCGATGGCCGCGCTGCGCGTGGGCGAGGGCGGCTTTGATGTCGTCGATCGGGTAGGTGGCCTCGATCGGTGCCTTGAGCACGCCGGTGCGCAGTTTGTCGCCGAGGGCGGCATAGAGTGCGCGCACCTGCTCGCGGCTGCGTCTGGCGAGACTGTCGCCGAGCATAAAGCCCTTGAGAATAACGCCTCTGCCCACGACAGCGCGGCTGACGACCAGATCGGCGCCGCTCATCGAGCCGTAGCTGACCATGATTCCGCCTTCGGCGACACAATCGGCAATGCGTTTGCATGCCTCACCCGACACCGCGTCGATACCGAGGCGGATTGGCGCGCCACCGGTCGCCCGATGCGCCCGCTCAGCGAGATCCGGCCCATCGGTCAGCACGATATCGGCGCCCAGCGCAGTGAGCTCTGCGGCAACATCGTCGCGGCGCACGACATTCACCGTATGCACACCCTTTTCCTTGGCGAGCACGATCAGGTGGCGGCCGACCGCCGAATTGGCGACGTCCTGGATCACCCAGTCGCCGCGGTTTACCGCACCATGGTCCTCGAGCAGTAGCAGCGCGGTCGCCGGGTTGATGCGCAGCATCGCCGCCTGCGCCAGATCGAGGCCAGCCGGCAACGCGATCGCGTCTGCGGCCGGGATGCGCCGGCGCTGCACCCAGTTCTCGCGCTGCATGTGAACGACGAAATCACCGGGCCGGATGTCCCCGACCCCGGTACCGACCCCGGTGACGCGCCCGATGCATTCGGCACCCGGGGTCGCCGGCAATTGCGGACGCAGCCGGTAGTTGCCGCGGCAGAAGGAGATGTCCGCGGGGTTGATCGGAAAGGCGAGCACGTCGAAGACGATTTCCTGCGGGCCGGGCGCGCCAACATCGGGCGTCTCGACGCAGCGGGCGACATGTTCCGGCGCGCCGTAATCGGTAATCTCAACTTTTTTCATCGGCTCCTCCTAGTGCCGGCCATCGGGCGGCTGGGCCATCATTATGCTCCGGAGGGGCGCCACTTG
>JBOHME010000147.1:0-6977 GCA_050729795.1 Allostellaceae bacterium | reverse complement strand
GCGTCCCTTCGCCTGGCTGCGCACGTCGATCTTGCATCGCACCCGCCTCACCACGCTATGATCGGGTCATCGGTCATCGGTCATCGGTCATCGGGCCGAGGCCGTCGTTTGGGCCGCTGGTGCGATTCTGGCGCAGCCAACGCGCCCCCGCCGGCTACCGTCGCAGCCAGCAGCAATCTCGCCAGGAGGTGCCAATGCAATATGGGTTCGGCGCACCGGTCAGCGGCTCGCTTGCCAGTCCGGAAAACCTGGCACGCATCGTCGTCGCAGGCGAAGCAGCCGGCTACGACTATGCGACGATCAGCGACCATGTCGTGATCCCGCGCGACATCGAGGCGCGCTATCCTTATAGCGATACCGGCGAGTTTCCGGGCCGCTCGCGCGGCGACCGGCACGAGCAGCTGACCGCGCTCGCCTATGTCGCGGGGAAGACTTCACGTCTGCGGCTCGTCACCTCGGTCACCGTCGTGCCACACCGCCCGGCGGTGCTGCTGGCCAAGATGTTGGCGACGATCGACGTCTTGTCGGGGGGCCGGTTGACCTTTGGCATCGGCGCCGGCTGGATGAAGGAGGAGTTTGCGGCGCTCGGCGTGCCACCCTTTCCCGAACGCGGTGCGGTAACAGACGAATACCTGCTGGCCTGCCGCGAGCTGTGGACCAGGGACGATCCGCATTTCGATGGCAAATACGTCAAATTCGCCGATGTACTGTTCGAGCCCAAACCGGTGCAAAAGCCGCATCCGCCGATCTGGGTCGGCGGCGAGAGCGGCCCGGCGCTCCGCCGCACCGCCCGGCTCGGCGACGGCTGGTATCCGATCGGCACCAACCCGCAGCACCGCCTCGATTCGATGAAACGCTTTGCCGCTGCGGTCGAGCGCCTGCGTCGGCTCGTCCGCGAGGCCGGGCGCGACCCCGCGGCGGTGACGCTGGCCTATCGCATCACCGGTTGGGGCAAGTCCTTGCCGGCGCGCGCCGACGATGGCGAGCGGCGGTTGTTCGCCGGCGAGGTTGCGGACGTCGTTGCCGATCTGCGCGCCTTCCGCGACTTTGGCGTCGGCCATGTCGATTTCGGTTTCGACGGCGCCACCGCCGAGGAGATGATCGCCAATATGCGCCGCTTCCGCGAGGACGTGCTGGCCAAGGTTTGATTGCACGGCCCTCACCCCGGCCCTTTATCCTGCGCGAGGGAAAAAGGAGCGGAGATGACCGGCTCTTTGCTTATCCGAAGAGGAGAAGCCGTTGCTGAAGCTAGGATACAAGGCGTCGGCCGAACAGTTCGGGCCGCGCGAATTGCTCGAGTTTTCGTGCCTGGCCGAGGAGGTCGGGTTCGACTCGGTCTTTGTCAGCGACCATTTCCAGCCGTGGAAGCATACCGACGGGCATGCGCCGTCGGCGCTGGCCTGGCTCGGCGCACTGGGTGCGCGTACCCAGCGGGTGGTGATCGGCACCAGCGTTCTGACCCCGACCTTCCGCTACCATCCCTCGGTCGTGGCGCAGGTGTTCGGCACGCTCGGCGCGATGTTCCCCGGTCGCGTCGTGCTCGGTGTCGGCACCGGCGAATCCTTGAACGAGGTGCCGTCGAGCGGCATCAAATGGCCCGGCCCCAAGGAGCGGCGCGACCGGTTGCGCGAAGCGATCACGCTGATCAATCGATTGTGGAGCGAGGACCGGGTCGGCTTTGAGGGCCAGTTCTATCGCACCGAAAACGCGACGATCTACGACAAGCCCAAGGAGAAGGTGCCGATCTGGGTCGCGGCTTCGGGGCCGCTCGCGGCGGCGATGGCCGGACAAATCGCCGAAGGCTTTATCTGCACCAGCGGCAAGAACCCGCAGCTTTACACCGAGCTGACCGGCAAGGTCCGCGAGGGCCTCGCCCGCCGCGGGCGCAGCGCGGACAGCCTCGAAAAGATGATCGAGGTCAAGGTGTCGTTCGATTCGGACCCGGTGCGCGCCAAGGAGGACACGCGGCATTGGGCGGCACTTGCCCTGTCGCCCGAGGAAAAGGTCGGGGTCGAGGACCCGGTCGAGATGGAGCGGCTCGCCGCGGCATTGCCGCTCGACCGCGCCGCCAGCCGCTGGATCGTCTCGGCCGATCCGCACGAGCAGGTCGAGAAGATCCGTCCCTATGTCGAGCTGGGCTTTACCCACCTGGTGTTCCACGCGCCGGGTCCAGATCAGGCGCGGTTCCTTAGGCTCTATGCCGAGCGGGTGCTGCCGCTGCTTCGGGCCGGGTTCGGCTGATGGCCAGGTTCGCCTGATGGCCAGGTTCGGCTGATGGCCAGGTTCGCCTGATGAGCGGCGCCGAGGTCACGCTGAAGGCGCTCACCGGGATCAAGCTGGTCGAGCCCGGCGACGATCTCGGCGCGATCGCCATCGCGGCCTTTGCCGCAAATCAGGTGATGCCGGCGCCGGGCGACGTCCTGGTGGTGGCGCAGAAGATCGTCTCCAAGGCCGAAGGGCGCTATGTCGATGTCGCCACGGTCGAGCCCTCGCCGCGCGCCGTGGCACTCGCCGCCGAAACCGACAAGGACCCGCGCTTTGTCGAAATCGTGCTCGGCGAGGCGAAGCGGGTCGTGCGGCATCGCCCCGGCCTGTTGATCGTCGAGCACCGGCTAGGCTTTGTGATGGCCAATGCCGGGATCGACCATTCGAACCTCCCGCCCGGCGATGGCGCCGAGCGTGTGCTGCTGCTGCCGGTCGATCCGGACGGCTCGGCCGCGCGCCTGCGCCGATCGATCGGTGAAGTCCTTGGCGTCACGATCGCCGTCATCATCAGCGACAGCTTTGGCCGGCCGTGGCGCAAGGGCACGGTCGGCGTGGCGCTCGGTGCCGCCGGTCTCCCTGCTTTTATCGATATGCGCGGTCAGCCAGACCTGTTCGGCCGCGAATTGCGGGTGACTGAAACCGGCTTTGCCGACGAGATCGCTGCCGCAGCGGGATTGGTCATGGGCCAGGCCGCCGAGGCGGTGCCGATGGTGCTGGTGCGCGGCCTCGCCTGGTCGGCGCCCGATCTGCCGGTCGCGGCGATGGTCCGCTCGCCGGAGAACGACCTGTTCCGATGATCCCTGCGCCGCTCCAATGAACCAGGCGCGCGGCTCTGTCATAACGCTGTCCGGCGGGATCGGCGGCGCCAAGCTGGCGCTCGGTCTTTATCGGGTGCTGCCGCCGGGCGCGCTGACCGTCATCGCCAATACCGGCGACGATTTCGAGCATCTGGGTTTCGCGATCTCACCCGATCTCGACACGCTGCTCTACACGCTCGCCGGTCTCGATAATCCGGCAAACGGCTGGGGCCGGCGCGACGAGACCTGGACCTTTATGGCCGCACTCGAAGCGCTCGGCGGCGAGACCTGGTTCCGGCTCGGTGACGGCGACATTGCCACCCATGTCGAGCGCACCCGCCGGCTCGCCGCCGGCGAAAACCTGTCACGGATCACCGACGATTTCCGGCGCCGTCTCGGCATCTCGGCACGGTTGCTGCCGATGAGCGACGACCCGGTACGCACCCGGCTGGCGACCGAGCAAGGCTATCTCGATTTTCAGGATTATTTTGTGCGGCTGCATTGCGAGCCCGTCGTGCGCCGCATCGAATTCGCCGGTGCCGTGGCAGCGCGGCCGCTGCCGGAATTTCTCGCAGCGCTCACCGCCAATGATCTGCGCCTCGTCGTGATCTGTCCGTCGAACCCGCTGCTCAGCATCGATCCGATCCTGGCGGTGCCGGGAGCCCGCGCGGCGTTGCGCGCGTGCCGTGCCCCGGTCGTCGCGGTCTCGCCGCTGATCGGAGGACAGGCGATCAAGGGCCCGACCGGCAAGCTGATGGCCGAGCTCGGATTACCGGTCGATTCCGGCGCCGTGGCGCGTCATTACGGCGACATCCTCGATCATTACGTGATCGACGCGGCCGATGCCGGGACCGTATCCGGTGATCTGCCGGTGACCGCGACTCGCACGCTGATGGAGACGATGGCCGACCGCGAGGCGCTGGCCCGGGTCGTGCTGTCCCTGGCGCGGGGCAGCTAGCCATGGTTGTGTGGTAGCGATGGATGTGTGGTAGCGATGGATGTGTGGGCGGTGGTGCCGGTCAAGGAGCGGGATCGGGCCAAGGAGCGGCTCGCCCCGCTGCTGCCGCCCGAACTGCGCCCGGCGCTGGCGCTGGCAATGCTGGAAGATGTGCTGGCGGCGCTGGCTGCCACTCGGGACCTTGGGGGGACCATCGTCGTCACCGTCGATGCGATGGCCGGCGAGCTGGCGCGGCGTTATGACGCGCGCATCGTCACCGATGGCGCCCGTGACGGGCATTCCGGAGCGGTCGCCGCGGCGGCACGGCTGCTGGCCGATGAGGGGAGGGCAGGGATGCTGACCTTGCCCGGTGACGTGCCGCTCGTCACCGCCGACGAGATCGGCCGGATCATCGCCGCGCATCGTCCGCCGCCATCCTTTACGATCGTGCCGTCGCATGACGAAGGTGGATCGAACGCGATCCTGCTGTCGCCGCCCGATGCGGTGCCCTTGCGCTTTGGCATCGACAGCTTTTTCCCGCACCTCCATGCCGCCGAGGCGCGCGGCATCGTGCCCACCGTGATGCGCCTGCCGGGGATCGCGCTCGACATCGACAACCCCGCCGATCTTGCGGCGTTCGCCCGGATTGCGTCGCACACCCGCACACGCGCGTTCCTGATGGAAACTGATATGCTGCCGGCGGCACTGGCTGCGGCAGACCGATAGGAGAGCGGTTGGCATGGACATCGCGGAAATCTTGGACGAGGCCCGCACCGCGCGGCGGTTGTCGGCTGCCACAGCACTGCAGCTCGCCCGCCTGACCGATCCGCGCCCGTTGATGAGAGAGGCGGCGGCGCTGCGCGACATCGGGCATGGCGAGCTCGTGACGTATTCGCCCAAGGTGTTTATCCCGCTGACCCAACTGTGCCGCGATGTGTGCCATTACTGCACCTTTGCGCACCCGCCGCGTCCTGGCGAGCCGATCTATCTCGATGCCGAGGCGGTGCTGGCGATCGCCCGCGCCGGGGCCGAGGCCGGCTGCCACGAGGCCCTGTTTACGCTCGGCGACAAGCCCGAGCTGCGCTATTCCGCGGCGCGCGCGGCGCTCGACCGGCTGGGCCACACGACGACGCTCTCCTACCTCGCTGAAATGGCCGGTCTGGTGCTGCACGAAACGGGGCTGCTGCCGCATCTCAATCCCGGCATCATGAGTGCCGCCGATCTCGCCATGCTGCGCCCGGTATCGGCCTCGCAGGGGATCATGCTGGAGAGCGCCTCGGAACGGCTGCGGCGCCGTGGCGGCCCGCATTTCGGCTCGCCCGACAAGGACCCGTCGCTGCGTCTCGCCACCATCCGTGCCGCGGGCGAAGCAGCGGTGCCGTTTACCTCGGGCATCCTGATCGGCATCGGCGAGACGAGGCGGGAGCGGATCGAGGCGCTATTGGCGCTGCGCGACCTCAACGACCGCTTTGGCCATATCCAGGAGATCATCATCCAGAATTTCCGGGCCAAGCCCGGGACCAGGATGGCCGACGCGCCCGAGCCCGATCTTGACGACCATCTGTGGACGATCGCCGCGGCGCGGCTGATCTTTGGCCCGGAGATGAACCTCCAGGCGCCGCCCAATCTGAACCCGCGGGCGCTCATCGAGATCATCGATGCCGGGATCAACGATTGGGGCGGGGTCTCGCCGGTGACCCGCGATCATGTCAATCCCGAGGCGCCGTGGCCCGAGCTCGATGATCTGGCGCAACAGACCGCCGCCGCCGGCAAGTTGCTGGTGCCGCGGCTGGCGATCTATCCCGAATATGCGCGCGACGCCGAACGCTGGCTCGACCCGGCCTTGCGCAGCGCGGTGCTGCGCGCCAGCGATGCCGAGGGTTTCGCCCGGCCGGACCGGTGGATTGCCGGCTCGGGCAGCGAGCCGCCGGGCGCGCGTTCTCCCGAACCTTTGCGTGGTGCGGGGCCTTTGACCCCGGTCCTCGATCGTGCCATCGCTGGCGAAACCTTGTCCGAAGCAGATATCGTGCAGCTGTTCCAGGCGCGCGGCCCTGCCTTTGCCGCGGTGTGCGAGGCTGCCGATCAGCTACGCCGGCGGGTCAATGGCGACACCGTCAGCTATGTCGTGACCCGCAACATCAACTACACCAATGTGTGCTATTTCCGCTGCCAGTTTTGCGCGTTCTCGAAGGGCAAGCTCAGCGAGAATTTGCGCGGCCGGCCCTATGATCTCGATCTGCCGGAGATCCGGCGCCGGGTCGAGGAGGCCTGGGAGCGCGGCGCCACCGAGGTCTGCCTGCAGGGCGGTATCCATCCCGAATATACCGGTGCCACCTATCTCGCCATCTGCCACGCGATCAAGCAGGCGCTGCCCGATATTCACATCCATGCCTTCTCGCCGCTCGAAATCTGGCAGGGGGCGAAGACCCTCGGCCGCTCCTTGCAGAACTTTCTCGGTGAGCTGAAGGAGGCCGGGCTCAGCTCGCTGCCCGGCACCGCGGCCGAAATCCTCGACGACGAGGTGCGGGCCGTAATCTGTCCCGACAAGATCAAGACCGCGCAATGGCTCGAAGTCATGGAGGCGGCGCATGGTGTCGGCCTGCGGGCCACGACGACGATCATGTACGGTCATGTTGACCGCTACGAGCACTGGGCGCGGCACCTGCTGCGCATCCGCAGGCTGCAGGCGAGGACCGGCGGCTTTACCGAGTTCGTGCCATTGCCGTTTGTGCCGATGGAGACGCCGATCTATCTGAAGGGCCGCGCGCGGCCCGGCGCCACTTGGCGCGAGGCGGTGCTGATGCATGCGGTGGCGCGGCTGGCGCTGCACCCGCTGATCACCAACATCCAGACTTCGTGGGTCAAGATGGGCAGCGGTGGCGCTGCGTTCTGCCTCGGTGCCGGCGCCAACGATCTGGGCGGCACGCTGATGAACGAGAGCATCACCCGCGCCGCCGGCGCGGTGCATGGCCAGGAGA
>JBOHME010000146.1:0-7197 GCA_050729795.1 Allostellaceae bacterium | reverse complement strand
GGCGGCGGCGCAGCGACGGGCCGCGGCGGTGGCGGTGGTGGAGCTGTGACCGGTGGCGGCGGTGGTGGCTGTGGCAGTGCCGGCGCGAGCGCGATCACGATGCCCATCGGCACCGGTGATGGCGGGGGTGGCGGTGGCGCTGCCGGCATCAGCACCAAGAGGACCAGCACGACGGCATGCGCCGTCAGCGACAGCGCCAGCGAAACCCTGAAGCCGGTCACTGCTTCCCGGTTGCTGCGGCGACCAGGGTAACCTTGGCAAAGCCGGCGCGGTTGACGTCGGACAGCACGTCCATCAGCCGCGCATAAGTGATCGACCGATCGCCACGGACATAGACGAGCCGGGCCGGGTCCTTGGCGGCGAGGACCGCCAGCCTGGTCTCGAGCTCCTCGGGCGGGACCGCGTCGTTGCCGATAAAGGTCTGGCCATGACGGTCGAGGCTGACGATGATCGGCTGTTTTGGCGCCACGATCGCCGCCGCCCGGGTTTTTGGCAGATCGAGCGGCACGCCGACCACCAGCAGCGGTGCCGCGACCATGAAGATCACCAGCAGCACCAGCATGACATCGACCATCGGTGTGACGTTGATCTCGGCCAGCGGCGCATAGCGGTCGTCACCAGGGTCGGCCGCGGGGGGCCGCGACATCGCCATCCTCAGCCCTCCGGCGTGTTTCTGACAAACAGGCCGAGCGAGCGCCCGATCAGCCCCTGCATGCGGCCGGCGAGGCGGCCGAGATCAACCGCGAACTTGTTGTAGGCGACCACCGCCGGAATTGCGGCGACGAGCCCCATCGCGGTCGCCGCCAAGGCCTCGGCGATTCCCGGCGCCACCACTGCGAGGCTCGTGTTGTTGGCCGCGGCGATGCCGGCAAAGCTGGCCATGATCCCCCAGACCGTGCCAAACAGGCCGATAAACGGCGCCGCCGAGCCGAGCGTGGCGAGAAACGGCAGATGCGCCTCGAGGCGGCGCAGCTCGGCGCTGAGCACGAGACGCATCGCCCGCTCGATCCGCTCGCGCCGCTCGCCCGTGGCTTCGCCTCCGGGCACCACCGCCTGCACGCTCTCGGTGCGCCCCGCAGCCAGCAGCAGACCAGCCGGATCGATGTTGTCGCGCCGACCCGATGGCGCCGCCAGCTCGGCCGCCGAATGTGCCGTCGCGAGGCGGCTCTCATGCGCCTCGATTGCCCGCCGCACGCTCCCCAGCCGCCATGATTTGTCGATGATGATCGCCCAGCTCCACACCGAGGCGGCGAGCAGCAGCAGCAGCACCCCCTTGACGATCACGTCAGCATGCTCGAACAGGCTGACGATCGACAAGGATCCGGCGGGATCGTTCAACGTGGCCTCCGCAGGGACCATAGGTGGCAATTGAGGCAGGATTGTACGCTTCAGCAGCGGCGGATGTCGGCTTATCGTGGATTTGTCCCACGAGCGGGGAGGGCTTCGATGAAGTGCGCGCTGGCTGCCGTCATCGCCATCCTGGTGCTGTCGCCGAGGGGGGCGGCACAGGCGGCCGGTGTCAATCCGGCCGGTGTCGATGTGGAAATTGTCCTCGCTGCCGATGTCTCGCGCAGCATCGACGAGGGCGAGTTCGAGCTGCAGCGCAAGGGCTACGCCGCGGCTCTGACCGATCCGCGCGTCCTTAAGGCCATTCACCGGACCAGGGGCGGGGCGATCGGTGTGTGCTTTATCGAATGGTCCGGCGAGAACGAGCAGAAGGTCGTGCTCGGCTGGACCGAGATCCGTGACGCCGAGGATGGCGGAGGTGCCGCGGCGGTGATCCTCAAGGCGCCGCGCTCCTTCACCGGACGCACCTCGATCAGCGCCGCGATCGATTTTGCCAGGGCTTATTTTGGCAAGGCAAAATGGGGACCCACACTGCACCGCATCATCGATGTTTCCGGTGACGGCAACAGCAACGCCGGGCGGCCGCTTGCCGACGCGCGCGACGACGCGGTTGCTGCCGGGATCACGATCAACGGGCTGGCGATCATCAACGAACAGGCGAGCTTCGCCTATTCGGAGCACACCCATCCGCCGGGTGGCCTGCCCAACTACTATCGTCAGAACGTGATCGGCGGGTCGAATTCGTTTCTGGTGGTCGTCAAGGATTTTAACTCCTTTGCCGATGCGATGGCGAACAAGCTGGCCAAGGAGATCGACATCGCCGGCGGTGCCGGCGGCACCGAGGTGGCGGGGTCGCGCTGAGCCCGCATTCTCACCATGACACTTGCTGCCGCAGTCGGCCGCGGCAGCGTTTTAGGCTCTAGGGATTTCCGACGCCGCCTCTTACACTTGTCGCGATGCCCAGCCGCCGCGACCTCTTCCCGCCGATCGAGCCGTATCGGACCGGGACCCTCCGCCTCGATTCGCGCCATATGATGTATTGGGAGCAGTCGGGCAACCCGCGCGGCGCACCGGCGCTGTTTCTGCATGGCGGACCCGGCGCCGGCGCCACCGCGGTGCATCGCCGCTTTTTCGACCCCGAGAGCTGGCGGATCGTGATTTTCGATCAGCGCGGCGCTGGCCGCTCGCTGCCGCTTGGTGAGACCGTCGACAATTCTCCCGCGCATCTCGTCGCAGATATCGAGCGACTGCGCCACGAGCTCGGCATCGAGCGCTGGCTGGTGTTTGGCGGCTCGTGGGGCTCGACGCTGGCGCTCGATTACGCGGCGACCCATCCTGAGCGCTGCGCCGCGCTGATCCTGCGCGGCATCTTTCTGTGCCGGGCCGAGGAGATCGAATGGTTTCTCTATGGCGTGCGCCGCATCTTTCCGGAGGCGTGGCGTGCTTTCTCAGGCTTTCTACCCGCGAGCGAGCGCACCGATCTGCTCGGCGCCTACTACCGGCGGCTGCTCAACCCCGATCCCACGGTCCACATGCCGGCAGCCCGCGCCTGGAGCACCTATGAGGGCGCCTGCTCGACCTTGCTGCCAAACCCGGAAACCGTGTCTGCCTTTGGCGAGGACCGGCTGGCTCTCGGCTTGGCGCGGATCGAAGCTCATTTCTTCCGCCACCACCTGTTTGAGGGCGCGCGCGACCTGATTGCCAGGATCGGCCCGATCCGTGCACTGCCCGGGGTGATCGTCCAGGGCCGCTACGACATGGTATGCCCGATCGGCAGCGCCGATGCGCTGGCCCGTGCCTGGCCGGAAGCCGATTACCAGATCGTCCGCGATGCCGGCCACTCGGCGATGGAGCCCGGGATCCGCGAGCAGCTTGTGCTGGCCACCGATCGCATGCTGCGCCGCGCCCGCTGGTAGCGCCGCCCGCCAGGAGTACGGCCCGCGAGAAGCAGGGGCCGCGAGAAGCAGGGGCCAGTGCGCTCGACACGAGTTTTCACCCGCAGCCCGAGCAGGGTCTGCGTCCGCGACGGGTGTGATGACAAATCGCGGCAGCGACATCGGTTTCGTTTGCGCGGTCGGGATCGTTCCATAGAATGCCCGGCGAATTTGCAACTCAAGTGCAAGTTGTCAGGGGCCCAATGTGAGCATCGCACGAGCGGCGACCCGCGGCCCGACGGCCGTGCTCCTGGCTTTCTTCGTGCTGGCGGCGCGCCCGGCCGCGGCCCAGGTCAGCTTCGGCTCGCCCGGCGATCCGCCACGGGTGGCGCTCGGCGGCGGCATCTTCGACATCCTGCCCGACACCAAGAAGCCGAACGCCGACCGGGTCGGCCTGGTCGAGGGTGAATACCGCTTTGGCGATGTCTTGTGGGTCCTGTCGCCGTTTGTCGGGGTGATGGGCACCGGCCAGGGCGCCTTTTATGGTTATCTCGGCGTCGGCTTCGATATCAATTTCCCCGATCACATGGTTCTGACGCCGAGTGCTGCCGCCGGCTATTTCGATCACGGCCCGGGCATCGACCTCGGCTATTGGTGGGAGTTCCGCACCGGTGCCGAGCTCGACTATCGCTTTGCCGATCAGCGGCGGATCGGGATCGGCTTTTATCACATGTCGAACGCCGGGCTCGGCCGGGAAAATCCGGGCGAGGAGATGGCGACGCTGGTGCTGACCGTGCCGATGCCCTGAGCTGACCGCGATTGTCGCGGCCGGTCACCCGCCAGATTTCCAGCCCTGACGAAAGGCTCCCAGGCGGAGTCTTGGCGTCCCGATCGAACGGATCGAGGCCGACCGGCTCAGGCTGCTGGCGGGCGTGCCGTGTGCTCGGGAGCGATCGCGTCGATGCCGCGGGCAAGCCCGATATCGCGCTCGCTCACCCCATCGCAATCATGGGTCGCCAGCACGATCTCGACCCGGTTGTAGACGTTGAACAGCTCGGGATGGTGATCCATCTTCTCGGCCAGGAGGGCAATTCGTGAGATGAAGCCCCAGGCCTGCGAAAAGTTGCGGAATTGAAAACTCTTGCGGATCGCATCACGATCGGCCACCTCGGCCCAGCCGTGAAGCTCGTTGAGCGCCGCCTGCCGTGCCGCCCCTGTCAGCTTTTCGACCATGTCGCTTTTCCTTTCTCGTCGCTCTCCAGGGAAGTGCGCGATGCCGCGCGCGAAATCAAGCACGAGGTGACGGCATGAGCGGGCGGGTGGCGAGCGGGCGGGCGGCGCCGTCGCTCGGCGAGATCGAGGCTCTGGCCAACGGTGCGCTGGCGACGATCCTGCGGCGGTTCAGGCGGCACCTGCGCGGGGTGACGATCCGTGTCGAGGAGTTTCCCGATGAAGAGACCGAACGGGAGATGCGTCTCGGCAGCCCGTTCGACCTGCTCGGCCTCTATCGCGGCGTCGCCCTGCCATTTAAGAGCGTCAGCGACCCCTACCCGCATATGGACATGATCTTTCTCTATCGCCGCCCGATCCTGGCCTATTGCACGGCGACGGGCGAAGACCTCGCCGCTGTGGTGCGTCATGTGCTGGTCCACGAGATCGGCCACCATTTCGGGTTCAGCGACGCCGACATGGAGCGGATCGAGGCGTCGGACTGAGCACCTCGCCGACCCGCGCGCGCAGCACCGGGAACGCTTCGTTTTCGAACCACGGATTGGCGCGCAGCCACAGCGGGCCGCGCCAGCTCGGATGCGGCAGAACAAAAATCCCGGGCAACAGCAGGCGCCACCGGCGCAGCGTCTCGGTCATCGCGCGATGGCGCGCTTCCGGCACCTCATGGCGGATCGCGTAGCTGCCGACCAGCAGGGTCAGCTCGATCTGCGGCAGCAGCGCGCGCAGCCGGGCGTGCCACAGCGGCGCGCATTCCGGCCGCGGCGGCCGATCGCCGCCCGAGCCGGCGCGTCCGGGATAGCAGAAGCCGAGCGGCATGACCGCCACCCGGCTCTCGTCGTAAAAGGTTTCGCGATCGAGCCCGAGCCAAAGGCGCAGCCGGTCGCCGCTCTTGTCGTCGAACGACAGCCCGGTCTCGTGCACCCGCGCTCCCGGCGCCTGGCTGATGACAAGCAGCCGCGCCGCCGGCCGGCCGCGCACAATCGGACGCGGCCCGAGCGGCAGATGCGCCGCGCACACCCGGCAGCCGCGGACCTCAGCGAGAAGCCGGTCGAATTTGTCGCTCAGCCGATCCGCCCCGCCGGATTGCCCGGCCCGCCCTTGGCGACGCTTCCCCCGGCTCCGGTTCCGCCTGTTTGTCGCAAGAGATTTGCAGGCACCAGACCCCGATCCGACGGCATCACTTTTCCCATCCTGCGCGCGCGTCCGGTCCCGCAGGATCACCACCTTGGACCCAACATATGATCCCATTGCGCCAATTATAGCGCGACCGGAGCTGATCTTGACGCCCGACTGAGCAATGTCGCGAAACTGAAGATATTTGCATCATCGGACGCCCGTTGATCCGATTTGGCTTTTTCGATGCAGATTTCTGATGCACAATCAGAGCATGATTTGCGGCTATGCCCTCGTCTCGACGGCCGCCCAAGACGAAACCGGACAGTTGCGCCAACTGAAGGCGGCCGGAAGCGAATAAGGTGTTTCGCGAGAAGATCACCGGTACCACGGATGACCGGCCGCAGCTTGCCAAGCTGATGAAGGCCCTCGCCCCCGGCGACGTGGTGATAACCCCAGCCGTTGACCGCCTCTTGCGCGACACGACCGACTTGCTGGTGATCGCCCGCGATATGCAGTGCGCCGGGGCCGGCATCCAATCCCTCGCCGAGCCGTTCCTCGATACGACCTCGGACTTTGCCGAGATTATCTTTGCGATTCCCGGTGTGGCAGCGAAGCTCGAACACAGCCGCATTCTGGAGCGCACCGCGCGCGGCCGGGCCGACGCCAAGGCGAACGGCGTCAAATTCGGCCGCAAGCCGATCATGGCGCCACAGCAGCAAAAGGAGGCCCGTAAGCGTCTCGAGGCGGGCGAGACACAGCGCAGCGTGGCGCGCAGCTACAATGTCAGCCAGAGCACGATTTCAAGGCTGACGGACTGAAATGATCCGGCTCCGGTTAGCGCCCAATAAGCGCAATATTTCGTTTATTTCGATATTATGGAAGTTAAGTGACATGCTATTTAAATATATTAGTTGGTGCATGTTGTTGGGTTTAATACAGTACGGATATGATAAATCCAAGAATTGGCGCCTGCTCACGTTGAGCATTATAATATTTAGTTTTATTTATACTCGGCTGGTTTTCGATCCGTACGGTCGCGGCTGGGATACGCATTGTTGGGGATCATCCTCCACATTTAGCCTTTCGTTTAGTGATACACGCGATCTTCTTCCCAAGTATCTTTATAGTCATGTACTTAGGACTCGAAACTATTGAATCGACTATTTCGGTGCTCGAACTGTTGCGCCGCTGATTTGGGCCGACACCCGAGGATTTTCCAAAAATCGCTGTTATACGGCGACACCCAAGTGTACGGTAATTATATACTTTACTCCCTAGCGTTTATTGCGGCATTGGCATTGCTTTCGGGCCTCGCGTTCGCAGATTGCTCAAAGTGGGGAGGCAATTTAGCCGCGACGAAAATATACAGCGCGCCCCGGTTTGGCGGTCCCCACGATAGCCGTCTGACCTCTTCGCGATCTTGCGGGGTTATGATCACGCCCGCTCCCGTGAACGCATTTATGATCGCCGGTAGGTCTATCGTCGGATCAGCATGGGCGTACACGCCGAATCCTTGCCAGTTGAGATAAGAATTTGGACTGCCTCTAATCTTCGCGCCGCGCGCATCCTCTAATAGCTTCGCTATTTGCCAAGCGTACATGTACGCTTCAGGATCGCCGCGCTCCAATTC
>JBOHME010000145.1:0-7230 GCA_050729795.1 Allostellaceae bacterium | reverse complement strand
CCATGTTCGGTCTGCGCAGGCCCGCGCGCAGGAGAACGACATGGTCGCCGAGACCCGCGCCGAAACCCTGGTCCAATATGAGTGCCGCGACCGGATCGCGACCCTGACCCTCGATCGTCCGGCGAGGCTCAATGCCTTCAGCGACGAGCTGGTGCGCCATCTGGCGGATGCGCTGCGCCGCTTCGACCTCGATCCCGAGGCGGAGGTCGCGATCCTGTGTGGCGCTGGGCGCGCCTTTTCGAGCGGGGCTGACGTGCATCAGCGCCAGCTGCGGCGGCGCGAGGAGTTCCTGCAGCATGGCGGGCCGCAGGGTTGGGGCGCCAACGCCGCCGATCTGCTGACCCGCTCGGTCAATTGGAAGCCGGTGATAGCGGCGCCGCACGGCTATGCGATCGGGCTGGCGCTGGGCATCGTGCTCGAATGCGACCTGATCGTCGCCGAGGCGGGGACCCGGTTCCAGGTGACCGAAACCTCGCGCGGGCTTGGCGGGTCGAAATACTGGGCCTTATTGAATTTTCGCGGCGGTGCCGCATTGGCGACCGAGGTGGCGCTGACCGGCCGGTTCTTCACCGTCGAGGAGGCTTTGGCTGCCGGGATCGTCAGCCGCGTGGCGCCAACGGGCCAGCACCTCGAAGCGGCACGCGAGCTCGCCGGCGAAATCGCCAGAAACCCGCCGCTGTCGGTGCGCGCCACGGTGCGCACGCGGCGCTGGTATCTCGAACAGATCGAGCGCGAGGTGGCGATGCAGACGGCACCCTTGAAGCTCTATCTGAGCGAGGATTTTCACGAAGCCGCACTGGCTTTCGCCGAAAAGCGCCGGCCGGGACCGTTCAAGGGCCGCTGAGCGGCGCTGCGATCAAATTATGCGATCGATAGAAGGGGCTTGCGATGATCACCGCCGCGTTTGTGCGCACGATGGCCGCCTACAATGCCGAGATGAACCGGCGCCTCTACGATGCCGCGGCCCGGCTGTCGGATGCCGAGCGGCAGGCCCCGCGCGGTGCTTTCTGGGGCACGATCCACGGCACCTTGACCCATATCCTGTGGGGCGACCGGCAATGGATGTCGCGTTTTGACGGCTGGCCAAAGCCGGCGACCCCGATCAAACAGAGCGCCGCGATGATCGAGGATTTCACCGAGCTAGCGGTGGCGCGGCAGCAGGCCGATCAGCGCATCACCCGCTGGGCGGCGCAGATCGACGAGCCGTGGCTCGACCAGGATCTGGTTTGGTTCAGTGGTGCCGCCAACCGCGAGATCCGGGCACCGAAGCGGCTCCTCGTCACCCATTTCTTTAACCATCAGACACATCATCGCGGTCAGGCGCACGCGATGCTGACCGCTGCCGGTGAAGAGACCGGCGATACCGATCTGTTTCTGCTGATCCCGCAGATCGTCGATTAGCCATCGCCGGAATTCTGCCGCCGGTGTCTTGCCGGGGTCATGGTCCAACGGGGCGCGAGCGCCGGCAAACGGGGATATAATCACCCGCGGCGTCGCAAGACGATATCGACGGTCAGTGCTGCTGAGACCAATGTCGAGCCGATCTGCCGGGTTGCTGGGGGCGGTGTGTCTGCTGCTGTTGCTGCTGCCGGTGCGCGCAAGCGCCGCCGATTCGGATCGTGAAGTGGTCCATGTGCTGAACCGCTTGGCGTTCGGCCCCACCCTCGACGATTTCAATTATGTGAAGACGATCGGCATCGAGCGCTATATTGAGGAGCAGCTCGATCCCGAGGCGATCGACGAGCCGCTCGAACTGCGCTTTCGTCTCGCTCAATTGCCGACCCGCGGTCTCAACGCGACCGAGTTGCGCCAGCTCTACGGGCCGTTGCGCCCGGTGCTCGGGGTCAAGCCGAGCCTCGACGAACTCCGCGCACAGGAAATCCGCGCCCGCCAGGTCGAGCGGGATGCTGCGGCAGCGCGCATCTGGAAGGCGGTGCTGAGCCGGCGCCAGCTGCAGCAGGTCATGGTCAATTTCTGGTTCAATCATTTCAACATCTTTTCCGGCAAAGGGCTCGACCGCATCTGGATCGGCAATTACGAGGACCGGGCGATCCGGCCCTACGCGCTCGGCCGCTTCCGGGACCTGTTGTTCGCGGTGGCCGAGCATCCGGCGATGCTGGTCTATCTCGACAACACCGAGAACGCGTCGCCGGGGAGCCGCGGCGCCCGGGGTGCCGCGAGCGGGCTCAACGAGAATTTCGCGCGCGAGGTCATGGAGCTGCACACGCTTGGCGTCAGTGGCGGCTATACCCAGGCCGATGTCACGACACTGGCGCGGATCTTCACGGGTTGGCGGGTCAATCCGCCGGGCTCCGCCAAATTCCCGGATGTGGCGGCGATCTTCGACGGGCTGCGCCACGATTACGCACCAAAGGTGTTTCTCGGGCGGACCTTGCCGGCGGGCGGGCGGGCGCAGGGTCTCGAAGCGCTCGACATGCTCGCCACGGCACCGGCGACCGCGCACCACATCGCTTTTGAGCTTGCCCAGTATTTTGTCGATGACGCGCCGCCGCCAACACTGGTCGACCGTCTTGCGGCACGCTTTCTCGCCACCGGCGGCGATATCCGTCTGGTCTTGGCGACATTGTTCGCCAGCCCCGAATTCCTCGGCAGCGCCGGGCAGAAGTACAAGACGCCTTATGAATACGTGATTTCCGCGGTGCGCGCGGCCGGCGTGCCGGTCAACGATGTGCGCCCGCTGATCGGCTGGATGAACCGGTTCGGCATGCCACTCTACGGTTGCCAGACCCCGGACGGGTACCAGGACGCCGAAGCCGCGTGGCTGAGCCCGCAGGCGACGATCGAGCGGATCGGCTTTGCGGTGGACTTCGCCCGCGGCTTTGTCCCGGTGAGCGCCGAGCCGGCCGCTATCGAAGTGGGCACGCGGCCGCCGCCGCATCGGCCGGATCCGGTCGATCCCACGCACCTCGAGACGATCTTCGGCGCGACCCTGTCGCCGGCGACGCGCGCCGCGGTGAAGAGCGCGCCGGCCCGGATGCGGGCCGCGCTGATCCTCGGCAGCCCGGATTTCATGCTCAGATAGGAGGGCGGGGATGACCAAGGGAGCGGGTCTGCCGCGGCGCGTGGTGCTGCAGGCGTCGGCCGCGGCGGCGCTGCTGCCGCTCGGTCGCACGGCGTGGGCGGCGACCGCCGGCGGCGGTCCGCAGCGGCTGATCGTGGTGCTGCTGCGCGGGGCCGTCGATGGGCTCAATGTCGTCGTGCCCTATGCCGAGGGGGCCTATTACACGGCGCGGCCGACGATCGCCATCGCGCGCCCCGGCACGCCCGGCGGGGCGCTGGCGCTCGATGCCCGGTTTGGGCTTCACCCCGCACTCTCGAGCCTGTTGCCGCTGTGGCGGGCGGGAAGCCTGGGCTTTATCCACGCCGCCGGCTCGCCCGATCCGAACCGGTCGCATTTCGAGGCGCAGCGCTATATCGAGAACGGAACCCCCGGTGACAGCGCCACACCGGATGGGTGGATGAACCGGCTGCTGCAGACGCTGCCGGGGCCGCACGATCCCGCCGAGGCGGTCAGCCTCGGCCCGACCCTGCCGCGTATCCTCAGCGGGAGCGCGCCGGCCACCAACCTTGAGCTCGGGCCCGATGCGGCACGGCCACTGCCGATCGACCAACCGCAGCTGGCGGCTGCCTTCGACCGGCTCTATGCCGGCGACGACGCGCTCGACCGCGCCTATCGCGAAGGGCGCCAGGCGCGCTCCGAGCTGCTTGCCGATCTTGCGCATGAAGCGGCTGCGGCCGATGCCGGTGCGCCACCACCGGCGAGCTTTGCCGCCCGGGCCGGTCGCCTCGGCCGGCTGATCGGCGGCGATCCGCGGATCCGGCTCGCCTTTGTCGATCTCGGCGGCTGGGACACCCATGTCGCCGAGGGCGGTCATCAGGGGCAGCTCGCAAACCGGCTGCGCCCGCTCGGTGATGGGCTCGCCGCTCTGGCGCGGGGGCTCGGCACGAGCTGGCGCGACACGGTCGTCGTCGTGCTGTCGGAGTTCGGCCGCACCGTGCAGGAGAATGGCGACCGCGGCACCGATCACGGCCACGGCAATGTCATCTGGGTTGCCGGTGGTGCCGTCAATGGCGGCCGGGTCTACGGCGAGTGGCCCGGATTGGCGCCGGACCAGCTCTATCAACACCGCGATCTGGCGATCACGACCGATTTTCGCGCGGCATTGGCGGCCATTCTCGGACCGCACTTGAAGCTCGGCGATGCTCAGCTCGACCGGATTTTTCCGGATGCACCGCCGGTTGCCGCCGGACTGGCACGGATGCTGTCCGCCTGAGCGGATCGAACGCGATGCCGCACCTCCGATGGTGCAGGGCTTCATCATTTGTTCACGCAAGCGATCGACGATGCCCGTCTCCGGGGTGGTCACACCCGCCTTGGATCACTCGCCCTCGGCCAGACCCGGCGGCCAGACCCGGCGCCACACCCAGTGGACATACCCAGCGGACGCATCCAGCGGAGACACCCGGGGGACACACCCGGCGGAGACACCCGGCGGAGAACACATGGTGCAGGCAGCGCGATCGATCAGCAGTGAACCGGGGCGGCAATGCCCATGTCGGGCCGTGCTGCGGCCGATGGTTCGATCTCGCCGCACCACAACAGTCGCAGCCGCGGCACCTCGGCTTTGCTGTCGCTGTTGTCGGCCGGCAAGGCGAAACGCCTACGACAACTTTATTGCGTGCGGGCCGGCTTGGTGCTATAGCCGAACCACGGGTGGAAGTACCTTGTGCGGACGCGCGGGCAGCGATGCGCGCGGCGGTGGGCGGCGCACGGACGCCCGATGTCCATGCCTCTCCCGGATCGGGAACGGTATAGAGGAGCGCAGGGGTGCATCGCACGTTGCTTCGCGCGGCAGGAACGCTTGTCGTCTTGGTCATTGCCGGATGCCACAGCGCGCCGCCCTTGCCCCCGGCGCCGCCGGCCTCGTCGCTGCCGTCGGGCCAGTACATCATCGGCCCCGGCGACAAGCTGAACATCTTTGTCTGGCGCAACCCGGAGCTGTCGGTCAATGTCGAGGTGCGGCCAGACGGGCGCCTGTCGATCCCGCTGGTCAACGATGTGGTGGCGATCGGCAAGACCCCGACCCAGCTCGGCAACGAGCTCGAGCAGCGGCTGGCGAAATATATCAAGGAGCCGGTGGTCACGGTCATCGCCGAAGGGTTTGTCGGCCCGTTCACCGAGCAGGTGCGGGTCATCGGCGAGGCGGCCCAGCCGCGCGCATTGCCCTATCGGACCGACATGACGGTGCTCGACGCGATGATCGAGGTCGGCGGCCTGACCCGCTACGCGGCCGGGAACGACGCAGTGATCGTGCGCACCGTCGATGGTCGGCAGACGACCTATTCGGTGCATCTCGGCGATCTTATCAACGATGGCGATGTGACGGCCAACGTCGCGCTGCAGCCCGGTGACATCCTGATCATTCCGCAACGCCTGTTCTGAGGATGCCGGTGCAGCGCGGCTGGTGCGGAGTTCAGGAACTGGGGCAGTCGGATCGGGTAGCGGCGCCGCGAGCGGCGCCGCCCGGGCGCTACGAGTGGAGCCGCTGATGAATTCGCTTCGGGCGCAAGCCCTGCCGATCCTGCAAGCGATGTGGCGACAGCGCTGGCTCGGGGTCGGCATCGCGTGGCTGGTCTGCACGGTTGGCTGGATTGCGATCGCCTTCATCCCGACCGAGTATGAATCCTCGGCTCGCGTCTATCTGAACGCCGATCCGGTGCTGACCCCGCTGCTGCAAGGGCTGGCCGCGAATACCGACCCGGCGCGCCATCTCGACTTTATGGAACGAACGCTGCTGAGCCGGCCCAATCTCGAAGAGCTGGTGCGGCTGACCGACCTCGATGTCGGGGCCACCACACCGGCGCAGAAGGAGGCGCTGTTCGCGCAATTGGCCGGGAATATCGATGTCCGGCCGCTCAGCGAAAATCTGATGACGATTTCCTATCGCAACCATGATCCGCAGGTCGCCAGAAACGTGGTTCAGTCGCTGCTGACGATTTTCGCCGACAAGACGTCGGGCAGCAGCCGCAGCGAGATGGATAGTGCCCAGCGCTTTCTCGACGAGGAGATCGCGTCCTATCGCGATCAGCTGCGCGCGGCAGAGCAGCGCCGGGGCGCGCTGGCGCGGCAATACCCGGACATCGTCTCGGACAGCCCGCCGGGCTCCGGCCCGGCTGCGGTCGAGCACGCCAGCCGGCTCGATCAGGCCCGCGGCGCGGTCGCCCAGGCCAGGGACGCCCTCGCCGACGCGGTGACCAAGCGCGACTCGCTAAAATCGGCGCTCGCCTCGGTGCCGCCCATGCTCGACGTCGATCGCGCGCCGCAGGTCGTCATCGCCGGCGCAGCGGTGAGCCCCGAGCAGGCTCGTCTCGAAGAGCTGCGCCGCAATCTCGACACACTGCGGCTCAAATATACCGATCAGTATCCCGACGTGATCGCGACCAGACAGGAGATCACCCAGCTGAAAAGCGAAGTGAAACGGACCGGGACGAGCGGTGTCGCCAGCGACAAGACCCAGATCGCCAATGCCGTCTATGACCGGCTCAAGGTCGAGCTGGTCGATGCCGAGAGCGCGGTCGCCACTGCCCAGCGGCATCTGCAGGAGGCCGAGGCCTATCAGGCGCAGATCGACAAGATTGTGCAGTCGGCCCCAGGTATCCTTGAAAAGGTCCGGGACATGGATCGCGATTACGATGTGCTGAGAAACAACTATCAGCAGCTCGTGGCGCGGCGCGAGTCGGCGAGCATCGCCGACGCGGCCGATACCAGGACCGAAAAGATCCAGTTCCGCATCGTCGATCCGCCGCGCGTGCCGCTGGTTCCGGTGGCGCCGCACCGTCCCTTCCTGGTTTCGGTGGTGCTGCTGCTGGGGATCGGCGCCGGCTTTGCGGCACCGCTGGCGATGACCCAGCTCGACCGCTCGTTTGCCACGGTGAGCCAGCTCCGCAATCTTGGCATCCCCATTCTCGGCAGTGTCAGCCGGCTGGCGCTCGGAACTGCGCGACGGCAGGCGACGATGCAGCTGGCCGGAGTGTGCGCCAGCGCCGTGGTGCTGATCGCGGTGTACGGGACCTTGCTGGCGCTCAGCTTCGGCCTCCACTCGGTGAGCGTTTCCTGACATGGCAGAATCGATTGGCCTGATCGAACGGGCGGCGGCGCTGCTGCGGCAGCGCGATGCGGCTGCACCCGGCGCCGCACCAGCCGAACCG
>JBOHME010000144.1:0-7237 GCA_050729795.1 Allostellaceae bacterium | reverse complement strand
GCACAAAAGGCAGCACGATACGTTCGAATTGCGGATTGTCGAGCAGGATTTCGAAGGTAAAGGGCTGCCCGGTTTTCGCATCGACAAGTAGACCGCCCTTGAATGTCCAGCCGGCTGCCATCAACAGCTTCACCGCCTTTTCGAGCCCGCTGCGGATATCGCCGGAGCCGTCGTATTTGGGCGGGTCGTATTCGGTGGTGAACACCGCATCCGGGATCGTCCCGCGAAACTGGTCGAGGATCTTCAGTTCCTGGCCTTTTGGCACCCCGGTCGCCGCCAATTCGGAATTGTCGAAATAGCTGCGGGTGCGCTGGTAGGCTCCGTAGAACAAATTCTTGTTCGACCATTCGAAATCGAAGGCGTAGGCCAATGCCTCGCGCACCCGCGGGTCCTGAAAGATCGGCCGGCGCAAATTGTAGCCAAACCCCTGCATGCCGCTCGGCAAGCCGTTTGGGATTTCTACCTTTTTGATCAGCCCGGCCCGCAATGCCGGACAGTCGTAGCCGGTCGCCCAGTCCTTTGACGAATTCTCCTCGCGCACATCGTATTGGCCGGCCTTGAATGCTTCGAGCGCAATCGTCGCATCGCGATAGTAATCGTAGCGGATCGTATCGACATTGTAGCGGCCCTGGTTGACGGGCAGGTCCACGCCCCAGTAATTGGTCACTCGGCGATAGGTGATCGAATGGCCCGGATCGACAGCGGCGATCGTGTAGGGGCCACTGCCGAGCGGCGGGGTGAGTGTCGGCTTCTCGAAGTTGCGCCCGGACCAATATTTTTTGGAGAGCACCGGCATCTCCCCGAGGATCTGCGGCAATTCTCGGTTCTTCGCCGATTTGAAATAAAAGCGGACACCGCGATCGCCTTCCTGCACCACCTTGGTCACGTCGCCGTAATAGTTGCGGTAAATCGGCAATCCCTTGGTGCGCAGCGTGTCGAAGGTCCAGATCACATCGGCCGGTGTCATCGGCGAGCCGTCGTGAAACCGCGCCGCCTTGCGCAGCGTGTACAGCACCGAGAGCTTGTCGGGGGCGAGATCGATGCTCTGGGCGACGAGCCCGTATTCGCTCGCCGGCTCGTCTTCGGAAGAGACCGCCAGGGTGTCGAAAATCATCTCGATCCCCGCGGCCGGCACTCCGTTGATCACAAACGGGTTCAGCGTGTCGAAGGTGCCGATCGCCGACAGCCGCATCGTGCCACCCTTCGGCGCCTGCGGGTTGGTGTAATCGAAATGGGTGAAGCCGGCGCCATATTTGAGCTCGCCATAGAGCGACATGCCCTGGCTCGGCGCCGCTATGGCTCGGCCTGCTGCAAGCAGCAGGATCAGCCCGGCCGCGATTGGCGACAGTGCGCGCATGCTGTGTTTCCCGCTGCCGGTTCAGGCGTCGAGCAGAACGCGTGCCGCGTCATAGGCTCGGCGGTCGCCGGCGACGAGGACGCGCCCGTCCGCGCCGAGGCCGAGCTTGCCGCCGCGCCAGTCGGTGGCGATGCCGCCGGCTCCGAGGACGATCGGGATCATCGCGCAGAAATCATGCGGCTTCAGGCTGGCCTCTACGACGAGATCGACAAAGCCCGCAGCGAGCAGGCCATAGGCGTAGCAATCGGCGCCGAACCGGACCAGCTTCGCAGTCCGGGCGAGACGCCCGAATGCTTCGGCGTCGGCGCCATGAAACATGTCGGGCGTGGTCGCGAACAAGGTGGCGAATGCGAGCCCGGCACATTCCCGGCAGCGGACCGGCGCGCCGTTGAGCGTGCTCGGCCGGCCGATTGCACCGACCCAGCGCTCGCCCGAAATCGGCTGGTCGATGATGCCGAGGACCGGCTCGCCCGCGTGCAGCAACGCGATCAGCGTGCCGAACAATGGCACGCCGCTGATAAACGATTTGGTGCCGTCGATCGGATCCAGCACCCAGACCAGCTCGGCATCTTCGCGCACCCGTCCGAACTCCTCGCCGACAATCCCGTGCTCCGGAAAACGGCGCTCGATCAGCCGCCGCATCGCCTCTTCCGCAGCGCGATCGGCGATCGTCACCGGGGTCAGGTCCGGTTTTTCCTCTACCGCCAGAGGCCGGCGAAAATAAGGCCGGATCGCCGCCCCGGCGGCGTCAGCCAGCTCGGTCGCCAGAGCCAGAAACGCGTCGAGCTCCGGTTCGGGCACGGGCCTATTTCAAGGTCTGCAGATAGGCGATCACATCGGCGCGGTTCATCGCCTGCGGAAACCCGACAAAGGTCATCTTGGTGCCCTGCGCGAAATGCTGTGGGCTGTCGAGCCATTCGTTCAACAGCTCGGGATCCCATTTTTGACCGTGGTGCTTTTGCAGCGCCGGCGAGAAGGCGAATCCGTTGCGATCCTCGGCGATCGGCGCGCCGATGACGTTCCACAAATTCGGCCCGATGCGGTTCGGCCCGCCCTTGGTAAAGGTATGGCACGCTTGGCAGACGGCGGTCAGCTGCTGGCCCTTTTTCGGGTCGGCCTTGGCCAGCAGCGGCCCGATCGCCGGCAGCTTGGCCGGCGCTGCGGCTTGCTCGGCCGGTGCCGCTGCCGCCTTTTCGGCTCCGGCGACGGCGTATACCGGCTTTGTCAACTCCGTCGGCTGCACCAGCATGCCCGCCAGTATGCCGGAGACCATGGCGATGATCAGCGCGGTCAGGATCGAGCCAATGATCTTGTTCCACTCGAACGACGCCATCGATCCCCCTCCCACCGCCCGGCTGCGGAGCAAAACCAATTCCTACCGGCGACTCAAATGAATTATCACGCTTCCGGCGATGGCACGAACCGGGCATCTTGTCGCTGCCCACCGCAAAGCGTCGCCGCCATCCGCCGATCCGACCGAGATGCCCCATCCCAGAACCAAGCCCTCGAACCCGATCGTGCTGATCCCGGCGCGCCTCGCGGCGCGGCGGTTGCCAGGCAAACCGCTGGCCGTAATCGGCGACGCCCCGATGATCGTCCATGTCTGGCGCCGTACGATCGCGGCCGAACTGGGGCCGGTCGTCGTCGCCTGCGGTGACCCGGAAATCGCCGCGGCGATCGCGACGGCAGGCGGCCGCGCGGTGCTGACCGATCCGCAGCTTAGGGCGGGCTCCGATCGCGTCCATGCGGCGATCATGCTGCTCGACCCGGGCCGGGCTCACGACGCGGTGATCAATGTCCAGGGAGACATGCCGTTTCTCGACCCGGCGGCAATCCGGCTCGCTGCCGCGGGCCTCGCCGATCCCGAATTCGACATCGCGACACTCGCCGCACCGATCGACGACCCGGCGGTGCTCGCTGATGAGAGTGTCAACAAGGTCGTTGCCGGCTTTGGCGATCCGGGACTGCCGGCCCGCGCGCTCTATTTCAGCAAGGCTGTCGTGCCGTGGGGCGAGGGGCCGCATTACGAGCATGTCGGGATTTACGCCTATCGCCGTGACGCGCTCGAACGCTTTGCCGCATTGCCGTGCGGCGTCCTCGAACAGCGCGAACGCCTCGAACAGCTGCGTGCGCTCGAAGCCGGCATGCGCATCTCGGTCAGCCTGATCGCAAAGGCGCAGCTCGGCGTCCAGGTGGACACGCCCGCCGATCTCGATCATGCCCGCCGCCTGATGGAGCAGCAATAGAGCGTGGGGCGGCTTGACCTTGCATGGCTCGTGGTAGCGCGCTACCTCTTCCGGTGCTTGCCCTTTTTCGGAGCCCTTCATGTCCCGGCCTGCGCACGCCGATGACGGCCTCGACAAGTTCCGGCGATACCGCGCCACTCGTAGAGCGGGTGGGATGAGGCTGGTGCGGGTCTGGGTGCCCGATCCGCAGGCTCCGGGCTTTCGCGAGGAAGCGAACCGACAGGCGTCGCTGCTGCGAGGTGCTCCCGAGGAACTCGAAGCTCTCGATTTTATTGAAGCGGCGGTCGATCCGGGTGAGCCGCAGAAGTGAAGCGGGGCGATCTCGTCACGATCGCGCTGCGCGGTGATTACGGCAAGCCGCGGCCTGCGCTCGTGATCCAATCGGACTTTTTGCCGGAGACGGATAGCGTGCTCGTCTGTCTGTTGACGACAATGTTGCGAGACGCGCCGCTTTATCGACAGTCGCTGCCGGCCGATGAGGAGACCGGTCTACGCGAGCCATCGCAGATTATGGTGGACAAGACCATGGCGGTTCGACGGGACCGTTGCAGCGCACCGATCGGCAGGGTCGCTGACACCGCGTTGCTGGCTTTACGTCCGCTGCTCGCATTTGTCGTCGGTATCGCAGATTGAGGATGCGGGCCTAGCCGCTTGCCTGCCCCGTTTTTCGAAACTGGCCAGGAAGGCGGATGAAGCTGGGCGGTCTGGCTCCGAGAGTGCACAATTCGGCGATGTTTTCCCATCCGAGACAATTCGAACATGGCTGAGCCGGGACACCTTCCCGCCGATCCGACGCGAACGATCGCGTTTCAGGGCACCTTCGGAGCCTATTCCGACCTCGCCTGCCGCCGCGTCTTCCCGGATATGACGACGCTCCCCTGTGCGCAGTTCGAGGATGCATTTGCTGCGGTGCGCGAAGGACGCGCGGGTCTCGCGATGATCCCGATCGAGAATTCGGTCGCCGGCCGTGTCGCCGACATCCACCACCTGATGCCCGATTCGGGTCTCCACATCATCGCCGAGCATTTTGAGCGGGTGAACCACCATCTGCTGGCCCTGCCCGGCGCCGGCCTCGAAACGGTCCGCACCGTCAGGAGCCATGTCCAGGCGCTGTCGCAATGCCGCCGGCTGATCCGCAGCCTCGGCCTCGATCCGGTGGTGGCCGCCGACACCGCGGGGGCCGCGGCCGAGATCGCGGTGCGCGGCGACCCTTCGATCGCCGCGATCGCTTCCGAGCTCGCCGGCCGGATCTACGGCCTTGTTTCGCTCAAGGCCAATATCGAGGACGCCGAGCACAACACGACGCGCTTTTTGATCATGTCGCGCGAGGCCGACCGGCCGGCCCGCGGCACCCCCGCGGTGACGACTTTTCTGTTTCGCGTGCGCAACGTGCCAGCGGCTCTCTACAAGGCGCTGGGTGGTTTCGCCACCAACGGCGTCAATATGACCAAGCTCGAAAGCTATATGGTGGGCGGCACCTTTGCCGCGACCCAGTTCTATGCCGATGTCGAAGCCCACCCCCAGGATCGCCCGCTGGCACTGGCGTTGGAAGAGCTGGCCTTTTTCTCGCGCGAGCTGAAGATTCTCGGCGTCTATCCGGCGCATCCGCTGCGCATCGCCGCCTCGGCAACAGCGGAGTAGCCGCCCGGATTGCGCTTCGTTCGCGGCGTTGGACAGCCAACGCAGAGCCGATCCGCCTCCAGCCGAGCGCGCATTGTGCTGGCGGCGATACCCATGCCCGACAGATCGGAACCTCGCTCGGCCCGCCCCGTTGGCCCACTCGAGCCTCGCTCGGCGGGAGCTTTATCAGCCATGGGGATGGTCCGATGTTCTTTCACCGCAAACAGTTGATGTACGACATCAAGATCGACGGTGCCGATCCACGCTTCGCCGAGATGCTGCTCGAGCAGTTCGGCGGCGCGACCGGCGAGCTTTCCGCGGCGCTGACCTACTGGACGCAATCGTTTCATGTCGAGGACAACGCGATCCGCGACATGCTGCAGGACATAGCACTCGAAGAGTTCAGCCACCTCGAAATGGTCGGGCGAATGATCGAGCAGCACACCGAAAAGGGCGCCGGCGACGCCAAGGATGCGGCCTACAAGAGCACGCTGTTCGCGGTCCGCGGCATGGGCCCGCATCTCGTCGACAGCCGCGGCCAAGCCTGGACCAGCGCCTATGTCAACGAGGGCGGCAATGTGGTGCGCGACTTGCGCGCCGACATCGCGGCCGAAGCCGGTGCCCGGCAGACCTACGAGGCGCTGATCAAGCTGTCGCCGGACGAGGGCAGCAAGAAAGCGCTGACCTTTCTGCTGACCCGCGAGATCTCGCACACCGAGATGTTCATGAAGGCCCTCGAATCGCTCGGCAAGTTGAGCGAGCCGAATTTCGGCCATGTCCGGCCTGACGAAACCGTCGATCTCTATTTCAATCTATCAAAGAATGACGGCCACGACAGCCGCGGTCCGTGGAACCGCGAGCCGGCCTTCAAATACATCGAGGATCCCGAGCCGCGCGGCCGGGCGCCGCAGGACGTCAAAAACCCGAGCGACGAACACCGGACGGCGCGCGCCGCCGAATAGCCCGCCCGCATCACCGGGTTCGGGGTGCGGCGCCGAGCACATGGTCTTTCTCGACCCGCCATCCGCGGAGCTTGCTGCTCGCCCGCCCCCGGAATTTCGTCCAGGGCTTTGGCAGCGGCCGGTCGGCGGCGCAGGGATGATCACGCTCGGCCCGATAATATGTCACCCGGTCAGCCGGCCGCGGCGAGCTCGCGGGCAAAGCTGATGATCCGGCGGCCCGCCTCTTCGAGACGCGCGTCGGGAGCGGAAAGCGCGATGCGCAGATGCCCCTCGGCACTTGCGCCAAAGCCGTCGCAAGGCAGGATCGCGACATTCTCGCGAGCCAGCAGCATCTGCGCAAAGTCGGCCGAGCCGAGCCCGGTGTGGCGCACATCGAGCAGCACGAACATGCCTCCCTCCGGCGCGATAGCGCGGCAGCCCGCGGCCGCTGTCAGCAGCCCCGATAGTAGCGCCGCCCGGCGGCGGTAATCCTCGCGCAAGGCGGCGACCTCGGGAAGCTCCGCCGCGAGCGCCGCCGCGGCACTCTCCTGGATAAAGCCGGGGCTGCCGTAGCACATGCACAGCAACAGGTTGAACAAGTGTCCCGACAAGGCCGGCGGCCCGACAATCCAGCCGAAGCGGAAACCCGGCATCGCATGCGATTTCGACAGGCTGGAGACGATGATTGTCCGCTCCGCCATATCCGGCAGCGACCACGCGCTGACATGCGGCCGGGCAAAAGCGAGGTCTTCATATACCTCATCGGAGACGAGCCACAAATCGTGCTGCCGGCACAGCGCGGCGATCGCCGCGATTTCCTCGCCGGTGAACACCGCCCCGGTCGGGTTGTGCGGGGTATTGATCCAGATTACGCGCGTTTGCGGGGTCACCGCCGCCGCCATAGCCTCGAGATCGGGGTGGAAATTGCGCTCGGCGCGCAGCGGGACAGTGACCATCTGCGCCCCGCTCGCACCGATCACCGCCTCGTAGGTCGCGTAGACCGGTTCCGGCACGATCACCTCGTCGCCGGGCTCGGCGAGGCATTGCAAGGCGCAGTAGAGCCCGCCCTGAGC
>JBOHME010000143.1:0-7390 GCA_050729795.1 Allostellaceae bacterium | reverse complement strand
CGACGCGCAAAGATGAGCGGCCCGACGCGCCGCCTAGGCTCATAGGATCTTTTGGCACGCAAATTACGACAAGGCCGTTACGACAAGGCCCTGTTGCGGTGGAGGGCCCGCGCAGGCGCCAAAGCCCGGCAGGGCGCCGCACCCACCGATCCTTTGCTCCCTGTTCAGTGCCCACCGCGTCTGCCGCCTGCGCGGATACGGGAGAACAGGAAAGTCAGGGGCACCGTCGCGAAGGCAATCACGGCGCAGTACATGAAAACATCGCGATACGCGACAAACGCGGCTTGCGCCTGCAACGTCTGATACATCCAGCCGAGCGCCTGGGTGTTGATCGCCGCCGGTGCGTGGCCGAGCGCAACGAGGGCCTCCGAGACCCGCGCGAGCGTTTCCCGGTAGCCCGAGTTCGCCGGGTTGAGGTGGGTCGATAGATGAGCCATCGAGCTCTGACCGAGCGTGGTGGCAAAGGCTGTCGAGATCGAGATCGCCGCCGAGCCGGCGATATTCCGGACCAGAACGTAGAGCGACGCCGCATCGGTATTGAGCTCGCGCGGCAGTGTCATGTACGCACTCGTGCTGATCGGGATGAACAGGAGGCCCATTCCTGCGCTCTGGGTGATGCGCATCAACATCAGCGTGCGGAAATCAAGGTCGGGAGCAAGAGAGCTCGTATAGAGCATGGAAAAACCGAGCACGATAAAGCCAAACGCGATGATCAGCCGTGTCTCGATCCTCGGCATCAAGACGCGCGTGACGATAGGGATCAACAACAACACTACGATGGCGCCCGGCGTGAGCACGAGACCCGCAAGCAGAGCCGAATAGCCGAGCTGCACCTGGGCGAGCTTTGGGATCAGCACGCCGCTTGAGTAGAGCACGGCGAACAGCGCCACCACCATGAGGCAGGCAACCGAGAAATTTCTATCGCGGAATGTCCCGAGATTGACCAGCGGATGCCGCCTCTCCGTCAACCAGAAGATCGCGCCGACCCAGCACAGCGCGGCAACAAAGGCGAGCAGCTGGATCTGCGGCGAGCCAAACCAGCCCGCATCCTCGCCGCGATCCAGCATGATCTGCATGGCACCGATGGCGAGCGCGATCAGCATCAGGCCCGGCACGTCGGCGCGGTTGTCCCGGTCGCGCGCGCGCAGCACCCAGGGCGGGTCCTCGACCAGCCGCCCGACCAGTATAAAGGTGAGGATGCCAACCGGGACGTTGATAAAGAACACCCAGCGCCAACTGAAGCTGTCCGTGATCCAGCCGCCGAGCGTCGGGCCGATGATGGGCGCAAAGACGACCGCGATCGAGACCACGCCAAAGGCCCGGCCGCGCAACTCCGGCGGTGTCACGTCGAGCACGATCGCCTGCTGATTGGGCTGCAGGCCGCCGCCAAAAAAACCCTGCATCAGGCGAAACAGGACAAGCTGGCCAAGGCTCGTGGAACTGCCGCAGAGAAACGAGCACACCGAAAACATGATGATGCAGATCATGAAATAGCGCTTGCGGCCGATCCGTCGGCCGAACCAGCCCGAGATCGGCACGACGATCCCGTTGGCGACCAGATACGAAGTCAGCGTCCAGGTGGCCTGATCGTAGCTCGAGGAAAGATCGCCCGCGATGTAAGGCAGGCTGACGTTGACGATCGTGGTGTCAAGAATTTCCATAAAGGCGGCGAGCGTGACGACCACCGTGATCAGCCAGGGGTTGTGCCGCGGTCTCCAGGCGGCATCCGCCGCCTCCTGCGCAATGCTCACTTGAGGTGCACCACCGGTTCGACCGATAGGCCGAGCGGCAGCGGTATGTTCGGATTAAGTCCTCCGGTGATGACGATCTTGACCGGCACGCGCTGGACGATCTTGACAAAGTTGCCGGTGGCATTTTCCGCCGGAAACGCGGTGAAGACGGACCCCGACCCTTTCTGGATGCTGTTGACGCGCCCGACAAGGTGAAGGTTCGGATAGGCATCGACATGGATGATCACCTTCTGCCCGGGCCGCATATGGGTGAGTTTGGTCTCCTTGAAGTTCGCGGTGATCCAGACATTGGGGCTGACCAGGCTGAACATCGTCATCCCGGGCTGCACGTAAGAGCCGACGGTGACGGCGCGGTCGGTGATCCAGCCGTCAAACGGCGCCCTGATCCCGGTGTAGGAAAAATTGACATCGGCCTGCTCGAGCATTGCCTTGGCCTGCTTCACGGCGGCCTTGCGCTCGTCAACCACGGTCTTCGCCTGACTGATTTGCGCCTCGACATCGTTTGCCGCGGCGAGCGCAGCCGTTGCCTGCGCCAGAGTGGCACGATCGGCGTTCGCCGTGGCGATCGCGCTGTTGCGGCTCTGCTGGCTGACGACGACACCGGTCGGCAGATCCAGCGTCATCTTTTCGGTCGCCGCGGCCTGAAACAGGTTTGCCGCGGCCACCTTTTGCGCCGCCTTGGCTTGGGCGAACTGAGCCGGGTAGGAGATCTTCGCAACGGCGAGGCTTTGCTCGGCGTTGGCAAGTTGCGCCTGCGCAAGAGCCAGACCTGCTGCGGCCTGATCCCGTGCTGCGATATCGGATCGCGGATCGATGACGACCATGAGGTCGCCCTTGTGGACGAATTGATTGTCGGTAACATCGAGCGCGACGATGTCGCCCGAAATCTGGGGCGCGACGGCGACCGGCCGCCCGTTTGTGAAGGCATCGTCAGTCGAGACCGTGCCGGCGCCTGAAAAATAGACGTAAAGCCCGATCCCGATCACAGCGGCAAGAGCCGCGATCAGGATTGTCCGGCGAATAGCCTTTCCGCGCGCCGACCGCCTGTCCAGGGTTCGGACAGGCAGGTCAACCTGCTGCGTTCCGCTCCGCGACGTCACGGCCTCGCCGGTGACGCGCGAACCCTCCTCGGCCTCGACGTGCTCCATCAGGCGATCCTCTTCGCGGCGTCGCGCGCGCACGTCCTGGGCTCATTGCCGAGGGCGGCTTTCATCTGCCTCAGCCCATCGCTCATCACCCGGATGAGCTCCGGATCGAGCCTCGCCAAAGCGAGGCCGACAATCTCGGCGCGCTGGCACGCAATCTCGCCAACCTCCGCCGTCGCCGCCGGGCTCAGATGCAACCGCCAGACGCGCCGGTCGGCCGGATCCGTGCGCCGCTCGACCAAACCCCGCGCCTCGAGCCGATCGACCAGTCGCGCAACGCTGATCGGCTCCACCTCGAGCAATTCGGCCAGTTCCTTCTGCGAAAGCCCCGGATGGCGGTCGAGCCAGATCAGCATCACCCACTGCGCCCGCGTCATGCCGCGACACCGGGCCCGCTTGTCGGCTTCGATCCGGAGCAGCCGAGCCACGCTGTGGATAAGGAAAAGCAGATCGTCGGGAGGAATCGTCATCGGAACAAGCAGGTACGAACTACCGAACGGCCGATATCATAAGCAGAGTTATCATCACCTATTTGTCATCATCGATCATGGGAGCTATGCGCGCGGAGCGGTTTCGCTACGCATGGCATGGCAGCTTCATAGCTGCGTGCGGAACTGGAGCGCGAGGGCAGGATGATTGTGTCGCGTGCGCTGTCGGTCGATAAGGCGAAGCCCAAGATGTCGTTGCAGATCAGCCAGCACCTCATGCGTGCATTCGAGGCAGGGTTCGAAATTGGCGCCAAGCCGATCGATGCCGGTGTCGTCGAGGCAGTGCTGTCCGACCAGTTCGACGATTTCGGACCGCAACTGATCCACAACGGCTACGGCCTGCGCAGCCTGGCCGAGCCGTTCGACGCCGAGCCTGCCGCAATTCTCCGGCTGCTCCGGGGTGACCTGGCGCCGGGCCGCACACGGGAACTCCCGGACAAGATGTGTGCCGCCGGGCCGCCAACGTGAGCCGCAACGGGTTTTCTGGTCCTGCCGGGGAGGGTCGGCCCGTTCGCCGCATGCTGGTCTTCACGATCGTTGCGCTCGCGCTGATGATGACGTCGATCGACTCGACAATAGTCGCGACGGCGTTGCACGCTTTGCAGCATAGCCTGCAAACATCGATCAACTGGGCAGGGTGGACCATCACGGCCTACTCGTTCGGGCTGATGTTGATGCTGCCGGTCAGCGGCAAGCTTAGCGAGCAGTACGGCCAGCGCAGGGTATTCCTCGGCTCGGTCGTCGCCTTCACCACAGCATCGCTGTTCTGCGGGCTGGTCGACAATATCTATGTGCTCATCGTATTACGCGCGGTACAGGCGGCCGGCGGCGCGGGCTTCACACCCTCGGCGACCGGGATCGTCGTGGATCACTTTGGTGACGAGCGCGATCGCGCGGTCAGTTTGTTTGGCAGCATCTTTCCGATCGGTGCAATGATCGGACCCATATTCGGCGGGCTGTTTGTGACGTACTGGACCTGGCAGGGCGTATTTTTTGTCAACGTGCCAATCGGCGTGGCGGCCGTCGTGCTGGCACTGCGCTACATACCGCGGGATCGGCCGCAGGTTGGGGGAATCCAGCCGAGAACAGACGCCACCGGTATGGCGCTGCTCGGCAGCGGCCTGTTGGCCGGAATGTTCGCTGTCAGCTATCTGGGAGAAAGAAACGCGCACGCGTGGTCACCTGCGTTCGTGGTGCCGTTGGTCATCGCGCTTGTCGCCCTGTGGATGTTCTTTCGCCACATCAACCACTCGGTGCACCCGTTCATAGCCCCACGCCTGGTTCACGGGCCAGGCTTTGGCCCCGTCAACCTGGTCAACGGGCTGTACGGGGGCGTCACCTTTGGTGTGGTGGCGCTCATCCCGCTATACGCGACCAACCGCTACGGCATCAACGCGCTCGGCTCCGGTACACTGCTCATCGCCCAAGGGGCCGCCGCAATCATATTGTCAATCGCGGCTGCGTTGGTGCTGCGGCGCACGGGCCACCGGCCGCCGCTGTATATCGGGGGTGTCGCTATCGCAATCGGGATAGTGCTGCTCGCCCTCAGCCCCCTCGCCGGCATCCCACCGTACGCGTGGTTGGCCGGTTCCGCCTTTCTTGTCGGCGCCGGCAGCGGGGTGGTCAACCCGGCCAGCCGCAACGCCGGGCTGCAACTGGCACCCGAGCACTCCTCGACCCTTGCCGCACTCCGGACGATGTGCCTGCAAATCGGGTCAATCACCACAATCGCGATAGCCACTGCGATCCTCGCCAGCTCCGATAACCCCGGCCGCACCCAAGCCTTGGTCTACGCCGCGGCGGCCTTGCTACTCGTTGCCGCCCTGCCGCTGATCACCCGCGTGCCAGAGCACCACGGGTCATGGTAATTGGGGTTCTACGCCCATATGTGGACGGCCCCCTCCTTGCAAGGTGTTTTTGCGGCGTTTTGACCAGATCGCTTGCGTCCATATGTCCGGCCTGTTGGTGCGCTCGCACATGAACGCTGGCCAAGATGGTTTCCGCGGCGTGAGTTCCAAACAAACCCGCGACCTCGTAGCGGGCCATTGGGCTTAACGGAGTGTCTCGCGTCGTGGATCGATTGATCACACCACCTGCTCATTATCTTGCAAGTTCGGGCATCAGCTCAGCACGGTAGCAGTTGAGTTGCTCCCCGTGTCTGGCCGATCTCTGTGCTGCGTCCGCCGGTGGCCGGCGCAGAATTCGCTGTTTAGAGGTCCCCTGTCAGCATCATCTTCCGTATGCTTCATGCCGTTCCCCGATGTCTGAAGATTGCGGTGATGCGGTGAGGCCCGGATAGCGTTACGTAACGGAGCGCAGTGGAAGCCGGCCCAAAGGCATTGAGCGGAGGGCGGGCGGAGCACTGGTTTGCCGTTATCGCGCCAGGGGCGGCACGGGACTTTGCAACGACTTCAGGTCAGGCGGGGCTGGTTGATTTCCAAGCACCCGCCAAGGTGGCGAGCACGGCAATGGCTTTGTAAGTCTCCCCTGTTATCATCATCTTCCACGCGATGCGTGCCGTTTTGTTGGCCAGCGCGATCGCGGCCAACTTAGACGACTTGCGCTTGAGAAGCGCGGCCAGCCAGGGCGACGCCTTGCCGCTGCGTTGAGCATGCTGGATCACGGCGGTCGCCCCGACTACCAGCACCGTGCGCAATCCCTCGTCGCCGGCCCGCGTGATCGCGCCGAGTTTCAGCTTGCCTGCTGTTGAATGATCTTTTGGCGTCAAACCGATCCAGGCGGCAAACTGGCGTCCCGACTGGAACAGCTCGGGCTGCGGGGTTTTCATTCTCAGCAGCATCGCGCCGATAGGGCCGACACTCGGAATCTTGGCCAGTCGTTGGCTGCATTCGTCAGCGCGGTGCCAAGCTATGAGCTTGGCATCGACCGCGTCGATTTGCGCCTGAAGCTCCGTAAGCTCCTCGGCCTGGGTGGCGAACAGATCGCGCGCCAAGGCGGGCAGGGTCACTTCGGCCTGGATGCGATCGAGCAGGGGAGCCAGGTGGGCCATTCCCTTGGCGGCAGTCAGGCCAAACTCGGCGGCATAGCCACGGATGGTGTTGGCCAATTGCGTGCGATTGCGGATCAACCGATCCCGTATGCCGACCAGCATCAATGCTGCTTGCTGCTCCGCCGTCTTCACCGGCACGAAGCGCATGGCCGGCCGGCTCATTGCCTCGCACAGGGCTTCGGCGTCGGCGGCATCATTTTTGCCGCGCTTGACATACGGTTTGACCAGCTGAGGCGGGATCAGCTTCACCGTATGCCCGAGCGATTGCAGCAGCCGGGCCCAATGATGGCTCGCACCACAGGCTTCGATCGCGATCACCGTCGGTGCAAGGTTCTCGAAGAACCTCACCATCTCCTTGCGCCGCAGCTTCTTGCGCAGAACCGGCATTTCGGCAGCATCCACCCCGTGAAGCTGGAAAAAGTGTTTCGACGTATCCATCCCAATTCGGCTAATCTGCTCCACGGACGGCCCCCTTTGTCTGAGATCAGCAACGACCTCATTCTGGCACAAGCGATGCCGTCGGGGGCCGTCCACACCAACAAACCCTCGAAAATTTTGGAGTCGTTCGGTTCAGGTTTCGCGCTACGAATCTCGACCGGCGAGTCGGCCATCTCGGTTGAATTTTCCGAAACGGATGCTTGGCAAACATCACTGACTGTCCGCACGCCGCGGTGCTCGGAGAGCACAATGCGGCGATATTCGCGAAAACCGTTTTTTCGGGAATGTCCGGGATGGAGGTGCACCACGTGCGGTCCAGGCGGAGGATGAAAGGGGAAGATCAAAAATGTAGAGGGTTGGGCTTGGAACTCGATTTTGACACGCGCGTCGTCCGGGTCGGAGAGGGTGTGGATCTGGTCAACGACAGCCCGACCGCGTCCGAGATCGTCGAGCGGATCATCGCATAAGCGGCGGCGATCTTGACGCAGGGAGCCTGGTTGCTGAATTGAACTGTCGTTCCCAACGGCGCGACAGCAGCCGCCCGGTCAGCCTCGCAGG
>JBOHME010000142.1:0-7420 GCA_050729795.1 Allostellaceae bacterium | reverse complement strand
GTTGTGGTGGTATCGCGTGGTGCCCTATCGCTCCTATGTCGAGGGGTGGAAGATCGGCCCCAGCCACTACCTGAACCAGGATTTGTCGACGATTTGGCTCGATAAGCATTAACGGCATCACGGGACAGCGGTATGACGGCGGCAGCGGGCGCAGCCCGGCCTCTTCTCGAAGTCAGGGGGCTGTGCATGCACTTTCCGATCACCGAAGGCATCGTCACCCACCGCAAGGTCGGTGCGGTCAAGGCGGTGGATGGTATCGACTTTACCGTCCACCGCGGCGAGACCCTCGGCCTCGTTGGCGAGAGCGGCTGCGGGAAGACCACGACCGGCCGCTGCATCCTGCGTCTCGAGCGGCCGACCGCCGGCGAGATCCGCTATGACGGCACCGACGTGGCGCGGCTCGGGCGACGTCAGCTGCTGGCACTGCGCCGTCGGATCCAGGTGATCTTCCAGGATCCGTACAGCTCGCTGAACCCGCGCATGAAGGTCGGCGAAATTATCGCCGAGCCGATCAAGGTGCATCGGATCGAGCGCAATGCGGCGCGGCGCAATGCGCGGGTGCGCGAGTTGCTGACGGTGTGCGGGCTCGATCCGAAATTCGCCGACCGCTATCCGCACGAGATGTCCGGCGGCCAGCGCCAGCGGGTCGGGATCGCGCGGGCGCTCGCCCTCGAACCCGAATTCATCGTCTGTGACGAGGCGGTGTCGGCGCTCGACGTGTCGATCCAGGCGCAGATCGTCAACCTCCTGGAGGATCTGCGCGAGCGCTTTGGGCTCACCTACCTGTTCATCGCTCACGATCTGTCGGTCGTGCGCCATCTGTGCCATCGGGTCGCGGTCATGTATCTGGGGCGCATCGTCGAGCTGGCCGAATGCGACGAGCTGTTCGACCATCCGCTGCACCCCTATACCCAGGCGCTGCTGTCGGCGGTGCCGGTGCCCGATCCGTCCGTTGAGGAGCAGCGCGCGTTTCAACCGGTGAGGGGCGAGGTGCCGAGCCCGATCAACCCGCCTTCGGGCTGCGTCTTTCACCCGCGCTGCGCGATTGCGGTGGACGAATGCAAGCGCCGGCGACCCGCGCTGCGCGAGATACGGCCCCGCCATTGGGCCGCCTGCAGCGAGATCGAAGAGCGCGACGCGACATTGGCGGCCCACGCGGGCTAAAGCAGCAGGAGAAAAAATGCGCGTGGTGGCAGCAATAGCTATCGGGGCGGTCGTGGCCATGCTTTCGACTGCAGCCGCCGCCGCGTCGAGCGAGCAGCCGCCAAAACGCGGTGGTGTGTTGACCTATCTGATCCCGGCCGATGCACCGCCGTCGTTCGATGGGCATCGCGAGAGCACCTTTGCCACCGTGCATTCCGCGGCACCATTCTACAGCGTGCTGATCAGGGTCGACCCGAACAACCCGTCAGATATGAGCGATCTCGTCTGCGATCTGTGCACGGCGATGCCGACCCCGACCGACGGCGGCAAAACCTGGGCCTTCAAGATCCGCTCGGGTGTCAAATTTACCGATGGCTCACCACTGACCGCGGCTGATGTCGCGGCGAGCTGGAACGAGATCATCTTTCCGCCAAAGGGGGTGCTGAGCCCACGCCGCAGCAATTACCTGATGATCGATCGGGTGGAGGCCCCCGACCCGTCGACCGTGATCTTTCATCTCAAATTCCCGACCAGCGCATTTCTGCCGGCGATCGCCGATCCCTTTGCGTGGATCTACGAAAAACGGATTCTCGACAAGGACCCGCGCTGGTATGAACAGAATATCATGGGGTCCGGACCGTTTAAATTTTCCGGCTATCAGGCAGGCCAGGAAATCAAGGGTGTTCGCAACCCCGATTATTATCACAAGGGGCTGCCTTATCTCGACGGGTTTGTCGGGATTTATGCACCCAAGCAGGCGGTCCAGGTCGATGCGATCCGCGCCGACCGGGCAGCGATCGAGTTCCGCGGGTTCCCGCCCTCCGCCCGCGACGAGCTCGTGCGCGAGCTCGATGGCAAGATCACGGTGCAGGAGAGCGTGTGGAATGTAGCGAGCGCGGTCACTCCAAACGAGAAACGAAAGCCGTTCGATGATCCGCGGGTGCGCCGGGCATTGACCTTGGCGATCGATCGCTGGGGTGGGGCTCCGGGCTTGTCGAAGATCGCCGTCGTCAAGACGGTCGGTGGCCTCGTCTATCCCGGCTCGCCGCTGGCGGCGACAAAGGCCGAGCTCGAACAGATCGCGGGGTATTGGCCGGATATCGAAAAATCGCGGGCCGAGGCGCGCCGATTGCCGAAAGCGGCGGGCGCCGAAGGGCTCAGCTTCGAGCTGCTCAACCGCAACGTCGATCAGCCCTACAAATACGTCGCGATCTGGCTGATCGATCAGTGGAGCAAGATCGGGCTGCATGTGACCCAGCGGGTGATGCCGACCGGGCCGTGGTTTCAGGCGATGCGCAGCGGCAATTTCGATGTCGTCCTCGAAGCCCCTGGCCACGGCATGGTCAACCCGTTGCTCGATGTGCAGAAGGTATTGCCGGCTTCGGTCGATCCGGAGAATTACGGAAATTACCAGGATCCGAAAGAAGTGGAGCTTTATCAGCGGATGCTGCGCGAGACCGATTTCGGCAAGCAGCGCGCACTGATGCGCCAGTTCGAAAAATATGTGCTCGACACCCAGGCTCATGAGATCTGGGTGTTGTGGTGGTACCGGATCGTCCCCTACCGTTCCTATGTCAAGGGCTGGAAAATCAGCCCGACCCATTTCATCAACCAGGATTTGTCGACGATATGGCTCGATCGGTAGTGCTGCTGGCGCGGTTCGAGCACATCCACAGGGCTATGGGAGGCCACAGCGCTATGGGCGGCGCCGCCGGAGCTGAGGCGACATGTACCGATATATTGTAAACCGGCTGCTGCTGGTGGTGCCGACCCTGGTCGGTGCCGCGGTGCTCGTATTCGGGCTGATGCGCCTCATTCCGGGTGATATCTGCGTCGTCAGGCTCGGTTCCGGCGGTGGCACCTTTGACGAAGCGGCCGTCACCGCCTGCCATGTCCAGCTTGGCCTCGACCGGCCGCTGTGGCGCCAATTCTTCGATTTTGTCTGGGGCTTCTTTCATTTTGACTTCGGCACTTCAATGTGGACCGGCAAGCCGGTTTCATACGAGATCATGCAGCGCCTGCCGATCTCGCTCGAAATCGCGATCCTGGCGACGGTCGTGGCGCTGGTCCTGGCGATCCCGCTTGGCATGATCTCGGCGCTGAAGCAAAATAGCTGGATCGACTTGGTCGTACGCACCGTGGCGATCGCCGGGATTGCCACTCCGTCCTTCTGGCTCGGCATCCTCTCGATCCTGTTGGTGCTCGATCTGAGCCAGGCGATTTTCGGCGCGCCTTGGATGCCGCCGATCAACTACGTGCCGTTGTGGAAGGATCCGATCCAGAATTTGGCGATGGCGTTTCTGCCGGCGGTCACTGTCGGCTACCGCTATTCCGCTGTGGTGATGCGAATGACGCGCTCGGCGATGCTCGAAGTGCTGCGCGAAGACTATATCCGCACCGCTTGGGCCAAGGGGCTGTTGCGCCGGATCGTGATCAACCGTCACGCGCTG
This sequence comes from Allostellaceae bacterium, assembly GCA_050729795.1. Taxonomy (GTDB): domain Bacteria; phylum Pseudomonadota; class Alphaproteobacteria; order ATCC43930; family CGMCC-115725; genus AP-15. Next base: position 3,827 of record JBOHME010000142.1, on the reverse strand, counting down.
AAGAACGCTTTGCTGCCGGTGATCACGCTGATCGGGATCGAATTCGCCTTCCTGATCGGCGGTCTCGTCGTCACCGAGCAGGTCTTCAATCTGAACGGGATCGGGCGCCTGTTTGTGCAGGCTGTGCAGAACCAGGACTACACTTTGACCCAGGCGCTGGTGATGCTCGTCGTCGCCGTTTTCGTGCTGACCAACCTTGTCGTCGATCTGGCCTATGCGTGGCTCGATCCGCGCATTCGCTTCGCATGATCGAGGTCGCGTGATGGCTCCCACCGATATTGCCCTGCTTCCCGCCGCGGAATTGCTCGACAGCCGGCGCTCGGTCTGGGGCCGGGTTGTCGATTTTTGCCGGTATCAGCCGCTCGGCACGATCGGCATGGCGATCGTGCTGGTGATCCTGTTTGCTGGTCTGACCGCACAGTGGATTTCGCCTTACGATCCGACCGCCAATGATTTTGCGGCGATGACCCAGCCGCCGAGCTGGACCCACCTGCTCGGCACCGACGCGTTTGGCCGCGACATGCTCTCGCGCATCATCTACGGCGCTAGGACGGCGCTGATCGTCGGCTTTTCATCGGCCATCGTCGGCGGGGTGACCGGTCTCGTCCTCGGCGTCGCCAGCGCCTATTTCGGCGGACGGATCGATCTGTTGATCCAACGCGTGCTCGATGTGCTGATGGCCTTTCCGCTGATCATCATGGCGCTCGCCGTGGTCTCGATCTTTGGCACCGGCGTGCACAACGTGATCATCGCCATCACGATCCCGCTGTTCCCGCGCTGTGCCAGGGTCGTGCGTTCGAGCGCGCTGGCGATCCGCGAGGTGCCCTATGTCGATGCCGCGCGCGCTTGCGGCTTCAGCCATTCGCGGATCATCCTGCGCCACATGGTGCCGAATGTGATGGCGCCATTCCTGATCCTGCTGACGGCCTTTGTCGGCCAGGCGATCCTGGCTGAGGCGGCGCTGACCTATCTCGGTCTCGGCGTGCAGGAGCCGACCCCGGCGTGGGGGCTGATGCTGCAAGGCGGGGCCGAGGAATATGCGACGACGGCACCGTGGATCGCGGTCTTTCCGGGTCTCGCGATCGCGCTGACGGTGTTCGGCTTCAGCATCTTCGGCGATGCGCTGCGCGACGTCCTCGACCCCAAATTGCGCGACCGCTGATCCGCGCGGCCCCGCGCAATAAGGGGCGGCGCCCAATTGAATCGCCGAGGAGCTTGGCCTCGACGAATGGGGTAACCGCACTACAGCAGCCGGGGCTGCTGCGCGCTGCTTGAACCGGGACTTGCCGCACGCAGCGCACCGACCCGCGATGTGTGCCGCAGTCGGACCGGCCGGGGCGCTCGCGGGGATCGTCCCGGTCCGGCTCGACAACTAGGTCCTTGCGCGCACTACCGGGCTGGTCAGCGTGCCGATGCCGGTGATCTCGATGTCGATCGTGTCGCCGTGCTTGACGTTCTCGGGCGCGCCCTCGGTACCCATCCAAACGACGTCGCCCGGATAGAGCGTCAGGTATTGCGACATCCGGCTGATAAAGGTCGCGGGTCCGAACAGCATATGGTCGGTCTTGAAGCGGATCTTCTCGTCGCCGTTGACGCGGATGATCGTGTGCGCCGCGGCGAGATCGAAATCCGTCTCGATCCATGGCCCCATCGGCTTGAAGGTGTCGGCATTCTTGGCCCGCCACAGGGTCCTGTCGCCGGCCTGCCAGGTGCGCTCGCTGAAGTCGTTGCCGATGGTCCAGCCGAGCACGCAGGAAAGCGCATCCGCCTCGGACAAATTCTTGGCCTTTCTGCCGATCACCGCAACCAGCTCACCCTCGTACTGGCAGCGCTCGGTCGCGTCCTTGGGAATGACGATGTTCTCGCCATGGGCGACCAGCGCATTGTTGGCGCGATAGCCGATATCCGCGGCTTTTGGCAGGTTCGGCTCCTGGCCGCGCTTTCTTGCCGCTTCGATGACATGCTCGGCATAATTGAGCCCGGCACAATAAAAGGTGCGCGGCTCGACCGGCACCAACAGTTTCACCGATGAAAATCCATGCCGGGTCGTGGTCTTCTCGTAACCGGCAAACGGGTCGCCCTTGACCTCGGTGACCGTGTCGCCGTCGAGAATGCCGTAAGCCGCGCGACCGTTCGTCTCGAACCGTATCCAGCGCATCTTCTCGTCTCCTCCAGATCCGCAATCGCCGGACCAGCAGCATAGTCATGTTTCGCGCCTTCAGCGATCGGTCTGTCGCGGTTGCGACGGTACGGCCGCTGCCGGTGGCACCGGTCTCGCGGCGGGAGCGGGAGGTGCGTGACGAGCGTACCTCCCGCTTTCGGCCGAGACTCCCACCGAGGCTGTTCTCGGCTTATCGGATCGCGCCGTTGACGCGATCCGGGAAAAAGCCGAAATCGTTCGGCGCACCCCCGGCATAAACGATGTTGAGCACCTCTTCGGGGGTTCGCTCGAAAGCGATCCCGTTTGCATCCGCCGGAACGATATTGGCAACCCCGTTCAGGACGATGCCCTGGTCAGTGCCGGCTCCGCCGAGCTCGTTGCGCAGATTCGATATCAACTGCGCCTGAGATATCAGGCCACGCTCGTACATCACGGTGCGGATATTGGAAGCGTGATAGGCCTCGACGGCGAGAATCCCGGCAACCGCGTCGAGATAATCCTTGTTGTGGATATAGCGCGCAGCACCGTGGTAGGCGGTGACCCCAACATCCTCGAACACGAAGGCGCCGATCAGAAAATTGGTCTCGTTGGCGAAAGGGTCGAAGGTTGATCCGAGGCCTGCCGCTTGGGCGAGGATATTGAAGCTGTTGACCAGGTTGATTTCCGGCTCGGCCACAGCTGCTTTGCCGAGTGCCGCGCGCAGGAAATCGACATGGGCATGCTCGTCCCGCGAGATTTCCGCCGCGTATTGCTGGACGCTGGTGGTCACGAACGGAACCTTGCTGCCGCCGATGACGACTCCTTGCCGACCGCGCCCGGTCACCTCGTTGGCGGCGAGGCCTACACCGTTCACCGCCCGCAGATAGTATTCGGCTTCGAGGTATTCGAGGTTGAGGGCAAAGTTCAGGATCGCGGTGTCGGTTAGCTGTTGCTGCTCAGGGGTCATCCTGTCTTCATCGGACGACGTCCATCGCCCGTCGGCGCGTGCCGGCGAGCTGACAACGGCGGTCAGCCCCGAGAAGCCGATAGCGCCAATGGTCGCGAGACTGGCCTTCAGCACCAGCTGGCGGCGCGTCGGGGCATTGGGGGCATTGGCGGTATTGGGGGCATTGGCGGTATTGGCAGGATTTTCGGTTTTTTTGATGTCGAACACGGGCGTGATCCTCTCGCTGTGGTTCATTCAAAGCCGTCTCGGCCTATGCGCGAGAAAGCCGCAATGTGCGTTTTTCAAAATCCGGTGGTAAAGGCCGGTGCGGCGACCCGGCTTCAGGCCGCCATCTGCCACACCAGCCAGCCGTTCAAGATTGCGATCGATGCCGCCGCGAACCACCCCGCGGCCCTGATCCAGCGCCGGTTGACAAAGACACCCATCAAGCTGCGGTCATTGGTGAACATGACCAGCGGCACGACCGCGAAGCTCAGCTGCAGGCTCAGCACAATCTGGCTCAGGATCAGCAATTGCGCGGTCCCGCTCTCACCCGAAAGGCCGGTGACGACGACCGCCGGCACGATCGCGATCAGCCGGGTCATCAGCCGGCGCACCACCGGCGAGACCCGCAGGCGCACAAACCCTTCCATGACGATCTGCCCGGCCAAGGTGCCGGTCAGCGTCGAGTTCTGGCCCGATGCGAGCAAGGCGATGCCGAACAGGAGGCTTGCCAGCCCG
>JBOHME010000141.1:0-7460 GCA_050729795.1 Allostellaceae bacterium | reverse complement strand
GAGGTGAATGATGCTCTCTGCTGTTCGGTGGTTGCCGATGGCGGGCACGTTTTAGGCGTTGGCGCACCGGCAACGGGCTCGATCATGCGATCTCCCGAGAAATCGATGCGATGATCACAGACGGCACGATCGAGACGGCGGCGGAGAGTCTCCGTCCCGCCGCTCGCTCGTAAGCGCTCGCCGTGCGGTCAGCCGCCGGTTGCGGGCTCGGTGTATTCGGCGTCGCTGACGTGCGCACCCCATTGGGTGCCCTGGCCCTGCTCGCCGGCTTCCGACAATGCCAGATGCGCGAACAGGCGGTCGGGCGAGGCGCCGTGCCAGTGCAGCGTATCGGGCGGGATGTTGACCGTGTCGCCCGGGTTCAGCACCTGCGGCTTCTCCCCCTTGAAGCAGATCCGGCCGACCCCGGAGAGGCAGAACAGCGTCTGTCCCACCGGATGGGCATGCCACGCGGTGCGGGCGCCGGGCGTGAAGGTCACAACCGAGCCGCCAAGCCGCGACGGCGCGTTGGCAGTGATCACCGGATCCTGGAACACAACCCCGGTAAAGGTATCGGCAGCACCCCGCCTGGTGGTGCGGTCCGTGGTGCGAATCACTCCGGCTTTGACTGGCATGATTATGCTCCTTTCTGTTGGCCGCAGCCTCGCGGCTTTCTGTTGGCCGCAGCCTCGCGGCTTTCTGTTGGCCGCAGCCTCGCGGCCGTCCGAGCCCGGTTGCATCGCCGCTGTCGTGTCGTCGCGCGGTGTCGCTCGGCACTCAAATCCTACCCGACAATAGGCCAGGTCAACCCGCTCCGGCAACCGGCGCCGCGATCGCCCCGCCGATCCGGTGCCGCTTCGGCCGGTCAGTGCCGCCACTGATTTAGCGGCGCGCTGCCTTCGTCGAGCGGATAGGCGATGCCGGACGGCGGGGAGAGCACCGCGGTCTCCGCCGCCGGCTGGCGCCGCGCTTCGGCCGCACGGCGCAACCGACGATAAGCGCGGATTGTCAGCGGGATCGAGCCGACATAGCCGATTCCGATTGCGGTCAGCGTCGGCCATGGCGCGGTCGTGACAAAGGCGGCGAGCACGCCGACGCCGAGCAATGTCGGCACCACCAGATCATGCGGCACCCGGATCCGCTTCAGCGACGCCGTCGGCACCTTGCTGACCATCAAGAGCGCGACACCGGTCACGATCACCGCGCTCAGATAGGGCGAGCGAAACAGCCAGTCGCCCCATTGGAAGCTCAGAAACATCGGCACCATGACGAGCCCCGCTCCGGCCGGCGCCGGGACCCCGGTGAAGAAAGGTGCGGCATAGGCCGGTCGCTCGCTGCCGATCTCGATATTGAAACGCGCCAGGCGCAGCGCGCAGCAGACTGCGTAGAACAGCACGATCGCCCAGCCGAGGCCGCGCAGCCCCGACATCGTCCACAGATAGAGCACCGCGGCCGGCGCCACGCCAAAGCTGACAAAATCCGACAGGCTGTCGAGCTCGGCGCCAAAGCTCGAGGTCGATTTGAGAAGCCGCGCGATGCGCCCGTCGAGACCGTCGAAAATCCCGGCGACGATGATTGCGAACACGGCGCCGACAAAGTTGCGGTTCATCGCAAAGCGCATCGCGGTCATGCCGGCGCACAGCGCCAGCAGGGTCAGCACATTCGGGATCATGCGGTTGATCGACAGATCGGCGAGCCGGCGGCCGCGCCGCTCGCGCGACCGGCCCGATCGCATTCTCACGCCCCCATTTCTCACCCGAGTTCCCTCAATGGGCCACCCCCTGGCGCGGCAGCTCGCGCGCCAGGCGGTCGGCAATCACCGTTTCCCCGCCAACCATCCGCTGCCCGGCAGCGACCATTGTTACATAGGGTGGCGGGCAATAGACATCGACCCGTGAGCCAAAGCGGATGATGCCCATCCGCTGCCCGATGGCGATCTCCTGCCCCTCGTGCAGATCGCAGACGATGCGGCGGGCGACCAGCCCGGCGACCTGCACATAGGCGATCTCGGGCCCGCTCGTGGGAGCGAGCCGGATGGCCATGCGCTCGTTGTTGACACTCGCTTCCTCGCGGCTGGCATCGACAAAGCGCCCCTTGCGGTAGCGCAGCGCCACGACCCGGCCGCCGATCGGCGCGCGGGTCACATGCACGTCGAAAATATTCAGAAAGATGCCGATCCGCACAAATTCGGCGTCGTCCATGCCGAGCTCCGGCGGCGGCCGGGCCGAAGCCACCGACATGACGATCCCGTCGGCCGGGCTGACCAGCAGGCCGTCGCGAACCGGGGAGACGCGCCACGGATCACGGAAGAAATAAACCATCCACAGGGTCACGACCGCCGCCGCCCAGCCGGCCGGAGGCCAGGCAAAAAACAGCAGCAATGTCGCGATCAGCGCGACGAGAACGAATTTGAACCCGTCCGGGTGCAGCGGCGCCAGGACCCTTCTCAGCACCAAGATCCACCAGCCATCAGCCGAAGCGGCTCACATCCCCTCGCGCCGCCATGCCGCCACGAGACCACCGACGATCAACAGCAGTGCGACCAGCGCCGGCAGCAGCGGAAATTCACTGAACCCGGTGACGGTATAATCGCCATTGGCGCGAAAGCCCATCCAGTTCTGCCCGGCCGCCGGCTCGCCGGGCGCCACCCGGCGGATCTGCGGGATCTGTCCGCGGCCGACCCAGAAGATGCCGCCGCCGGTAGCGGCCGCGACCGGTGCCAGCTTGGCCTCGGACGTGCGCACATCGGCGAACTCGATCGGGTTGAGCGGCCCCGCCGCGGCGAGCGCCGTGTGCGAGCCGTCGCTGACCCGGTAGAGGCCCATTTGGCCGATCGCCACGCTGCCGGTGCTGCGGCCACCCTTGTCGTGCATGAGCTTCAGCGTGCGGTGCGTGCCGTCGGGCATTGTGACCGTGACCGGGCGGGCGTCCGGCTCGAGCGATTGCCGCGTCACCAGCAGGCGATCGCCATCGACCGTCGCGCGCAGATCGTTCTCTTCGAGATCGGGCTCCTTCATCAGCCAATAGGCGAGCCGGCGCAGCAGCTCGCCTTGCGGGCCGCCGCCCTCGAAACCGCGCGCCCAGAACCACATCTCGTCCGACAAGAGCTGGGCCACCCTGCCCTTGCCGATCCGGTCGAGCACCAAGAGCGGCTCGCCGCGGTCTCCGGTCATCAGCGTCACGCCGTGCTGCACCGTGGCATCGACCTGGTCGAACCAGCGGCCCCAGCTCGGCTCGCCGTCGCGCGGGCCGGCCCCGGGCAGGCCCTCGGTCACCGGGTCGCGGCGGCCGAGCGCGGTCAGGCGCGGCTTATACCCCTCCTCCGAGACCTCCCCGGTCGGATCAGCCGGCAGGATCGCGCCGAGCGGGGTGCGCGACAGGCTCATCGGCGCTCCGTAATTGGGACCGGAGGCTTCGAGCAACGCCCCGCCATTGCGGACATAGCGCACGACGTTTTCGAGATAGGTCTCGGGGATCAGCCCGCGCCGGCTGTAGCGGTCGAAGATGATCAGGTCGAAATCGTCGAGCTTCGTATCGAACAGTTCGCGGATCGGGAAGGCGATCAGCGACAATTCGCGAATCGGCGTCCCGTCCTGCTTTTCCGGCGGGCGCAGGATTGTGAAATGAACGAGATCGACCGACGGGTCGGATTTGAGAATGTTGCGCCAGACGCGCTCGCCGGCATAGGGCTCGCCGGTGACGAGCAGCACCCGCAGCCGGTCGCGCACACCGTTGACGACGACCACGGCGCGGTTGTTGACAAGTGTCAGCTCGTGCGGCCCGGGTGCGGCTTCGAGCTCGAGGATGTTGGGTCCGCCATGGTCGATCTCGACCGGCAGCGACACGTCCTCGTCGATCGGCACGCTCAGCTGGTGGCGCGCGCCGCCATCCTTGCGCCAGGTCAGCTGCGCGTCTCCGGCCGGCGCGGTTTGGCTCACGGGCAGGTCCTCGACGCGGATTCGCAGCTGCACCTGTTTGCCGACGATGCCAAAGCTCGGCGCGCGCGATACCACGAGCCGCCGGTCGCGCTCGTTGCGGTGCCCGGCCAACAGCACCTGAAGCGGCGCCGGCACCGCCTGCTGCAGCGCCTTCGCATCGCCGGTCGGCACATCGTGGACTTCGCCGTCGGTGATCATGACGATGCCGGCGAGGCGCTGGCGCGGGATGTCGGCCATCGCCTGATCAAGCGCCGCAAACAGCCGGGTTCCCTGATCCTCGGCTCCGGGCTGCGGTGCACCGGCCTGCACGACGCGTATATCGAGATCGGGCTCGCGCGACAGGCGCCGCTTGACCGTGGCCATCGCCGCTTCGCTGACGGCGCGGCGCTCACCGATGCCCATGCTCGGCGATTGGTCGAGAATGACGATCGCAACATCGCGCCGGGGCGTGCGCTGCTCCTCGATCAGCGACGGGTTGATCAGCGCCGCCAGCAGGACCGCAATTGCGAGCGCCCGCCAAACGAGCCCGCGAGCGCGCCGCAGCACACCAAAACCGAGGCATGCGAGGCACGCCGCGCCGAGCAGCGCGATCGCCGCCCAGGACAACAGCGGCGCCGCCGACACCAGAAAGCCGCTGCCGCTCATTGGCCGAGCCGCTCGAGGATCGCCGGCACGTGCACCTGATCGGCCTTGTAGTTGCCGGTCAACACATACATGACGAGGTTGACGCCAAAGCGCAGCGCCATTTCGCGCTGCCGCTCGCCGCCCGGCACGACCGCGTAGAGCGGATCGCCATTCTTGCCGACCGCCCAGGCCCCGGCCCAGTCGTTGCCACCGACGATGACGCTCGAAACCCCGTCATTGACGTGGTCCTCGGCCGGTTCGACCCACAACGTCCCATCATCCCAGCGGCCGGGGAAATCATGCATCAGATAAAACGACTTGGTCATCACATGGTCGGGCGGGATCGGCACCAGCGGCGGGATCTTGATGCCGGCGGTCAGCCGCCGCAGACTGGCCGCCGCGATGGCTGCGCCGCCATACGGTCCCGGCGAGGGGTCGTCGCCATCGCGGGTATCGAACAGGATGGTCCCGCCGGTTTCGAGATAACGGTTGATGCGGCCGACGGCACTCGGCGATGGTGGCGGCTGGTCGGCGGTGACCGGCCAATAGAGCAGCGGGAAAAAGATCAGCTCGTCAGTCTCGATATCGACGCCGAGCGGCTCGCCGGCATCGACCGCAGTGCGGCGATCGAGCGTGTCGCTCAAGCCGATCAGCCCGGCCCGGCTCTCGGCGTCGACCGCTGCGTCGCCGGTCAGCACATAAGCGAGGCGCAGCTGTGAGGTGGCACGCACGACAAAGGCGTCGTCGGCACGGGCCGCCGCCGGCACCGACAACACCGCGACCAGGACGAGGCCGGCAATCCGCGCCGGCCGGCGCCGCAGCAACCCCCGCAGGGCATAGGCGATCAAGAGATCGGCGAGCAGCAACAGCAACGCCGCGGTCAACAGCGGCGGCCGCAGATCGGTCTCGTGGCCGAGGGCAAACGTCGCCCGCGTCGTGGCGGCGGGCAGCCCGGCGATCGGCGCCAGCGTCTTGATCCCGGCTGAAAGATTGAGCGCCTGGCGTGATTGCGGGGTGCCGTAGAAACCCGGCGGATGCCGCGGCGAGGCCACCGCGGTGGCTATTTGCGTGCCGGCAATTGGCCGGACGGTCGGCGGCGGATGCTCGAGCCGGCCAAAGCCGTCGAGTGTCGCGACCGGTGCCAGCGGCCCTTCACCGGAGGTCGCCGCAACCCCCTGGCTCAGCGCTACGATCCGCCGCAGCATCTGCACGAACAGACCTGACAGGGCGAGATTGGACCAATCGGCATTCGCTGTCGTGTGCACCAGCACGATCCGACCGCTTCCGTGCTGCTCGGCGGTGACGAGCGGGGTCCCGTCGACGAGCCGCGCCCAGGTCTTGCCGGCGAGATCGATATCCGGCTCGGCCAGCACCTGGCGCGAGACGGTCACATCGGACGGGATCGCCAATCCGGCAAACGGGCTGCCTGGCTCGAACGGCGCCAGCTTGGCCGGCTGCTCCCAGGAGAGCGCGCCACCGATCGTGCGACCACCGCGGCGCAGCCGGACCGGCAGCAGCTTGTCGTTCTGCGCGGCGGCGAGATGCGGCCCGGCAAAGCGCAGCAGCAGCCCGCCGGCCTCGACCCAGCGATCGACCGTTGCCGCCTCGCTCGCCGAATCCGGCCCGCTATCGGCATAGATCAGCACCGCGAGCTGGCGCTTGAGCAGATCGACGCCACGGCCGTGGCGGATCTCGGCAAAGGGCGCCAACGCGCGTTCGAGATAATAGGTATCGCTGAGTAGAGGCTGGCCGCTGCCGGCGGATGGTCCGACGATGCCGACCGGGCGACGGCGCCAGCGCTCGTCGGTCAGCAGCACGGCGCCGGCCGAATTGCCGCCTTCGACCTCGATGCGGGTCACCCCGTTGCGCAGCTCACTTGGCATCGGGAGACGGATTTCGGCGGAGGCGGTCCCGGGTTCCAGCGTCACAGCGCGCCGCGCCAGCAGGCGGCCGTCGGCCCCACTCGCGCGCAGCTCAAAGAGCCGCGGCGCCGCCACCGGCAGCGCGCGCAGCACGACGGCGAGATCCTTGGCCGACGGATCGCCCGCCTTCAGCAGCAGCGGCCCCCTGCCCGGCGCGGCGGTCAGATAGCGCAGGCTGCCTGCCGCGGCGAGATGAGCGGCAAGCGCCTGTGCCGCGCCGCTGTCGGCGACCCCATCGCTGAGCCAGATCGCAGCGTTCGATCCCGGCAGCTTCAGCGCCTCGAGCCGCGCCAGCGCCGCGCGGCGATCGACCGGCCAGGGCTTTGGCTGCAACGCTCCGACCGCGGCCCGCGCATCGGCGGGCGGGATCGGGCGTAACGGCGCCGGTACCGTGTCGCCGCCGGAAGGCGCGGTCGTGACGAGCACAATCGGTCGGCTCTCGCGCTCGGCCTCGACGAGCAGGTCCGAGAGCGCCGCTTGCCGGGCCGCCCAGTCGCCGGCCGCTGCCCAGCCGTCATCGACGACGAGGATCAAGGGACCACTTCCGGCGAGCCGCGCCGGCGGGTTTACCAGCGGATGCGCTGCCGCGATGATCACCACCGCCGCCAATGCCATGCGCAGCAGGATCAGCCACAGCGGCGTGCGGGCCGGGGTCTCGTCGCGCGGCACCAGCCCCAAAAGCAGCCGGATCGGCGGAAAGACAATGCGGCGCGGCGCCGGCGGGGTCACCCGCAGCAGCCACCAGATGATCGGCAGCCCGGCGAGCGCCAGCAGCAGCCAGGGTGAAGCAAAGACGAGCGAACCCAGCGCCAGCATGGCTCAACCTGTCATGGCCGCCCGCATTTCACCCTCCTGTCCTGTCGGTCGCCCGGGGCCTGTCGGTCGCCCGGGCCTGCCGGTCGCCCGGCCTGTCGGTCGCCCGGCCTGTCGGTCGCCCGGCCTGTCGGTCGCCCGGCCTGTCGGTCGCCCGGCCTGTCGGCTGCACGCGGGTCTGCGG
>JBOHME010000140.1:0-7488 GCA_050729795.1 Allostellaceae bacterium | reverse complement strand
GTCTGGCTCATAACCCATTGAAAACGCGTGATAGGTGGCGGAGGGGATGAGATTCGAACTCACGATAGGGGTTTAACCCTATAACGGTTTAGCAAACCGCCGCCTTCAGCCACTCGGCCACCCCTCCACCGATGAGCAGGGATCGACACGGCGTATGCCGCACCCGTTCTATCGAGCGCCGCTGCCCAAGTCAATTCGGCCGCAATTTCTGCCCCGCATCGAGAGGTGCAGCCTACGCCGATGGCGAATGCCGGGCCGGCCCCCAAGGTCCGGTGGCCGGGCTCTGGCCGGTCAACGCCATCCCGGCCCGATTTGCGCAGTCGGCCTCAGCCGGGTTACGTTTTCTTGCGAAGCCGCGTCTTCTGGTCTCCTGCGGTAGATACTCGCTTGCCCATGCGAAAGCACCCCCGGTGAGCAAAAGCTCAGTGGAATACATCCATCAAATCCTGATCAATGACACTTTTCTTTTACCAACGGTGCTGCCGGAAGTTCTCCAGCAAAATACGGCGAGCCTCCGTGCAGTTTATCCGGATGCACAATACCGTCTCTGGGGTGGGAACGAGCTTCACGAGATTATTGCCGAAAAACTTCGAACCGGCCGTGCTGCAAGCCTTCGATCGTCTGCGACCGTTCGCCTATAAATGCGATCTGGCGCGGCTTTGCCTGCTTTATTTATACGGCGGATTGTATGCGGATTTGGCAATGCGCGCGGTCAGCCCGATTGTAGCGCCGGACGGGATCGAATTTGTCGCTTTCAGGGCCATGCGGTTTCTATCGCCGCGCTGGACGGCTATGTCGAATGGCCTGATCTGGGCCGAGCCCCGGCGGCTGGAAATGCGGCTGGCGATCGATTTCACCCTCGAAAACTGCCAGTTGCGTTATTACGGCGCAAACCCGCTTTACCCGACCGGGCCGGTCCTGTTCGGCCATGCCGTGGCCGCGGCATCCGCTCGCCTCTCGATGGCTGCCGCGATCGACGATCAATGGATCGGCGAGCTCCGGCGCATCGTTCCGGAAAGCGACAGCAATCCCATCTGTTATGTCACGCCCGATAATTCCCTGGTAGCGATCAGCGCCAAGATTCGGGGCGGTGAATTATCCGCGCTCGGGGTCGCCGGCACCAACAGCTACTCGAAGCTCTGGTATGCCCGGCAAATTTACGGGGAACGCCAGACCACTTGGGAATTCGACAATCCGGCGATTTGCCGGCATGTGGAAATGACTGCGACCGGACTTGCGATTCCTCTCGGCTTTCACGGTTGTGCGGTCTACGGCCCATATATCGACATTGAACCCGGCGATTATCGCCTCACCGTTTCTTTCGCTGCCGGATCGACGATTGCCGTCGTATCGATCAGGATCACCGCGCAAATCGGCACGGCAATCATCCACGAACACACGCAAGAGCTTGCGCAGGGCGACAATCTTCTGCAGGCCAAATGCGAGTTCACGGCGGATCATTGGCTGTCTCAGGCGGAATTCACACTCCACTTCATGGGCGATTTCGCAGGTGAATTCCGGCAATTCAGTCTGGAGCGGATCGACGGCGCAGAATGCCGCGCGCAACCGGACGTGGTGTGACGCTCACAGCGCAATAGCGAGAAGCGGCGAGCCGTTGCCAGCCCCGTTGCCCGCTCGCATCCGGCACAGAACATTCCGTCGTCCACAGCTGCTGAACCGGGGCGGCTCGGCCCCGGGTCGATCGCGGCATCGGCGGTGGCTGTTGCGGCTCAGTCGAGCGGGTGGTGCAGCCCGGTGGCGATCTCGAGATATTCCGGATCGTCCGGGGTCAAAAGACCGCGCCGGATCGCGAAATCAAGGATCACCAGGTTGACGTTGAACTTGAAATCGTCGCTCGTGCGGATGCGGTCGAGCACATCGGCCACCGGCATCAGCACGAACCCGACCGATTCACCATCCTGATTCTGCGGGACGAAATCGGCTGGCACATCGAGATCGTAGACAAACAGCACATCGTCGCGCACACCGAGCGGTGTCTCCATGCGATACGCAACAGCCCCGGCAGGACGGGCCTGCGCGATCAGGGCCGGCGGGATCATCGCTTCCTCATCGGCCTCCTTGACCAGGGTTTCGACCAGCCCGAGCCCGTTGCCGATGCCGCCGGCGACGAGATTGTCGAGCTTGCCCGGCGCCACCCGCTTGTCCGGAGCGCGGCGCCCGATCCACAGCGACAGCCCGCCCGCGGTGCGGCAATAGCCATTGAGATGCACCCCGTAGGCGCGCGTGCCGAAAAACGGGACCGCACCCCGGTCGAGGCGGAAGAGCGGCGGCTCGCCCCAGCGCCGCGCGACATCAAAGGTCTCGTTGCGGGCTTTCGGGATCTGCCTTTCGCCGACCAGCGCATCGACCACCTGATCGACTGCATGGCTGAGCGTGGCCGGATCGCCCCTCACGGTCAGGGTCACCCGCTCGTCCGCGACCGTGAACACCCGAGGAAAGCGCCGCAGCGCTGCGGCATTGTCGCGCCGCAACAGCCCGATCCGCACCGGCGCGGCGCCGGTCTGTGCGCCCGAAACCAAGAGCGGCACACCGCGCGCCGGATCGAAATTGTTGCAGCGGGCGATATGGTCGAAGAGCGCCATCGGTCGGTGCCGCTGCGCTCAGCCGCGGCCCGCGGTGTGCCACGAGCTCGACACTGCCTCGACAAAAGCGATCTGTCGCAGGCAGGCGGCGATGTAGTCGGCGGTTTGGCTGCCGAGCCCGCGCATCTCGATCTCGATCGCCAGACCGTTCGCATGGTTGCGATCACCTGCCGAGGCCGTGCTATGCCATCCTGACGGCACCAGGCCCCGCTTGGCGAAAAGCTCCAGCACGCGCGGCATCACCCCGGGCTCGGCCGCCGCATAGACGGAAAAATAAGCGGTTTGTGCCAGGATCGGGTCGGGGTCCGCCGGGGCGAGACCGGCGCCGATCACATCGACTCGGGCCGTGCCGGCCGGGTTGGGGTCAGGCCGAGCGGTCTCGGCGGTGGTCATGGCAACGGAAGGCATAGTCATGGTCCTCGGCGGCAATTGGGCAAAGCGGCTCCACCCGAACCCCTGCGGGGCTCGGGACGGTAATTCGCCGCCCGCACCGGCCATTTGTCTGCCTTGTCACGTTCCCAGGTTTAGGCCGCACCGCCCGCCGCGTCAACTTCCGATGGTCGCTATCGGGGCGCCACATGGCCCTGCGCGAACCGACCCGAAAGTGGCTCGCGATGACCGCATCCAGGCCGCGTGCCAGAGGGGCGGCCGCCGGGGTTCAAAATTGCCACGCGCGATCCGCGTCCAACTCGCCGAAGAGGCGAAGCCAAGAGATCTCGACCACGCGTTGTTGTCGGGGTTTTTCCACCTATTTAAGCTATATTGAACCGGAGGTCGTCATGCTGCTGCGCCTCGGTGCGGTCGTCGCGTTTTCGCTCGTCGTCCTGTCCGGCTGCAGCATCGGCGCACCCGACCGGGCGAGCGATATCCAGAACTTGAACGGGATTTCCGACGACATTTCCGCGGTGCGGATGACCCAGTCGGATTCGTTGAAGATCCCCGACCCGAACCTGCCGACCACCTATCCGCACACCTATCAACTGCCGCCGGATTAGTCGCGCGGCAAATTCCCTCGGGTACCGCAGGGTCGTGGCCGCGTCAGCTGCGATCCTGCCCGGAAGCGGAGGGACATGGGAGTGATCGGCGCGAAGGCCATTCGTCTGGCGTCGGGGCCGCCCGCCATGGGCCGCCTGAATGACCGCTGGCCCCGTTCCGAGCCGCGGCGCATAGTCGGCGTGTGACCACATTTGTGACGATCCTCTTGGTGCTGACCCTGGCCGGCGTCCTGATCGTGCTCGGTCTTGGCATCACCCAGATGTTTCGTGGCGGCAACCCGCGCCGCTCGAACAAGCTGATGCAGATGCGCGTCGTCATGCAGGGGCTGGCGCTGCTGCTGCTGGCGATCCTGATGCTGCTCGGCCGGCGCTGATGCTGCTCGGCCGGCGCTGATGATGGGAGAGCGGCGATGGTGCGGCTGACCCGGATCTACACCCGTGGCGGCGATGGCGGCGAAACCTCGCTCGGCGACGGCAGCCGCGTTGTCAAGCATTCGCTGCGGGTTGCGGCCTATGGCACGGTTGAGGAGGCGAACGCCGCGATCGGGCTCGCCCGCCTGCACCTCGCAGCCGATGCCGAAGCCCAAGCGATGCTCGGCCGGGTCCAGAACGACCTGTTCGATCTCGGCGCCGATCTGTGCACCCCCGAGGACGGTCGGCGCGGTGCGGGTGCGTTGCGCATCCTCGCGGCACAAGTTGCGCGGCTCGAACACGAGATCGACATCATGAATGCGAGCCTGCATCCGCTCGACTCGTTCATCTTGCCAGGCGGCAGTGCCGCCGCCGCCCATCTGCACCTGGCGCGCACCGTGACGCGGCGCGCCGAACGGCTGGTCAGCGAGTTGGCCGGCGCGGAACGGGTCAACCCCGAGGCGCTCAAATACCTGAACCGACTTTCCGATCATCTCTTCGTGCTCGGCCGCCGGCTGAACGGCAACGGCGCCAACGACGTGCTCTGGGTCCCCGGACAAAACCGGTGACTGCGCCGCAACAAAATCCGATACTTGAGCGCGGCATGGATTTCTCGCATCCGGGCGGCAGCCTCATTCCCACGCCGGTAAAGCTCGATGCAAAATCTAAAATCCCGGTTCTGTACCAAGGCTCAGCCGGTCCGCGGCGACACCAGCATCGGCGCATAGCCGATCGCGAAGAGAGCGAAGCTGGCGATCCATAACACCGCTGAAATCGTCAGCAAATCCAGTGAAACGCTCGCAGCAAACGGGGCGGCGACCCGCGTCACCGCCGCTGCGGTGATCAGCAGGTAGATCAGGATCGTCAGCCAATCGGCCTGCAGCGGCCGGCCGGTGTGGCCGCGCGAAACGCGGGTCATGACGGCGAGAATCATCGTGCCGATCGCGCCGGCGGTCAGGGCGTGCACCGCCGCCACCTCCGGCACTTGCGGCGACAGCATCGACAGGCCGAGGAGCAGGGCGCCCGCCGCGATCCACGCGTAACCCAGGTGCAAAATTGCCAGCAGAGGCTCAGCCCCGGTCGAAAGGCCGCGCCAACGTGCCAACCGCCACAGCATCAGCGCACCGGCGAGCAGCAGCACCGCGCCGATCGCCTTCTCCGTCGGAAAGATCGCCCAGCCGATCAGCCCCGCATGCAGGGTGCCGAGCGCTGCGCGGTCGATCGCACCGGGGACGGCGGGCAAGGCGGCTCTCCCGCGGCCGGTGAGCCAGTTGCGGGTGAAGGCCGGGATGATTCTACCGCCGATCACTGAAATCAGCACAATGATCGCCGCGAGCGCGAGCCGCCAACCAAGACCCGGCGCGATATCGAAACCCGCGGCCTCGAGAAACATCAGCAGATCGGCAAGGGTCAGCAGCGCGATCGGCAGCGGCATCGCAAGGTTGCGCCAGTTATGCGCGGCGACGATCTCGCGAGCGGCCAGCACACACAGGCAGAGTGGAAACGCGAGATCGATCGCGGCGGCGAGCCAGGCCGGCATAAATGTTGAAAACAGACAGGCGGCGCGGCCAAGGAGCCACAACCCGACCAATAGCTGCAGAATGGGGCCGCGGATCGGTGCCCGACCCGTCCAATTGGGAATTGCGGTGAACATAAAGCCCGCGATCGCAGCCAGCACAAAGCCGAACAGCATCGCGTGGATGTGCCAGCTCAACGGATCGAAGCGGCTGGGCAGCGCGGCACCAGTCAGGTAAAGGCCGATCCATAGCGTCAGTGCCAGCGCCGACCAAAGGCTCGCGGCCAGAAAGAACGGGCGAAATGCCATTGACCACAGGGCAGGCGAGCCGCGCTCCCCGATCGGCATCGACAATGTTGTCATCGCGTCCCTGCCTCGGCCAGCCATGTCAGCCGCTCGTCGCTTGGTAGCGGGCCGGCTCCCGCGCCCCGTCCGATCTGGCGAGCCATACGATCTGGCACAAGTCCGCCTCACCGCTGCAAATCATCGCCCCGCTTCGGGTGGCGTGCGCCGGTGCTGCGGCGCGTCATTTCAACGCAGCCTGGGCCGATAGGCTCGAACACGACCCAGGATTTGGGTCGGCGCATGTCCGGCATCCTCTCAGCCAGCCAGGCTGACTTGCAGCGGGCGGGAGCGGGACGGGCCATATCCGCAGTGCGGCTCGCGCGACGATCGGGAGCGAATTCATGGACGATGTGATTGTGGCCCGGGCGCTCCATGTGCTCGCGGTGGTAATTTGGATCGGCGGCGTTTCGATGGCGACGACCGCGGTGCTGCCGGCGGTACGGCGCGGTGAGCTTGGCCCCGATCGCCTGCAGCGGTTTCAGGCGATCGAACGACGCTTTGTCTGGCAGGCGCGGGTGGCGATTCTTCTGGTCGGACTGACCGGGCTCTACATGGTTTGGCGCCTCGATCTGTGGGATCGCTTCAGCTTCGCCACGTTCTGGTGGATGCACGCGATGGTCGCGGTCTGGCTGCTGTTCGCCTTCATTCTGTTCGTCGCCGAGCCGTTTCTCATGGATCGGCGCTTCGCCCGGTGGGCGAATGCCCGCCCCGATGCGGCGTTCGGCTGGCTGCAGCGCGCGCATTGGCTGCTTCTGTCGCTGAGCCTCGTGACGATTTTCGGTGCAGTCGCCGGCAGTGAAGGATGGGCGATCTTCTGAACCGGGCCAAAGGTCACGCGCGCGCCCGACGGCCGTCGCCGCACCGCCGGCCCCGCAGGCGAACAGCGGGTGCGGCATTGCCGCGACCGGCGTCCCGGACGCTCACAGGCTGGCTCATCCTGTCAAAAAAATGTTAAAAATTGCCTGGAATGGAGGGGTGCGAATGGCTTTCGCTGCTCGTGCCGCGATGGCCATCGCGGTGGTGCTGTCGATGTTGGTCTGGCAATCGGCAGAGGCCGCGGGCCCGTTGCGCAGCTTTGCGCGCGGCTTGTGGTCAGGCGGGGCGTACACCGACGACCGCACCGGGGAGTTCACTCATTGCTCGGCTGGAGTTGCCTACGATAGCGGGATCAACCTGTTTGTTCTGGTGACACCCGGTGATCGCTGGTGGCTGGGCTTTATCGACCCGCAGTGGAAGTTTACCGCGAAGGAAAATCTCCCGGTCGAGCTGCGCCTCGACCGCGACACAGCGGTGCCGCGTGGGGCGATGGTGCCGCGCGACGATCTTCTGCTGGTGCCGTTGCCCGGCAAATCCAACCTCGTTGACACCTTCCGCCACAGCGCACGACTGACGCTGATTGCCCAAAAGGCGGCGTACCGCTTCAAGCTCGCCGACGTGTCCGCGGTGCTCGACGCGCTGAGCGGGTGCGTCCGCCAATCGCTGGCGCTTGAGCAGGGCGCGTCATCCTCCGCCGGCGCGGGGCGGGAGCCGCAGACGCCGGGGGCCGCGATCCCGGCCGCGACGAGTTCTGCCGATGCATTCGCCGGTGGCTCCGTCACTGCCCGGCCCGCGGCCGGGT
>JBOHME010000139.1:0-7778 GCA_050729795.1 Allostellaceae bacterium | reverse complement strand
GATCGCGCATTTCGGCCGAGGGCGTCCCGATCGCCACCGTGCGCGTTACGTCGGTGGTGCCGTCGAGATATTGCGCGCCCGAATCGAGCAGATAAAGGGTGCCCGGTTCGAGCCGCTTTTCGGTCTCCACCATCGCCCGGTAATGCACGATCGCCCCGTTCGACCCGGCGCCCGATATTGTCGGAAAGCTCAGATCGCGGAAATATCGGCCCTCGCGGCGAAACGCTTCGAGCCGGTCGCTGGCGGCGATCTCGGACAGGCCGCGCTTTGGCGCCTCCTGCGCGAGCCAGGCGAGAAACCGGGTCAAGGCAGCGCCGTCGCGGCGGTGGGCGGCGCGGGTGCCGTCGATCTCGACCGCGTTCTTGCAGGCCTTTGGCAAGATACATGGGTCGGCGGCGCGATGAATATTCGCGCCGGCCTGTTCGAGACGGTCGAAGATCCATGCCGCAGCACTCGCCGGATCAGCCTGGACCCGGCCACCGGCTCTCGCGAGCGCATCGAGCGCCGGCCCAAGCTCGTCCGGCGCCGCCACGGTTACCGCATTGCCGAGATGCTGATCGAGACCGGGGGCGAGCTTGCGCCGATCGATGAACAGAGTGACCGTCGCATCGTCACGCAGAATGGCGAACGACAGTGGCAGCGGGGTGTGCGGCACGTCGCCGCCACGGATGTTGAGGAGCCAGGCAATCGATTCGGGCATCGTCAGCACTGCCGCGGCAACCCCCTCCGCGGCGAGACCGCGAGCGAGCCGGGCGCGCTTTGACGCGGCGGTTTCGCCTGCGAATTCTTCGGCATGCGGCACCACCGGGGCGAGCGGTGCGGCCGGCTGGTCGCTCCAGACCCGGTCGAGCGGGTTTTCGGCAACCGCGCGCAGACTTCCCCCGGCCTTCTTCGCCGCGGCGCGCAACCGTTCGATTTCCTGCGGAGTGTGCAGCCAAGGGTCGTAGCCGAGCACTCTGCCCGCGCCGAGCGCGGTGCCGATCCAGCGCGCCGGCGGCGCGTCGATCAGGTGGTGGAGCTCGAACAGCGCACCGTCGACTTGCTGCGCGGCCTGCAGCGTGTAGCGGCCATCGACAAAGAGGGCGGCGCGCTCGCGCAACACCACGGCCTGTCCGGCCGAACCGGTAAAGCCGGTCAGCCAGGCCAGACGCTGCCCGCGCGGCGGCACGTATTCGCCCTGGTGCTCGTCGGAACGCGGCACGACAAACCCGTCGAGCCCCTGCCGCGACAGCTCGCGGCGCAAACGCGCGAGGCGCTCTGCCGACGGCAACCGCGCAAAGGCGTCGGTTGCGAGCCCGTCATCGGACTTGCCGGCCATCGCCCGGCGCAGCGCTTCGAGCGCATCCGCCAGATCCGGCGGCACCGGGTCTGCGACGAGGCAATGCCACCCCGTCCCGACCTCGGCCGGAGCGCCGAGCACGCCCGCGACCAGTTCTCCGAGACCCGCCGGGGTAAAGGGCGAACCGGCTGCGTGCAGCAACCGCGCCAACGTGTCGGCGTCGGGCCTCGATCCGTCAGCTTTCATCGACCGCTCCCATTGCCGGCGTGACGGGCTTCGCCCGGCGCACGCACATGGCTGAATTGCAACGATTCCGCTCGCCTCTTTCGCGGTGCAGCGCCACCTTTTGTGCAACGCATCATAATCTCGACAGGAGCATTTCCATGTCCCTTGTGAACCTTTTCACCACCGCCGGGAAGGCGATTGCCGAATGGCACCGCCAGCAGCGCGCCTATGCCGAGTTGATGGCGCTCGACGATCGCGCGCTGGCCGATATCGGGATCCGGCGCTCGGAGATCCGGGCGATCCTGGCGGCCGATCGAAACGCGGCAAAGGCCGCAACGCCAACCGCCTCGCCGCAACCACGCCGTCTGGGACGGCACCAGGCCGCTTGACGCCCCGCAGGACCAGCGTCGACCACCCGTCGATGACGATCCGGCGTTCGAGGGCGAGGCCGAGGGCACGGTGCGGCGCCAGCACGATCGGCTCCTGGCGCCGCAGCAGTCCTGACAACACCGCATAGCCGCCGGGGGCAAGGCTGCGGGCGAGATCCGCGGCGAGCAAGGCCAGCGGCCGCGCGAGGATATTCGACAGGATCAGATCATGGCGGTGCCGGCGCCGGCCGCGGATCCGATAACCGTCGGCGTGATCGACCCGCACCAGCCCGCCGACCCGGTTGTGCACGATATTGCGGCGGGCAACCTTGACCGATCCAGGATCAATGTCGCTCGCCCGCACCCGGCGCCGCAGAAGCTTCGCCGCGGCGATCGACAAGATCCCGGTGCCGGCGCCAACATCGAGCGGGCGGGTGATCCGCCGCCGCGCCAAAATTTCGAGCGCCACGAGGCAGCCTTGGGTCGAAGGATGCTCGCCGGTGCCAAAAGCGGTCGCGGCATCGAGTGCGATCCCGATCGCCCCGGCCGGCACCCGGCCGCGAAAATGCGAGCCGTAGACAAAAAAGCGGCCGATGCGCAGCGGCGGAAAAGCGAGCTGGTTTTCGGAGAGCCAGTCGCGATCAACCAGCGGCAGCTCCGAGATCTGGACCAGCTGTCCGCCATCGGCCGCAGCGGCGAGTGCCAGACGCGCCGATAGTTGCGGGGTCAGCACCGGCGACGCGGGATAGGCATCGATCTGCCAGTCCCCGGCCACACCCTCGAAGACCGAGACGGCCGAACCGATTTCGTCCAGCAGCGCGAACACCGCACGCGCCGCCGCAGCACCGCGGATCAGGACCGAGAGATGCCGGGGCCCGCCGATCACCCGCGGCATCCCCTCGCCGCGGCCGGGGTCACCATCCGCTCACACTCCGGCCGGCAGATGGTCTGCCGCCATGAAATTGTCGAACTTGGTCGTTTCGGCATCGAAATGCAGCTTGATATTGCCGATCGGCCCATGGCGCTGCTTGGCGATGATGATCTCGCCGGTGCCGTAAACCTCGTTGAACCGGTTCTGCCAGCGTTCGTAGCGGTCGTTGTACTTGTCGTCGGTCTCATCGGCGCGGCGCAGCGGCTGTCCCCGCGATAGATAGTACTCCTCGCGGAAGATGAACATGACGACATCGGCGTCCTGCTCGATCGACCCCGATTCGCGCAGATCGGCCAGCATCGGCCGCTTGTCCTCGCGCAGCTCGACCGCCCGCGACAGTTGCGCGAGCGCCAGCACCGGGACATGGAGCTCCTTGGCCACTGCCTTCAGGCCGCGGGTGATGTCGGAAATCTCCTGCACCCGGTTGTCGAGGCTGCGGACCTGGACCGAAGGGCGCATCAGCTGCAGATAATCGACGACGATCAGCCCGAGACCCTGCTGGCGCATCAGGCGGCGCGCGCGCGTGCGCAAGCTGGAAACGCTGAGCGCGGGGGTATCATCGATATAGAGTGGCAGCGACTGGAGGTGATGGCTCGCCTGGACAAACCGGTCAAAATCCTGATGGCTGACGTCACCGCGTCGGATGCGGTCCGAGGAGATCCCCGATTCCTCGGCGAGGATGCGGGCGGCCAGCTGCTCGGCCGACATTTCGAGCGAAAAGAACCCGACCACAGCGCCGTCCTCGGCGATGGTGCGGCCATCGGCGCCGCGCCCCGTCCGATACGCCTTGGCAGCGTTGAACGCGATATTGGTGGCGAGGGCCGACTTGCCCATCGACGGGCGACCGCCGAGGATCACGAGGTCCGAGGGATGCAGTCCACCCAGCTTTTGATCGAGATCGGTAAAACCGGTGGCGACGCCGACGGTCTTGCCGCTGCGCTTGAACGCCGCCTCGGCCATATCGATGGCTCCGGTCAGCGGCACCGAGAAGGCACGAAAACCGCCTTCGGCCTGCCCCGAGGTCGCCAGATCGAACAGCTTCTTCTCGGCCCGCTCGATCTGGGCGGGGGCGAGATCGTCGAGATCGTGGCGGAAGGCGTCGTTGACGACATCTTCGCCGACCGTGATCAGCTGGCGGCGCAGATAGAGGTCGTGGATCGTGCGCCCGTAATCCTCGGCGTTGATGATCGTGACCGCCGCGCCGACCAGCTGCACGAGGTATTGTGCGCCGCCGATCTCGGCGAGCGCCCCGTCCTGGTCGAACAGGCCTTTCAACGTGACCGGGTTGGCGATCTGGCCGCGATCGATCACCTTGCCGATCGCGCTGTAGATGCGGGCGTGGACCGCATTGCCGAAATACTCTGCCTGGAGAAACTCCGAGACGCGCGAATAGGCGGCGTTGTTGATC
Source organism: Allostellaceae bacterium (assembly GCA_050729795.1). Taxonomy (GTDB): domain Bacteria; phylum Pseudomonadota; class Alphaproteobacteria; order ATCC43930; family CGMCC-115725; genus AP-15. Next base: position 3,567 of record JBOHME010000139.1, on the reverse strand, counting down.
AGGATCGCGCCCAGGAGCGCCTGCTCGGCCTCGGTGTTGAACGGCGGGATGCGGACCAGGGCCGGAGCGAGCCCGATACCGGGATCGGTGCCGCGCAGCGGGCTGATGCGGGAGGCATTCGGTGATTCCATCCACCGAAGCTACCATCCTGCGCAGGCCACAGCCTGCGGCATTAAAATCCACAAGCTGTGCAAAACGGGGGTGGTCAGGCGGCGCGTTCGGCGGCGGCGCTGTGCTCGCGTTCCCAATCGAGCATGTAGTCGCGGGTCAGCGGCACGGTGTCGACCGCCTTGGCCAGCTGCATCTGAAACACCAGCAGGCCGCCGCGCCGGAACGCGAGCTCGGAGCCGACCAGATACATTTCCCACATCCGGCAGAAGCGCTCATCGTAGATCGCCGCGATCCGCGCCCGGTTGTGCTCGAAGCGGCGGCGCCAGGCACGCAAGGTGCGCGCATAATGCAGCCGCAGAATCTCGATGTCAGTGATCCACAACCGCTGCCGCTCGACCACCGGCGTGACCTCGGACAGCGCCGGGACATAGCCGCCCGGAAAGATGTACTTGCGGATCCACGGGCTGGTCGAGCCGGGCCCATCCATGCGGCCGATCGAGTGCAGCAGCGCCAGCCCGTCGGGCGCCAGCAGCGATTTCACCTTGGCGAAAAACGTGGCGTAATGGTTCACCCCGACATGCTCGAACATGCCGACCGAGACAATCCGGTCGTACCGCCCAGCCTCTTCGCGGTAGTCGCGCAGGCGAAAGCGGACCCGGTCCGACAACCCGGCGGCGGCGGCCCGGCGCGTCGCCAGCTGGTACTGCTCGACCGAGAGGGTGAGCCCGGTTACGTCCGCGCCGCACTCGGTGGCGAGGTAGAGCGCGAGACCACCCCAGCCCGAGCCGATATCGAGCACCTTCTGGCCGGGCCGGATCATCAGCTTGCCCGCGATATGGCGCTTCTTGTCGAGCTGCGCCAGATCGAGATCGTCATGACCGCTGCGGAAATAGCCGCAGGAATATTGCCGGTCCGAATCGAGAAACAGCTCGTAGAGTTGATCCGACAGATCGTAATGGTGCGCCGCATTGCGCCGCGCCCGCGATTGCGGGTTGTACTGGTGCATCCGGCGCAATAGCCGGAACGAGCCGTTCAGCAGCCGCGAGACCGGTCCCTCCGGCAGCGCCTCGAGGTTGAGCGTCAGAAGATCGATCAGGGCGTAGAGATCACCTTCCTCGATCGTCAGGGTGCCATCGACAAACGCTTCCGGCAGATAAAGGCGCGGCCTGGCGAGGAGCTTCCAGTGCAGCGGCCGGTCGTGCAGCCGAAGCGTGACACCGGGTCCCGGCGCCCCGGTGATGTCGTGCACCTTGCCGTCGGCATCGATCAAACGCAGCCGGCCGATGACGAGTATCTTCTCGAAGAGACGCGCGAGCAGCATCGTGACGGAGACCGATCAGGACGGCGACGGCCCAATATCCACAAACCCACGCCACAAACGCAAGCCGTTCACCGCGTCGTCACGGGTTCTTGGTCGGCTCCCCCACCGCCATCGCTCTTGCCGGCTCGTCGTCGAACTCATCCTCGTCGCGCTGCCGCAACGGGTCGATGCCCCGCGCCTGCATCTCGGCCTCCTCCGCCGACTGCGCGACATTGGCAATGACGGTGATCAAGACCTCGGGATGCAGCACGACCCGCAGCTGGTGCAGACCGAGGGTCTTGATCGGCCGGTCGAGGACGACCTGGCGCTTTTCGATCGTAAACCCTGCTCGGGTCACCGCGTCGGCGATGTCGCGGGCCGCAACCGAGCCGTAGAGCTGCCCGCTTTCGCCGGCCTGGCGAATGATCACCGCGGTCAGCCCTTCGAGTTTGCTGCCGATCTCCTCGGCCTCGGTGCGGCGCTCCAGGTTGTTGGCTTCGAGCTGAGCCCGCCGGGTCTCGAAATAAGCCAGGTTATCCTTGGTCGCACGCAGCGCCTTTTTCTGCGGCAGCAGGTAGTTGCGGGCAAAGCCCGGACGCACTTTGACGCGCTGGCCCATCTGGCCGAGCTTCTCGACCCGTTCGAGCAGAATGAGTTCAATCATCTCTTCTTCCTCCGACTGACCGAGGCTGGGCAAAGCGCCGCCGCAACCCGAGCGGCGCGTCGAGCAGCCCGACAATGGCAATCACCAACAGCGGCCAGCCGAGCAGGCCGGCGCACACGTAAAAGATCGCGAGCGGGATCTGCGGCCGCGCCAGCCGGCGCAGCACCGCGTGCAGCACCGCGAGCCCCGCGAGGCAGACCGGCACAGCCAACACGATCATCGTGTTGACCCCGGCAAACCGGGCGGCACCGCCGAACAGACTGGCCGCGGCTGCGATCGCCAAGAGGGGCGTGATCCAGCGCGGCAGAACAAGAGCGGCAAGATCGGGAGACGGCCGCCACGCCCGCCCGAAGCGCGCCAGCACCCCCTGGGCCAGGATCGCATTGCTCGCCGTCATCGCCATCCACGAGCCGATGACGAACCCGGGGATCACCAGCACAAGACCCGCGGTCAGCGTCGCACGGTCGGCCCCGCTCGCATCGGCGAAATAGCCGATCGCCGGCCCCAGCGCATGACGCAGCAGCGTCTCGATCCCGCTCGGGCCGCCGAGGCACAGCAGGGCTGCGGTGAGCATCGCCAGGCCGAGCCCGGCCAGCCATCCGGTCAGCAAACCCGGTGGATACCATTCGAGGGCACTCGCGGGTCCGCTGCGCGCCAACAGGGCCAGCCGCACCAGCAGGACGACCGGAGCGGCGTAGAGCGCCATAAACAGCGCCGCGGCGAAGAAGCCGCTCGCTCCCAGCAGAACCGCCGAGGCGGTCAACCCGGCAGCCGCCGCGGCACCAACCCCCAGCCACAGCCCGGCGGCGAACAGCGGCAGTTGCGCCAGATAGGCGAGGATCACCGCCGCCGGGGAGCCGGTGAGGACGACAAGATAAAGGGCGGCGCCAAGCGCACCCAGAAGCACGCCGCATGCGCCGCCGGCAAGCCGACCCATGGCGGTCCCGAACGCATTCCGGCCGGCCGATGCCGCGCCGGCTATTTCACCATGTAGGGCAACAGGCCCAGAAACCGCGCCCGCTTGATCGCCTGCGCCAGCTCGCGCTGCCGCTTGGTCGAGACCGCGGTGATGCGGCTCGGCACAATCTTGCCGCGTTCCGAGACGAAACGCTGCAGCAGCTTGATATCCTTGTAATCGATCTTGGGCGCGTTCGGCCCCGAGAACGGACAGGATTTGCGCCGCCGAAAGAATGGCCGCCGCGGCGCGCCGCCGCGCCCTGCCGCGCTGCCCGACTGGCTGTCCATCTAGGGCTCCACCGCTTCGGCCACCACCCGCTCGGGCGCCGCAGGTTCAGCGGCCGCACGTTCCGCTGCCGGTCGTTCCGCTGCCGGTCGTTCCGCTGCCGCACGTTCCGATGCCGGTCGCTCGGCCCGCTCACCCGATGACGGTCGGTCGCTCCGCTCGCCGGCATCCCGGGCATCGCGCGATTCGCCGTAGCGGTCACGGTCGCGGTCACCGCGGCGCTGGCGGTCGTCCCGGCTGCCGCGGCTC
>JBOHME010000138.1:0-7968 GCA_050729795.1 Allostellaceae bacterium | reverse complement strand
GATCCACCCAGTCCTGACCATCGCGCGCGATCCGACCGGTCGGTTGCGCGCGATCCGCGGTGTCGACCCGGCGGACCGCACTCTCCGGCATTCGCCCGCCTCCGGCACGCCGGGCCAGGTTGCGGCGGGGCAGGTTGCGGCGGGGCAGGGCGGCTTCCCCGCAGACGCATCGTTGGCGGGCGGACTGCACGACGCGGTCGAATTGCGCGAATCGTGGATGCAGCTCGAGATCACCCGCGAGACCGACCCGGCAAATCTCGCCCGGTTGACCCAGGCGATCGCCGCTGTCCTTGGTGATGTGCGGATTGCGGTCGAAGACTGGCAGTCGATGCGCGGCACTCTGCGCGCCTTGCTGGACGCGCTCGCCGGTCCGCCGCCGCCCCCGGTGCCCGCGACCGAGCTTGCGGAAGTCGGCGATTTTCTGCGTTGGCTCGACGACGACAATTTCACCCTCCTCGGTTATCGACAATACGATTTTTCCGGTGGCGCGACGGCGCGGCCGGCGCTGGGCATCCTGCGCAACCGCGACTACCCGATCTTTGGCGGGTTGCGCGATCTGTCGTCACTGCCTCGGGACGTGCAGGATTTCATCCGCCGCCGCGAGCTGATCTTTGTCACCAAATCGAACCTGCGTGCGACGGTGCACCGCACTGCGCACATGGATGCGATCGGCCTGCGCCGGTTCGACGCCTCGGGTGCCGTTGCCGGGGTCTGCCTGTTCCTCGGCCTCTACACTTCGCTCGCCTATAGCCGCTCTCCGCGCGCGATCCCGCTGTTGCGGCTCAAGGTGCGCCAGATCGTCACGCGCTCCGGGCTGTCACCGAGCGGGCATGACGGCAAGGCGCTGCAGCACATCCTCGACGCGCTGCCGCGGGACGAGCTGTTCCAGAGCAGCGAAGACCAGTTGTTCGACACTGTCATCGGCGTCCTCAACCTGCAGCAGCGGCAGCGCATCGCTCTGTTTGTGCGCCGCGACCCGCTCGAACGCTTTGTCTCTTGTCTCGTCTATGTCCCGCGCGAGCGCTACGACAGCGATTTGCGGCGGCGCTTTGCGGCGATCCTCGAACAGGCTTTTGCCGGCCGGCTCTCGGCGTTCTATACCCATCTCGACGATTCGATGCTGGCTCGAGTCCAGTTTGTCATCCACACCACCCGCGGTGCGGTGCCGGCGGTCGAGCCGGCCGCACTCGAAGCACAGCTGGCCGAAGCTGGGCGCAGCTGGTCGGACCGGTTCCAGCAGGCGGTCGAAGAGGAATTCGGCGAGGCCGAGGCGCAGGCCCGGCTGCGCCGGCTGAAGCAATTTCCGCCCGCCTACCAGGCGCTGACCGAGCCGGCGCAGGCGCTCGCCGATCTGCTGCGGATCGAAAAGGTGCTCTCCGGCTCGGCCCTCGAAGCAGCACTCCATCCGGGTGGCGCCGATGCTCGGCCGTCGCTGCGGCTTTATCGTGCTGGCGAGCCGGTTGTTCTCTCCGATGTGCTGCCGGTGCTCGAAAATCTCGGGCTGCGGGTGGTCGCCGAGGAGCCGTTTCGCATCGAGGACGCCGATGGCGCCGCCGTTTGGGTCCACGAGCTGGAGATCGCCGGGGCCGCCGGGGCTCTCCCGGTGACGAGCGCATTCAAGGCGCGGTTCGAGGACGCGCTCTTTGCGGTGTGGACCGGCCAGGTTGAGAACGACCGTTTCAACCGGCTGATCCTCGCCGCCGGGCTGACCATTCGCCAGGTCATAGTGCTGCGGCTTTATGCCAAGTTCTTGCGCCAGGCCGGCATCGCCTTCAGCCAGGCCTATCTCGAGGATACTCTCGCCGCGCATCCCGAGATCGCTGCGGCACTCGTGCAGCTGTTTGAGACCCGCTTTGATCCGGCGGTGACCGAAGGCAATCGCGGCCCGGCCGCGACGGCCCTGATCGAGACGATCGAGCGCGGGCTCGATAGGGTCGCCGGCCTCGACGAAGACCGCATCCTGCGCAGCTATCTCTCGCTGATCCGCCACAGCGTGCGGACCAATTATTTTCAGAAATTGCCATCGGGTGGGGCCAAACCCTATCTCGCGGTCAAGCTCGCCAGCCGCGACATCGATCTGTTGCCGCAGCCGCGTCCGCTGTTCGAAATCTACATCCACAGCCCGCGCGTCGAAGGCGTGCACATGCGCGCCGGCCGGGTGGCCCGCGGCGGCATCCGCTGGTCCGACCGCAAGGAGGATTTCCGTACCGAAATCCTCGGTCTGATGAAGGCGCAGACGGTCAAGAACGCGGTCATCGTGCCGGTCGGCTCGAAGGGCGGGTTTGTCGTCAAGCAGCCGCCGAAGGCGCGCGACCAGCTCGGCGCCGAGGCGGTCGAGTGCTACAAGATCCTGATCCGCGGCCTCTTGGACCTGACCGACAACCTTGCTGCCGACGGGGTCGCTGCCGACAACGTTGCTGGTGGCAACAACGCCGGTGACAGCGGCGCCGGTGACAGCGGCGAGCGGCGGCGCATCGTGCCGCCCGCCAATGTCGTGCGCCATGATGGCGACGATCCCTATCTGGTGGTTGCCGCCGACAAGGGGACCGCGACCTTCTCCGATTACGCCAACGCGATCGCCGAGGAATACGGCTACTGGCTCGGCGACGCGTTCGCCTCGGGCGGCTCGGCCGGCTACGACCACAAAGGGATCGGGATCACCGCGCGCGGCGCCTGGGAGCTGGTCAAGCGCCATTTTCGCGAGCTCGCACGCAACCCTGAGACCGAAGAGATGTCGGTCGTCGGGGTCGGCGACATGTCAGGCGATGTGTTCGGCAATGGTATGCTGATGTCGCGCAGATTGCGGCTCTTGGCCGCCTTTGATCATCGGCATATCTTTGTCGATCCCGATCCCGACCCGGAGCGCAGTTTTGCGGAACGCCAGCGCCTGTTCCGGCTGCCGCGATCGAGCTGGGCCGATTACGACCCCGGCCTGATCACCGAGGGTGGCGGGGTGTTCGAGCGGGCCGCCAAGTCGATCGCGATCAGCCCGCCGATGAAGCGCCTGTTCGGCATCGACGCCGACCATCTGACCCCGGCCGGGCTGATCCGTAAGCTGCTGGTGGCACCGGTCGATCTTTTGTGGTTCGGCGGGATCGGCACCTTTGTCAAGGCGAGGCAGGAGCGCCACGCCGAGGTCGGCGACCGGGCCAACGATGCGCTGCGCGTCGATGCCGAGGAGCTGCGGGCAAAGGTGGTCGGGGAGGGCGCCAATCTCGGGGTCACCCAGCGGGGCCGCATCGCCTACGCGCTCAACGGCGGGCAGATTGATACCGACGCGATCGACAATTCGGCCGGCGTCGACACCTCCGATCACGAGGTCAATCTGAAGATCCTGATCGATCATGCGATCGCCGCTGGCGCGCTCGCGGCCGAAGAGCGCCTGCCGCTGTTGCACCGCATGACCGATGATGTCGCCGCCCTTGTGCTGCGCGACAACTATCTGCAGGGCGGGGCGCTGTCGGTCGCCGAGACGCGCGGCGGTGCGACGTTCGACCGGCAGGTGCGGCTGATCCGCGATCTCGAGCGCGCGGGCCGGCTCGATCGCGGGCTCGAATTTTTGCCCGATGACGAAACCCTGGCCGCGCGCGCCGCCGAGCGTCGCGGCCTCGTCCGGCCCGAGCTGGCGGTGCTGCTCGCCTACGCCAAAATGGCGCTCGACGAGGAATTGCTCGCCTCCGACCTGCCCGACGCGCCGGAGCTCGTCGGCGAATTGCGCGGCTATTTCCCGGCGGCGCTGCGCGACCGTCTCGGGGCGCTGATCCCGACCCATCCGCTGCGCCGCGAGATCACCGCGACGATCCTCACCAACGATCTCGTCAATCGTGCCGGCCTCAGCTTTGTCAGCGACATGCGCGCGCGCACCGGTCGCAATGCGGCGGAGATCGCGCGGGCCTATCTGATCGTGCGCGACATCTTCGAGCTGCGCCTGCTATGGGCCGAGATCGCGGCGCTCGATAACCAGATCGCAGCACGGCTGCAGAGCGAGATGCTGCTCGAAGTGGTCGCCGTCGTCGAGCACTCCGCCGCCTGGCTGCTGCACCGCCGTCGCCTCGATCTGGCGAGCGAGCCGGGGCGGCTGGCTCCGGGGGTGCGCAATCTCACCGCCGCCCTCTCCGGCCTGTTGCCGGTGCGTGACAAGAGGCTCGCTTCCGAGCGCACCGAGCGTCTCGCCGAGGCCGGTGTACCTGCTGCGCTGGCCGCGCGGATCGGTGCGATGATCTTTCTGGCGCCGGCGCTCGATATTGCCGAGCTGGCCGAAGCCGCAGCACAGCCGCTCGATCGCGCCGCCCGGATCTATTACGGTTGCGGCGAGCGCTTCGCGATCGACGACATGCGTGCCGCCGCCGGCCGGCTGCCGATCGAGACCCGGTGGCAGAAGCTCGCGGTCGAGGCGACGGTGGACGATCTCGCGGCATTGCAGGGCGACATCGCCCGCCGCATTCTGGCAAGTGCCCATGCCTATGAACCGGACCCGCTCGCCGCCTGGGCCGCGCAGCATGCGGACGCCCTGTCTCCGGCCGAAGCCGTGGCGCTCGAGCTGCGGGCCAGCGCCGCCCCCGATCTCGCGCTCCTCGTCGTCGCCGCCCGCCAACTGCGCCAGGCGCTCGGCTGATCGTTCGGGCGAGCCTCGGGGCGGATGATCATTCACGTTGGCGACCAGGCTGTCGCCCCATCCCGGGGCTCCCAAGCGCGACCTGAATGCGAGCGTCAGCCCGCGCGGTTGAGGCGGTTGCCAACGAGGTCGTCGACGACGCTCGGATCAGCCAGGGTCGAGATGTCGCCCAGCGCGTGGTGCTCGTCGGCGGCGATCTTGCGCAGGATGCGGCGCATGATCTTGCCCGACCGGGTCTTTGGCAGACCCGGTGCCCATTGCACCAGATCGGGCGTGGCGATCGGCCCGATCTCCTGCCTCACCCAGGCAACGAGCTCGCCGCGCAGCTCCTCGCTCGGCGCCTCGTCGATCCGCAACGTCACATAGGCATAGATGCCCTGGCCTTTGATGTCGTGCGGGTAGCCGACCACCGCCGCCTCGGCGACCTTGGGGTGGGCGACGAGCGCGCTCTCGACCTCGGCGGTGCCGAGCCGATGGCCGGCGACGTTGATCACGTCATCGACCCGCCCGGTGATCCAGTAATACCCGTCCTCGTCGCGCCGGACCCCGTCGCCGGTAAAGTAGAGCCCGGGGAACGCCGAGAAATAGGTATCGACAAAGCGGCGGTGATCGCCGAACACGGTGCGCATGATGCCGGGCCAGGGCCGCGCCAGGCACAAATTCCCTTCGCCCGGCCCGTCGATGCGGTTGCCCTCATTATCGACCAGCACCGGCTCGACGCCGAAAAACGGCCGCGTCGCCGAGCCCGGCTTTAAGGGTGTCGCCCCGGGCAGCGGCGAGATCAGGATGCCGCCGGTCTCGGTCTGCCACCAGGTATCGACGACCGGGCAGCGCTTCTCGCCGACATGGTCGTAGTACCACAGCCATGCCTCGGGGTTGATCGGCTCGCCGACGCTGCCGAGAATTCTGAGCGAGCGCCGGCTGGTGCGGCGCACCGGCTCCTCGCCTTCGCGCATCAGCGCGCGGATCGCAGTCGGGGCGGTATAGAAGATGTTGACCCGGTGCTTGTCCACGATCTGCCAGAAGCGCGAGGCGTCGGGATAGTTTGGCACTCCCTCGAACATCAGCGTGGTGGCGCCGTTGGCGAGCGGCCCGTAGACTATGTAGCTGTGCCCAGTGACCCAGCCGACATCGGCGGTGCACCAATAGACCTCGCCCTCGCGGTAGTCGAAGACGTATTCATGGGTCAGCGACACATAGACCAGATAGCCGCCGGTGGTGTGCAGCACCCCCTTCGGCTGCCCGGTCGAGCCCGAAGTGTAGAGGATGAACAGCGGGTCCTCGGCCGACATCTCCTCGGGCGGGCAATCGGGTGAGGCGGCGGCGCAGGCCTCGTGATACCAGAGATCGCGGCCGGCGACCCAATCGATGCCGCCGCCGGTGCGGCGCACGACGATCACGTCGCGCACATCGGGGCAGCTTTCGAGCGCCGCGTCGGCGTTGCGCTTGAGCGGCACCGCGCGGCCGCCGCGCAGCCCTTCGTCGGCGGTGACGAGGATCGTCGAGCGGCAGTCGCGAATCCGACCGGCAAGGCTGTCGGGCGAAAATCCGCCGAACACGACGGAATGGATCGCGCCGATGCGGGCGCAGGCTAAAACCGCCACCGCGATCTCCGGGATCATCGGCAGATAGATCGTGACCCGGTCGCCCTTCTTGACGCCGCGCGCTTTCAGCACATTGGCGAACCGGCAAACCGCCTCGTGCAATTCCCGATAGCTGATGCGGCGGTCCTCGGCGGGATCGTCTCCCTCCCACAGGATCGCGGTCTGATCACCGCGCTTTGCCAAATGGCGGTCGAGACAGTTGTAGCAGGCGTTGAGCGTGCCATCCTCGTACCAGGCGAGGCGAATGTCGCCGGCGAAAGCGCCGCTCCCGATTTTGCTATAGGGCTTGATCCAATCGAGCCGCTTGCCCTGCTCACCCCAGAACCGGTCGGGATCGGCGAGCGACTCCTGGTAGAGCCCGAAGTATTCGGCCTCGCTGATCTTGCCGGTTTGCGGATGAGCCGAGTTCGGGATCACGCTCCGGCTCGACATGGCGTCCATCCTCCTCGGCTGGCGGTGCCGTACCGGGCGCCGCGTGTTGGCCGAGGATTATTCCGCTGGCCCCCGTAGTTTACAATACCCGTTCTGAGATGCGGACCGGGGCCGCGGCGTCCGGACGGCGGGCGCCGGTAGCCAGCAGCGCCGCCTGGGTGCGGTTGGCGACCTGCAGGCGCTTGATGATCTGCTTGACATGCGCCTTGACCGTGCTTTCCGACATCGACAGCGCGTCGGCGATGAGCTTGTTCGACCGACCCTCGGCGATCAGCGCCAGAACGTCGCGCTGGCGTCGGGTCAATTCGCGCCACGGGTGCGGGGTGGGAAGCGCCGCCTCGGGCGCCGGCTCGGTCAACGTCAGCGGCACGTAGGTGCCGCCCGCCCGAATGCGCTCGAGCGCCGCCACCAGGACCTTGAGGCTAAGGCTCATCGGCAGAAAGCCGCGGGCGCCCGACCGCAGGATCGTACGGGCGCGCTCCGGGTCGTCGCAATCGGCCGCCACCAGGATCGGGGTGTGCGGCGCGGCCGAGGCCAGCAACGCGAGATCGACGAGATCGATCTGGGCGCAGGTCGAGCCGCCAAGCAGGATCACGGCAAACCCGTCGCCATGCCGCAACAGGCGCACCAGATCGGCGGCCATCGGCACGTCGGTGATCCGCCAGCGCTTTGGCTGCTGGCCGAGCGCCAGCTTGAAGCAGTCGCGCCGCAACCGGCTCTGATCGACAATCGCCAGATGACGCCGCCCCGCCTCGATGACCGAAAGCGACGCCTCGTGGCGATTTTCGAGTGCCGTCTCGTCCACGGTGTTTGACGTGTCGCGCAATACACTTAGCGAATGTTGGAATTCCAAACCTTGACCCCCGAGCTTCAGGTTTGCGGACAGCACTATGCACCCGGCGATATAGCAGTGGTGTAACTTTTTGTAAACTCGTGTAACGCCGAGTGTGTATATTGCCGGTCTGCGCACGCGCCTAGCGAAATCCTCGGTAAACCCCTCGATAAACGAGATAAAACTCGGTTGTCGCGCGCCGCGGCATTTGCTTGTTTGCCTTTCTTTTGCCACAGCCAAGAACCAGGACCAGGACGCCGAGCACGCGGGACGTTGCCGCTCGCCGGCCGCGCGGCGTCCCTTCGCCTGGCTGCGCACGTCGATCTTGCATCGCACCCGCCTCACCACGCTATGATCGGGTCATCGGTCATCGGTCATCGGGCCGAGGCCGTCGTTTGGGCCGCTGGTGCGATTCTGGCGCAGCCAACGCGCCCCCGCCGGCTACCGTCGCAGCCAGCAGCAATCTCGCCAGGAGGTGCCAATGC
>JBOHME010000137.1:0-8527 GCA_050729795.1 Allostellaceae bacterium | reverse complement strand
CTGCTGCAGCACTCGCCGCGCTCGAGCTGTTGCTGGCCGAGCCCGAGCGGGTGCGGCGGCTCAACGACCGGGCCGCCCTGTTTCTGGCGCTCGCGCGCGAGGGCGGTCTCGATGTCGGCGGATCGATCGGCGCGGCGATCGTGCCGATCATCACTGGCGGGTCGATTCGTGCCGGCCGGCTGGCACAGGCGATGTTCGAGCGCGGCGTCAACGTCCAGCCGATCCTCTATCCGGCGGTACCGGAACGCGCGGCCCGGCTGCGGTTCTTTCTGACCGCGGAGCATAGTGAGGAGCAAATCCGGGAGACCGTGCGCATCCTGCTCGAGGAAAGCCGCCGGGTCGCCGGGGAACCGACCGACCTCGCCGCTGTCGCACGCCATCTCGGTCACCGGTTGTTGTCAGGCTAGTGCTGTGGGATCGGGGCTGGACAGGCGACCCGGGTGCGCGACCGGAAGGCCGCTCGTTTTGGTAAACGGCAGCAAACGACGGCCAAAGATCGGGGCCGGTGGGTGCAGCCTCCCAGCCCGGGTGGTGCTCCGCCGCGCTGCTAGACGACCTGCAGTTGGGTCGCAATCAGGCGAGCGGCATAGACTCCTGTCCATCCGGCGGGGTCGAGCCACCCCGTCTCGTCGCGGGGCGGGCGAATGGCCCGGATATGAGCGTCGATAATCTCGGAAAGATTCGAAATAGCCCGCGGCGAGTCGAACTCGGTGGACCAGAAAAACTTGATTCTGCCCCCTGCTTCATGCTTGGCAACGAGGCAATTAGGGGCACCACCCATCTTGTTATAGAGCCCGACCGCCGAATAGCTTTCCTGGTGACTGACGACCATGACACCTTCTGTCCCAGGAAAAGCAAATTTCATCGCCGAATACCAGCGGCACAGGCGTTTCAGCTCGGGCTCGTTAAATTCATATCGGTTCAGCGCCAAGGGGGTCATCGCATCCTTCGGTGTCGACACCCCGGATACCGTGCGCGGGAAACGCACAATATTCGTCTGCTCGAACGCGTGTTCCACGTTGCCCCCACTTTCCGGCCGCACTGACGGCTCAGTCCCCACTGCGGCACCAACCCGCACCCACCCGTCGGTGCTCGCGGTCCGCGTCGGGCGCGGCAGCAAACCGGAATGGCGCGGCTTAGCCGACTACTTATCGATCAACGATCGATACATAGCGCGGGCCAAATTTCACTAGAGGGAATACTATCGGGCGCTGATTCGGAGTCAATCAAGCCGAGGGTGGCTTGTGGCTTTTCGATCCTGGCTGTTGCGCCCCGGCAACAGTTGCACAAAGGTGACAGTCTGTTAAACCTGTGGTTTGGTCGCCGTGACACTGGAAGCCCGGACACTCACAATCGCCCGCCGGGCGAGCGCGGTGAGCGGGCCATTGATTTTTCCGCCTGGGCAGACCGATTCTCGAGGGCTGAGGGGTGACGACCGGCGCGGCCGCGGTTGCCGCGTCCGTCCGCCACCAAACGAGGGGGCGCATGAATACGCGCAGATCGGCGATGCTTGGGCTCGCGGCGTTTGCCGCGGTGATCGAAGGCGGCAAGGCGGCACGGGCGCTCAATATCTTTGGTGACTATTACGAAAACGTGGCGCGCGCCGCGGCGCAAAACGATTCGGCTCTGGTCAGACAGCTCGTCGGCAGCGGCGAGGGCAACCCGAACATGACCGACGAGCAGTCGCGCACCGGGCTCCACTATGCCGCGATGAACGGCAATCTGACGATTCTGGCGATCCTGATTAAGGCGAAGGCAAAGCTCAATCCCGAGGACAATCTCGGTGACACGCCGCTTCATCTGGCCGCCGACCGGGGTCAGACCGAGGCGGCGGTCCTGTTGCTCGATGTCGGCGCCGCGGTCGATCCGCAAAACAAGGAGGGGCTGACCCCGCTAATGATCGCCGCGAGCCGCGGCAATCTCGAACTGGTGCGGGCCTTGCTCGCCAAAGGCGCCAGTGTCACCAAGACCGATTACACCGGGCGCGATGCGCTGGGCTGGGCGCAGGACAGCAACCGGCCGGCGGTCGTGGCAGCGATCCGGCGGGCGCAGCGAGCGGGCGGCTCCTGAGCGCGACCGTCCGTGCTCCCTGAGGCATGCTCCCCGTGACCGTCCGGGCATCGGGGAGCATCTCCTCAACATTCACCTGCGAGAGCTGCGAGCGAGCGTGCGGGTGGCGGCACTCGCCACCGCCTTCAGCGAGGCGGTAATGATATTGGCGTCGATGCCGACACCGTGAAGGGTGTTTCCGCCGGCGTCGCGGATCTCGACATAGGCGGTCGCCTGGGCGTCGGCGCCGGCACCGATCGCGTGCTCCCGATAATCGACAAAGCTCAGCTCGATCCCGCATCGGTCGCGCAGCGCTTCGACAAAGGCATCGATCGGACCGTTGCCGACCCCCTCGATACGCCGCTCGACCCCGCCTGCCACGACCGTAGCCGAGATCCGCCGCTGCTCCGGCGCGCCCGGCTCCGGCAGGATGCTGTAATCGCCGAGAACGATCCCGTCGGCGCGCAGATAAGTCTCTTGAAACAGCGCCCAGATATCGGCGCTGGTCAGCTCCTTGCCGGTTCGGTCGGCGATCTCCTGGACGCATTTGGAAAACTCGATCTGCAGCCCGCGCGGCAGGTCGAGCCCGTGATCGGCCTGCAGCACATAGGCGACCCCACCTTTGCCAGACTGGCTGTTGACGCGGATCACCGCCTCGTAGCTGCGGCCAAGATCCTTGGGATCGATCGGCAGATAGGGCACTTCCCACAATTCGTCGTTGCGCCTGGCCAGCGCCTCAAAGCCCTTCTTGATCGCATCCTGGTGCGAGCCGGAAAACGCGGTGTAGACGAGCTCGCCGGCATAGGGATGGCGGGGGTGAACCGGCAGCTGGTTGCAGTGCTCGACGGTGCGCACGACCTCGTCGATGTCGGTGACGAGGAGACCCGGATCGATCCCCTGGCTGAACAGGTTCAATGCCAGCGTCATCACATCGACATTGCCGGTCCGCTCGCCATTGCCGAACAACGTGCCCTCGACCCGATCAGCGCCGGCCATGACCCCGAGCTCGGCGGCCGCTACCGCGGTGCCGCGATCATTGTGCGGGTGCAGGCTCAACACGATGCTGTCACGGTCGCGGATGGTGCGGCCGAACCATTCGATCTGGTCGGCATAGATATTGGGGGTGGCCATCTCCACGGTGGCCGGCAGGTTGAGGATCGTCCGTTTGGCCGGGGTCGGCTGCCAGACATCCATGACCGCTTCGCAGATCTCGACCGCAAATTCGAGCTCGGTGCCGGTGAAGCTCTCGGGCGAATACTGGTAGAGGATCTGCGTCTGCGGCATCGTCTCGGCGAGGTCGCGGATCAGCCGCGCCCCGTTGACGGCGATGTCGCGGATGCCGCTTTTGGCGAGACCGAATACTACCCGTCGCTGCAGGGTCGAGGTCGAGTTGTAAAGGTGCATGATCGCCCGCCGCGCACCGCGGATCGCCTCGAAGCTACGCTCGATCTGCTCGGCGCGCGCCTGGGTCAATACCTGGATGGTGACGTCCTCGGGCACCAGATCGTGCTCGATCAGTTCGCGGACAAACGCAAAATCGGTCTCGGAGGCGGCCGGAAATCCGACCTCGATCTCCTTGAAGCCGAGCTTGACCAGGAGATCGAACATGCGGCGCTTGCGGTCGGGCCCCATCGGCTCGACCAGCGCCTGATTGCCGTCGCGCAGATCGACGCTGCACCATAGCGGGGCGCGGTCGATCACCTGCGCCGGCCAGTGCCGGTCGGGTAGATGGATCGGGGCGAACGGGCGGTATTTGTGGATCGGCATCTCGGGCATCGAAAACTCCTGGTGCAGTGCGGCCGCGACGTCGCCGGCGGCCGCCCGAGGGGAACGCGATCGGGACACGGGCTTACGGCCGACGGGAGGATTCAGCCCCGCCGGCCGCTGCTAAGTCGCAAACCGCAGAGGCGCGCGGCAGTGGGCTTCGAGACCCGGCACGCGGCCCACAGGTCGGACAAGAGCTGGGAAGACATTGCGGAACCGAGCGGATAGGGGGTTCCCGATACGGGAACGGGCGCAGCCTCGATCGGCGCCGGTCAGGGCGCCGCGGCGGTAAGTCGAAGCTCGTTGCGCTCGGTCGTCATGGCCTCTCGCTAGCAGAACCGCGCATGGCGGTCAATAGCCCAACGCCAGCCCATCCTTGCGCGGCTCCGAACCGCCGATCAGCACGCCGCGCTGATGGTCGATCCAGATCGCCTGACAGCCGCCGAGCGGCACCTCCTGCAGCGCGATCTCGTGGCCGCGGCGCGCAAGATCATCGACGATCGGCTGCGGCACCGCGCGTTCGACCTGCAACGCGCCGTTCAGTGCGAGAATGCGTGGTTGTTCCGCGGCCTGCTGCGGGTCCATGCCGCGGTCGAGCACGCGGTGCAGGAAATGCGCATGCCCGACCGCCTGATAATGGCCGCCCATGACCCCGAACGGCATCACCGCGCGGCCGTCCTTGACCAGCATGCCCGGGATGATCGTATGGAATGGCCGCTTGCCGGGTGCAATTGCATTGGGGTGGCCAGGGATTGTGCGAAACCCGGTGCCGCGATTGTGCAGCAGAACCCCGCTTTCGGGCGCGACGATGCCGCTGCCAAACGCCGAGAACAGCGAGTTGATAAACGAGCAGGCATTGCCGTCGCGATCAACGACGCAGAGATAGACGGTGTCCTTGTGCTCGATCTCGGCCCAATGCGGCCCCGGCAAGGCCCGGTCGAGCCGGATCGTCTGCCGCGTCCGCTCGGCGCGCGCTTCCGACAGGTAGTCGGCGACATCGACCGGCACGTGATCGGGGTCGCAGATGAAATTGTCTCGCACCCAATAAGCAGCCTTGTTCGCCTCGGCAAGCAGGTGCAGCCGATCGGCTTCGCTGAATCCTTCGCCGCCGAGCGCATAGCCTTCGAGCGTGCGCAATATCATCAGCGCCGCCATGCCCTGGCCGTTGGGCGGACATTCATAGACATCGTAGCCACGATAGGAAGTGGTGATCGGCTCGACCCAATTCGCTCGCTGCGCCGCGAAATCGGCTTCCTCATGCAGGCCGCCGAGCGCCCGCAACCGGCTGACGATGTCGCGCATGACCGGGCCGGCATAGAACGCCTCGCGCCCCTCCTTTCCGATCCGGCGCAACGTCGCGGCGAGCGGCGGATTTTGCATCCGGTCGCCGGCCTCGGGCGGCTTGCCGCCACGCAGAAACAGCGCGGCGCTGGCCGGATCGCGCAGCTTCGCCTGGTTACGGCGCCAATCGTCGGCGATCCGCGGCGTCACCACATAGCCGCCTTCGGCTGCGCGGGCGGCGGGTTCGAGCAATTCGGCGAGCGGTCTCGTGCCGTATTCCCGATTAAAGGTGCACCACGCGTCGACGGCGCCCGGCACGGTCACCGCGTGCGGCGTCGGCACCTCGATCTCGCGAATGCCGTGTTCGACATACCATTCGATGGTCGCTTTGCCCGGCGCCCGTCCCGAGCCGTTGAGCGCCACCGGCAGTCCGCCGGCGCGCGAGTAGAGGACGAAACAATCGCCGCCAATCCCGGTGCTTTCCGGCTCGACCACGCATTGCATCGCAACCGCCGCGATCGCCGCATCGGCAGCGTTGCCGCCGGCGCGCAGCACATCGAGCGCTGCCAGTGTCGCCATCGGATGCGAACTGGCGGCCATCCCGTTCGTCGCCATCGCCGCCGAGCGCCCGGGAACGTTGAAATCGCGCATCGCGCTACCCTTGTCCAAGGTGCAAATCACCCGCCGGGAAACGGATCTGACCGGCGGGCTCGTCGCTTGCCGCAGACTCATGCACCGTCCTCGCTTGAGCGTCAATTCGCGCTTGAGCGTCAATTCGCGCTTGAGCGTCAATTCGCGAACCGGGAAGAACGCCGATCATCGCGGGACATTCCGACCCGTCGCGCTTTCCGCTTGCGGTTCCGCCAGCGCCGGTGGAGATCAGGACGATGGCGCCAAGGGTGCGGCGCCAGGGTGCGTTGGCTGCGTGTGCCGTGCTGACGAGCTCGCGGGCGTGCACCGGCAAGCGGAGATAGGGGCGGCCTTCTGGAGGGCAGCGAGAGGGCGCGGCGGCTTGGCGGTCGCATGCGGCAATGTTCTGGTCGCCCACGGCTGACGATTTCGCCAGTGCAATCACTTGGGACCAGTGCAATCACTTGGGACCAGTGTAATCACTTGGGATAGGGCGCTGCCGAGGGTGCTCCTGCCGCAGCAAAGACGCGGGCTATCTGTAGGGCTCGCTATGGATTGCCGGCGCCAAGCCGCCTTGCGCGTATCTCGGATGAGGAGATGTCGCGGCGGAAGCGATGCTCCGGGATTTCGATAAAGAGATCGGCATAGCGCTGCGGCACGCTGATGTCGCTGAGCGCGCGCACGCGGCCGCCCGCGTCGATCCGCACGGCCACCAGAAAGCTGCCGCCGGAATTGGCGATCTCCTCGAGTGCGGCGTGCATGCGAAGCTCGTCATCGCCATAATATCTGGGCCCGAACAGCCGCTCTGCCGTATCGACGCCGACGACAAACGTGGTCTGCGGAAACAGGCGTGACTTTTCAACAAAGGTGGGCGCTCTTGTCAGCTCGACCGGCGCCTTCCAGGCGAATTGGGCGAGCCGGTGCCGCACCGTCTCGCCCGCGAGCGGCGGCTTATCGACGTTGGTGACGGAGATTTCGAACGCCAGGGGCTGCTGCCGCATATCTTCGGCGATCCGCGCCAGCAAGAAATGTCCTTCGTGCATCGGGTCAAAGGAACCCGGAAGCAGAACAACCGGCGGCGGCGCCGACATCATGATTTGACCATCGGGCTGGATCGTGACGCGGTCGAGCTCACCTCCCAGGAGGCGATCGATCGCATCCCCGGCCGCCCCGGCCGCCACAGACGCCTCCGCATAATGTTCATCCGCATCGAGAAGACTGCGCGGCGAGGATGCGGCGACCCCGCAGGCGCGGGCCAGCCACAGCAGGGTCGCGCGCGAAACAAGGTCTTCTTCGGCGGCGCGATCGCGGCGGCCCTTGGCCAGGACGCAGGTGCAGTGCGCGGTTTGGGCGGCGTTGGCGAAAGCGATGTGAAACCGATGCTCGCCTTTGCGCGGACGATCGCTCACCAGCGCCGCCGTCGCACCGAGCCCCACCAGATCGGTGCCCGCTGGCGCCAGCCTCGCAGCGCGCGCTCGCGCGCTTTGCGCCATTGCGATCGCGGTGCCCGAGCTGCACGCCTGCGCCGGTGCCGAGCCGAGAAACGTCGCGAGCGCCATTGCGTCGTAGGGAACCTGCGCCTCGATCAGCAGTCGCGAGCCGCCCGGAACACGAAGCAGCTCCCCGATCGCCCCGCTGCCGCCGCCGGTGATCGCGAGTGCCGCCTTGCGCCCGGACGCGTGCAATGCAGAGATCAATTGCCGAGACGCGGCGTCCGGCGGGCTCATTGTGCCAGCATGCTCCAAAGCCGGGAAAGACCTTGCAAAGGGTGAAAGACAGTTCGGTATAAAGGGTGAAAGACAGCTCGGGCAGAGTCAACAGAGTGCGTGGGCGTGCCAGACCGCAGCGCGCGAGCCGGGCCTCGCCTTGACAAATCGCGGCGGGCCTCGCCATGCTCGGGGCATGACCCGTGCCCCCCTGCTCCTGGCCGGGTGGGGCGTGCTGCTGGTCGGTTGCGCCGGTCCCGTCCCACCGCTCTCGACCGCCCTGCCGATGGCGCCGGTTCTCGACTGCAGCACCTGCACCAGGGAGAATCCTGGTGATCTCAGATCTTGCGAGATGGTTTGCCACGAGCAGCCGACCGATACCGGGGGTGCGCAACCGGGCGCCGCATTGCACTGAGGCGGCGCCGAGCGGCGCGCCGGGGCTGCCATCGCGCCGACATGATCCCGCCGCCGGCAGGGCCGGGCGGCAGAGTGCGACCCTGACCCGATCCCTGGGAGGAAAGAGCCATGCAGGTAATGGACGTCATCGCCGAAATCCTGAAGCGCGAAGGGGTTGAGACCCTGTTCTGCTTTCCGACGACGCCGATCATCGAGGCCGCGGCCGCAGTCGGCATCCGCCCGGTAATCTGCCGGCAGGAACGGGTCGGCGTGCATATGGCCGACGGCTTTGCCCGCGTGTCGAACGGCAAGCCGCCCGGCGTCTTTGCGATGCAGTATGGGCCGGGCGCGGAAAATGCCTTCGCCGGTGTCGCCACCGCCTTTTCCGACTCGGTGCCGGTCATCTTTCTGCCGCTCGGCCATCCGCGCGAGACCGCACAGCTCTTCCCGATGTTCAAATCGAGCCGCAGCTACGCCGCGATCACCAAATCGGTCGAAGAGGTGCAATTGCCGCACGAGGTCGGCAACATCATGCGGCGCGCCTTTGCCCAAGTGAAGAACGGGCGCTCCGGTCCGGTCATGGTCGAGGTGCCGGCCGATGTCACCGGGATCGACGTCGCGGTGGACCCGGCGCAGTACCGGCCGGTGCGGCCGAGCCGCTCGGCCGGCGACCCGCGCGACATTGACGAAGCGGCAAAGAT
>JBOHME010000136.1:0-8578 GCA_050729795.1 Allostellaceae bacterium | reverse complement strand
GCGAACCACCGGCGAGACCCGCAGGCGCACAAACCCTTCCATGACGATCTGCCCGGCCAAGGTGCCGGTCAGCGTCGAGTTCTGGCCCGATGCGAGCAAGGCGATGCCGAACAGGAGGCTTGCCAGCCCGGTGCTGAACAGCGGCTCGAGCAGGCGATAGGCGTCCTGGATCTCGGAAACGTCAGTGTGGCCGGCGCGATGGAACGCGACCGCCATGATCAGGATCGCGGCGTTGATGAAGAACGCGAACATCAGCGCCGTCATCGAGTCGATGCCGGCGAACCGGATCGCCTCGCGCTTGCCGCGTTCGTCGAGATCGTAATTGCGGGTCTGCGCGATCGAGCTGTGCAGGTAGAGATTGTGCGGCATCACCGTGGCGCCGAGGATGCCGATCGCGAGGTAGAGCATGCCGGGATCGGTGATGATCTGCGGCGAAGGGATCAGCCCCGCAACGATCGCGCCGATTTCCGGACGCGAGAAAAAGAGCTCGATGGCAAAGCAGCCGCCGATCAGTGCCAGCAGCGTCATGACCAGCGCCTCGACGTAACGGAAGCCCCGATTCATCAGCCATAAGACTATCAGGACGTCGAGCGCAGTCAGGCACACGCCCAACACGAGCGGCACCCGGAACAGCAGCTGCAGCGCGATCGCCGCGCCGATCACCTCGCCGAGATCGCAGGCGATGATCGCTATCTCGGCGCCGATCCAGAGGCACAAGGCGACGGGCCGGCTGTACCGCTCGCGGCACAATTGTGCCAAGTCGCGCCCGGTGGCGATGCCGAGCCGCAGCGCCAACGCCTGAAGAAAGATCGCCAGAAGGTTCGAGATTGCGATGGCGGAGAGCAGCGAATAACCATAGGCGGAGCCCCCGGCGATGTCGGTCGCCCAGTTTCCCGGGTCGATATAGCCGACGGCGACGAGAAACCCTGGTCCGGCGAAAGCTCCGAACTTGCCCCAGAACCGGGCGCGTGTCGGGATCGCGACGGAGCGGAAAACCTCCGGGAGCGAAGGTGCAAGGCTCTTCGCCCATTCCGATCGGGGTGTGATTGCGGTCGAGGCTTCGGCGACCGGAGGGCTCATTCTTACACCCCTGATGCTGCGCCATCGTGCTTACGAGGTGCGCGAAACAGAGTTCCCGGCTGTCACTCGACCAATACGAAGCCAAGGCGCGATCGGATGCAGGACGGGAGAAAGAATCTGCGCGGCCGCCGCCGCGCCGGCTTAGAACGGCCGGGCCAGCACCTTGCCCTGGTAAAGCACCGGGCCGGTCGGCGACCCGCTCGGCGAGCCGCCGGGCGGCTCGAGGCTGACCGCGAGCACGCTGCCCGACGGTGGCAGCCGGCTGGCGCGCAAAGCGACGGCGCTGCCGGAACGAGGCGGCAGCAGGCCAAGCGGGCGCGGCGGGCCGCCGGCAATGGCCCATAGCTCGAACGCGTGAGGCCTGGGTTCGGGCCGCGGTGCGACCGCGGAAAAGCTGACTTCGCCCGCTTTTGGCCCGGCGACGGCGACCCAGCCCGGCTCGCCGCCATGACCGGTGAGCACCGCGACCACGGCGGGCGCGATCGGCCGCGGCAACAGCGCCAGGTAGATGGCGAGGGCCGCTGTCGCCAAGCCGCCGGCAAGCCCCAGACCGCGCCACAACGCGAGCGAATCGAGCCAGCGGCGCCACGGCGAGGGCGGTGCCGGAAGGGCGCCGCCGATCCGGCGCTCGACCGCCTGCCAGACCCGCGCCGGCGGCGCCGCGGCGGGTGTCGGGTCGTCGAGCGGTGACAATCGGTCGGCCCAGGCTCCGGCGATCCGTGCCAGCGCCGGATCGGCCGCCATCAGCCGCTCGAACCGCCGCCGCACCAGGCTCGGCATCGTGCCGAGCACGTATTCGGCGGCGAGCCGCTCGCGCAGCTCCGGGCTCTCGTATCTCATCCCTCGAGACATCGCTGCAAACGTTCCAGGCTGCGCCGCAGCCAGCTCTTGACCGTCCCAACCGGCACCGCCAGCCGTACCGCTAGCTCGTCGCGCGTCAACCCGTAGCAGTAGGCGAGCAGCACGGCGTGGCGCGGCGCTGCGTCGAGCTCGTCGAGACAGCGCTGCACGGCGCGGAGCTCGGCGCGGCTGTCGGTGCTGCCGGGCGCGGCCAGCGCCAACAACGCTTCGTCAGGTGCTCCGCGGCTTTCCGGCCGAATGGTGCTCCGGCGCCGATGGTCGATCGCGCGATGGCGCACGATCGTGACCAGCCACGCCATTGCCGATCCGCGCGCCGGGTCATAGTCCCGTGCCCGCTCCCATACCGCGACAAAGCTCTCCTGCAAGACCTCTTCGGCCGGCTCTCTCTGCTGCAAGATTCGCAGCGCGATGCCAAATAGTTTCGCCGAGGTCAGCTCATATAGCGCGGCGAACGCCGCCTGATCGCCTCGCGCAGTTGCACGCAGCAGCTGCTGCAGCCGCACCGGAAGGTCAGAACTGGAGTCCGGCCCCGCGGATCTCACGCGGTTCGCGAAATAAATGGGCGGCCGGTCCGCAGCGATACCAGGAACAGCCTCGGCACGCCGGCGCCCTCAACCGGATCAGACCGGGGTCTCGCCTTTCAGCATCAGGCGATAAAGATACCGCTGTTCGTTCATATCGTAGTCCGGGTTTGCCTTGTGAATGACGCTGCGATTATCCCAAATCACAAAGTCGCCGTAATGCCATTGATGGCGATATTCGTATTTCTTCTGAACCGCATGCTCCATCAACAGCGCAACCAAATCGAGCGCTTCCTGGTCTTCCATGCCGACGATTCCTTCGATCCGCACCGGGTTCAGATACAATGCCTTGCGGCCATTTTCCGGATGGGTGCGGACGAGGGGATGCAGCCCGGGCGGCGGAACCCGGCGAGCACTGTCCTCGCTCAACGGCCGCAATTCGCGCGGGCTGTATTTGCTCAGATAAACATGCACGGCCGTGAGCCCGTCGATCCGCTCTCTGGTCGCGGCCGGCAGGTCGTCATAAGCCGCATGCATGTTGACGTATTGCGTGTCGCCGCCGCTTTTCGGCAATGAAACCGGGAACAACATTGTTGCCTTGGGCGGGACCGGGTGGTTCGAGTGATCGGTGTGAAACGTCTCGCCCGAGATGTAGCGCTTGCCCGGGACGGTCTGCTCGTTCGAGACGTAATAGATCTGCGGATAGCCAGGGACGTGCATTTCCCGCTTGTCGTGCTGGAACAATTCGCCAAACACCTGGGCTGCGGCCATGAATTGCGGCGGGGTGAATTCCTGGTCGCGGATCACCAGCACGTGATGCTCGGCAAAGGCGCGGTTCAGCGCCGCGCGGGTCTCGGCATCGACACCCTCATTGAGATCGAGGCCGCGGATTTCCGCGCCCGCGTGCTCGGTCAACGGCGTGGTCTCAAAGTCCATCGGCTGCTTTTCCTTCTGCTCGGGTTTTGCCGCGGGGTGATTATGGCGATGGCGCCGGCGGTCTTGCAATGCCGCGCGGGGCGCGGTGGTCTTGCAATGCCGTGCCGGGCGCGCCTAGCGGTTGCCTGGGGGCGGGGTCGTCACCCGGCGCGGTGCGATCGAAGCGCTGCGCAATCCCGCAACATCGATTTCGGGCATCGGCAGATCGAGCGCGCCGAGGACGGCGTTGGCGAGCGCGTTATAATCGCGGAAGCTGCGGCGCAGCCAGTGACGCCAGTTGACCAAGCCACCGCTGGCATGCAGCTCAAACGCGGATTCACGGCTGTCGAGAGCCGAGGAGACATGGTCGGCGGCGAGCTGCAACAGGGCCGCGCGCTGCAGTGCTGTATAGCCGCCGCCGCCAAACGCGTCCTCGAGCCCGGCCGCCAAAGCCGGTTGCGCCAGATCCTCGTCGCCGGGAGCGACCACGAGCGAAGAGCCGGGGACGATCCGCAGGATCTCGGAGATGCGCTGCCGGGCCTGGAGCAGTGCTATGCCCCCCGCGGCGAGATGGGCATGATCGGGAAAGCAATATCCCGCCGCGGTAAAATCCGGATCGCGTTCGGCCGCTGTCAAACAGCTGCGCACGGTCTGCACCGCGGCGACGAGATCGATCAGATATTCGACCGTCTGCTGGTTCTCGGCCAGACCCATCGCATGGCTCAGGGCGAGCGCCAAGCCCAGCGCGAATTCCGCCTTGGCCAGCCAGCCGTAGAGATGGTGCCAGCGCAGCCAGCGCGGGATCGCCTCGGGCGCGGTCTCGACAAAAAACACGCGCTCCCACGGAATCGCCACATCGTCGAGCCACATCTGGCCGTCGAGCTCGTCAAAGCGGCTCGATAAGGGCGCCATGAACGGGTTCGCGGGCCTTGCCGCGCGCTTGCGGCACAGGATCGTGACACCGGGTGCGGCAACCGGCACGATAAAGCTGGCGCGCTCGCCGCCGATATCGACACCGGAAAGCGCGCCGACATAGACATCCTCGGCATAGGCCGGGCTCGTATGCATGCCAAGCCGGCCGCGCAGCACGATGCCGGCATCGGTCTCGCGGACCAGCGTCAGCGCGACGCGCCGGGCCGGGTCCGGGCGCATGCGCTGGCCGATGACCGGAGCGCCGCCGCAAAATGTCAGAAACCGGCCGGTGGCGGCGATCATGTCGCGATAGGCGAGGGCGGCGCCGCGGTGCTGCGGCGACAGGTTCTTGGCTTCCACCGCGGTCAGCACACCGAGCGCGATCAAATTGCCATAGGCCGGGGTGTGCGTGATGTTGCCGGCGCTGAGAAAGAGCGTGCGCGCAAAGGACCGGCCGATGCCGATCAGATCGTCGCTGCTGCGCGGCGCCACATAAGCCCACGGCAGCCGTTCGTCGCCGGCCCGGTGCGGCGAGAGCAGCGCGTCCTGCAAGGCCGGATCGTGGTGACGGTCGTACCAGCGCACATATTCTTCGACCATTGCTCGGGTGGCGGGATGCGTGGTCACGTCGCCGGCCTTGCCCTCGCCCATGATCCAGACCTGGCGCCCGTCGCGCAGAGCCTCGCGGTATTCGGCACCGGTTCTCATCGGCAAGCGGCCCAGCACAGGTTTTCGTTGACCGAGGCTTGCGCAGCGCCGCCGAAAATGCAACACGGCTAGGCGGGAGGAGATGGGGAGGCGGGAATGGTGGAAGCGCCCCTGTCGGCTGCCGAGGCTGCGCTCGAAAACCAACAAATCGGTGTGCTGCAAATCCGGGTCGTGGCGATCTGCACGCTGATCCAAATGTGCGACGGCTATGATGTCGGCTCGATCGGCTGGTCGGTGCCCTCTTTGACACACGCCTGGCATCTGGCGCCTTCGGCGTTTGCGCTGGCGTTTTTGTGGTCAAACATCGGCGTCATGGTTGGTGCCTTGGCCTCGGGACCGATCGGCGACCGCTTCGGACGCAAGCCGCTGTTGCTCGCCAGCATCGCGATATTTGGCATCGCCTCGCTGGCGAGCGCCGCCTCGAGCTCGCTCGGCATGCTCAGCGGGTTGCGGTTTTTCACCGGGCTCGGGATTGCCGGCGGGTTTACCGGAACGACCGCGCTGACCGGCGACTACACGCCGCAGCGGCGGCGCGCGACGATGATCATGGTGACCTTTACCGGGGCGCCGCTCGGCGGTTTTGTCGGCGGCCTGGTCGTTGCCGTGCTGCTGCGCCAAGGCTTTGGCTGGCCGATTATTTTTTTCATCGGTGGCGCGTTTCCGCTGGTGCTGCTGGTGATCATAGCGCTGTGGCTGCCGGAATCACCGCGGTTTCTCGCCCGCCAGCCGGGCTTGACGGCGCGGCAGAGAGCGCTCCTGACGCGTCTCGACTTTCCGTTGACACCGGGCGAAACGTATCCGGTCGATATTGCTCGCGGCAATCCGGTCCGGATGTTGTTCGGCGAGGGCTACGCGCTGCAGACCGTGCTGCTGTGGATCATTTTCTTTTGCAGCCTGATCAACCTCTTCCTGTTTGTCTTTTGGCTGCCCGAGATTCTGCATCTGACCGGCCTGACGCCGTCCCAGGCCGTGTTCGCCACCAGCCTGCATGCGCTTGGAGCAATCGCGGCGGTGCTCTATCTCGGCTTTCTGATCGACCGTTTCCGCCCCGAGCGGGCGCTGGCATTGCATTTTGCTGTGGGCATCGTCTTCATCGCGCTGATCGCGTTGGTGGCGATGCCCTATATCGCCCTCCTGGCGGTCGTCTTTCTGTCCGGCATGACGATCATCGGCAGCCAGACCGGGGCCAACGCGACCGCGGGCGCGCTCTACCCAGCGCGGATGCGCACCAGCGGCATCGGCTGGGCGCTTGGCATCGGGCGGCTCGGCGGCATCGCCGCTGCCCCGCTGGGCGGGCTCCTGCTCGCGCGCGGGCTCGCACCGCGGCACGTTTTTCTGTGCGCCTGCATCTTCGCGGTGGTGGCCGCAGTCGCAACGGCGTTGCTCGCCCTGTGTGGCTCCCGCACCGCAAGGCCTGCCGCACCGGTCCCGGTCGGCGGCTCTCAGTAAACCGCGCCGCGGGCGGTGATCGGCCAGATCGCTTCGACGCGGTTGCCGCGGATCCCGACATACCAATCGTAAAGGTTGACGGTCGGGTCGCAATGGCCGGGGACGAGGCGGATCTTGTCGCCGATGAAGAGCCGATTGGTCGCCGCGGTGACGGCGAGCCGACCGTGCTCGTCCGAGGCGCGCTCATAGGTCGCCGCCGGCTCGTCCCACACGAGTGGCGGCCCCGAATCGAAGGCGAGCGCCTTCAGCCCGGCATCGACGATCGCGCGCTCCCCGGTCGGCCGGCTCATCACCGTTGCCCACACGAAAAGGCTCGGCTCGAAACTCCTGACCGGGCCGCCATCGCGGTCGAGATTGCGCCCATAATCGGCATCCATAAAGATATAGGAGCCGCATTGCAGCTCGTTGTAGACGCCGCTCGCGCTCTCGAATTCGAAGGTGCCGGTGCCGGCCCCGGTCACGACCGGGCAGGGGATGCCACTGCGCTCCAAGAGGTCGCGTGTCCCGCCGGCCTTGTCGGCGGCCTGGGCGATCGCCTGACGCCGCTCTTCCCAGCCGCGCAGATGTTGCGCCGAACCGTGATAGGCCTGCAGCCCGGCGAAGCTCAGACGCGCGGCGTCGGCGACCCGCCGGGCCAGATCGAGCGCCGGCTCACCCGGCTCGACGCCGCAGCGGTTGCCGCCCATGTTGACCTCAACATAGATGGGAAGCGTGATGCCGGCCTCGGCCGCGGCTGCGTCGAGTGCCGCGATCTGCCCCGCATCGTCGGCGCATACCCCGATCCGTGCAACATGGCCGAGCGCCGCGAGACGCCGCAGCTTTTGTCGGCCGACGATCTCGTTGGTCACGAGTACATCCGGCACCCCGCCATGGACCATCGCCTCGGCCTCGCCGACCTTTTGCACACACACGCCGACCGCTCCGGCCTTTAGCTGCGCCAGAGCAATAACCGGGCATTTATGGGTCTTGGCGTGCGGGCGCAGCCGGACCGCAGTGCCGGCGATCCGCTCCGGCAGGCGGGCGAGATTGCGCTCGAAAGCATCGAGGTCGATCACCAGAGCGGGGGTATCGACCTCGTCGAGTGGCATGCCGATCTCGGCGGGCGGGCGGGTCGTCATCAGCAGGTCTCCTGATCCGCGAAAGCTGCCCGAGGCTTGCCCAGGCCGCCGACAATTGCAACCGCGCGACGCCCGCCTCGAGGTTCACCGGAGCGCGCGGCACTATGCCGCATGCGCCTCGGGCGAGCGGTCTCGCCGCTCCTGCGCCAGCGTTTGGTGTGCCGAACCATTCGCGCCGGGGCATCCTCATCCGATGGCCGCTCCCTTCCGGCTATGATCCAAACGGGTCAAAGGCGAGCGGTGTGGCCCGTGAAGACCCCTGGCGGCAAATTCGTCGCCGATCCCCGCGACGTGCGGGACCGCGCCTACTATGCGGACGAAGCAAGAAGATGCTCAGATTCCGGGGACGGGTCATACCAGTCAGCACCGGGACGCTCTGGCCAAAGCTCCTTGACCCCCGGCCGATCGCGACTAGGCTGCCTCAGCCGCTGCGCGACGGCACGACGAACCGGGCAGAACGGCGGGGGCTGTGAGCAAAACGCTGGTCGGGCACCGGTTTGCCGTCATCATGTGCGCCGATGTCGTCGGCTATTCCCGTCTGATGGGGATCGACGAAGAGGGCACCCTCGCAGCGCTCCAGGCGATCCGCCGCGATCTGGTGGACCTCGGCATCGCGCGGCACAACGGGCGCATCGTGCGCGCGATGGGTGACGGCCTCCTGGTCGAATTCGGCAGCGTCATCGATGCGGTGCGCTGCGCCGTTGCGGTTCAGCAGGCGATGCCGGCGCAGGCGGCGGCGACACCGGCCGAGCGGCGCATCCGGTTTCGCATCGCGATAAATCTGGGCGACGTCGTATCCGACGGCGATCTGATCTATGGCGACGGTGTCAATGTCGCCGCGCGCATGGAGAGCCTGGCCGAGCCGGGCGGGATCAATGTGAGCCGCGCGGTGCGGGACCAGGTGCGCGACCGGCTGCCGGTTGTCTTCACCGATCTCGGCGAGCACGAGGTGGCAAATTCCGCGCGTCCGGTGCGGGTGTTTCGCATCGTCATGGAGGCGGCGGCGATCCCGCC
>JBOHME010000135.1:0-9461 GCA_050729795.1 Allostellaceae bacterium | reverse complement strand
GTGCTGGGCTCGGCGCTGTCGTCTGTCATCGGCGTGGCCTCACGCGCGATCGGTTCGGTAGCGGCGCCGGCAGCGCAGGGGGAGGTTGGCGCGGTTGCCAGCCAATCAGCGCTCGATCAGACCGGATACCTGGTCGATATCCTTTATCGCTCCGATCATCCTGTGGCGAATGCGAGCCCACAGGCAATCGACACCGAGACTGCGCGGATAATCGCCCGCGGCGTCGCCGAGGGGAGCGTCCCCGCCGCGGACCAGGCGTATCTGACGCAACTCGTGGTCGCGCGCACCGGGCTCAGCCAGCCGGACGCGGCGAAGCGGGTCGATCAGGTGATCGCACGAGCGAAGGCCGCCAACCTCAAGGTACGCGAGACAGCCGACAAGGCTCGTAAGACAGCCGCGTACCTGGCGTTTTTCACGGCTTTTTCGATGATCATCGGCGCATTCATCGCCGCGGTCTCCGCCACCGTCGCCGGTCATCGGCGCGACGAAGTGCTGGCACGACGGGCCCATATTTGAACGATGCTGGGCCGAGCCGGGGCCTAAGCGGCGCCGATCACTCTCTCGCCATCGCGTGGGGGTGATCGGGCGCCCGCTTCAGTCGCCGGTGGGTTCGAGCGATGGCTGCCGGTAGCGGTCCTGCGGGTCGTCCCAGCCCTTGAAATTGGGACGACGCTTCTCGGCGAAGGCAGCGCGCGACTCGATCAGGTCGCTCTTCGCCCCGTGCTCGTGCAGTGCTGCGGCGAGACGTTGCTGATCCGGTGATGGCAGCGGCCGCATTTGCCGCATCATGTGGACGGTGTTGACCCGCGAGGCCGGCGGCAGGGTCAACAGATGCTCGGCCATCGCCACCGCGCTCGGGATCAGCTCTTCGGCCGCGACCAGCCGGTTCAGAAAGCCGATCTGATAGAACCGCTCGGCGGTGAAGCGAAAGCCCAGCGCCATTTCCATCGCGATCGGATAGGGCAGATTGGCGACGTGCCCGTGATTATACCCGCCCAAAAGCCAGCGCTTGGCTTCGGAAACCTCGAATATCGCCTCGTGCAGGGCGACGCGCAGATCGGTACGCTCGACCAGCATAAAGCCGCCGCCCATCGCATAGCCGTTGACCGCGGCGATGACCGGCTTTTCGAGCGCACCCGACATGAACGGATCCTCGATATCCGGCCGGCTGCCGCCGGGCCGCCCGGCGGCGAGCGATTCCCGCATATCCTCGCCGGCGCAGAACCCGCGGCCGGTGCCGGTAAAGATCGCGACCTCAAACTCGTTGCTGCGGCGAAACTCGGTCCAGGTCTCGGCGAGCCGGGTACGCATCTCGCGATTAAGCGCGTTTAGCCGCTCGGGGCGGTTCATCCGCACCACCAGGATCTGCCCCAAACGCTCGGTCTCGACGACGGCCATGTCTACGTCTCCGCGATGTTCCGGCCGGAAACTACCATCCGCGGCGGTTCGACCGCGAGGAGTTAGGATCAAGAACCGCTAATAAAGGTGACAGGCGACGGAGTGCCCGGGTGCCACATCTTTCGGCACGGGCGGTTCGGCCGCGCAGCGCGCCATTGCGTGCGGGCAGCGCGGATGAAAGCGGCAACCCGAAGGCGGATCGAGCGCGCTTGGGACCTCGCCGGTGATTGTCAGCCGCTGGTGTCGCTCGTCAGGGTGCGCCGGCAGTGCCGCAGCGAACAATGCCTGAGTATAGGGGTGGAGCGATTTGGCGCAGAGCTCCATGCTGTCCGCCAGTTCGACAATCTGCCCCAGATACATGACGGCGATGCGGTGGCTGATATGTGCGACCGTCGCCAGATCGTGGCCAATAAAAAGATAGCTAACCTCCAGCCTCTGCTGCAGCTCCTCAAGCTGGTTCATGATCTGCGCCCGGATCGACACGTCGAGCGCAGAGACCGGCTCGTCGAGAACGATCAGTCGGGTATTGGTCGCGAGCGCCCGCGCGATGGCGACCCGCTGGCGCTGCCCCCCGCTGAACTCGTGCGGAAACAGCCGCGCCGCTACCGGGTCAAGCCCGACCAACTCTAGCACCTCGGCGACGCGCGCAGCCAATTCCGGCCGAGTGAGCTTGGTGTGGATCTGCAACGGTTCGGCGATAATGTCGCCGACCCGCATGCGCGGACTGAGCGAGCTGTAAGGGTCCTGAAACACCACTTGCACCTCGCGCCGGTAGCGCATCAGCCCGTCGGCGCGCAAGCCCGCTATATCCTCGCCGTCGAAGCGGATCGCGCCGCCACTCGGCGTCTCCTGCAGCAGGATCAGCTTCGAGGTCGTCGTCTTGCCGCAGCCCGACTCGCCGATCAGCCCCAGGGTCTCCCCCGCATTGAGGGCAAAATCGACGCCGTCGACGGCTTTGACCCAGCGGGTCTTGCGCCCGAACAGGGTGCCACCGCGGACCGGAAAATGTTTCTCGACCCGTTGCAGCTCAAGCAATGGCGCGGGCATAGCTTTCCTTTAACGGCTGGTCGAGCAACCAGCATCTCGCCGTCCAATCGGCGCCAACGGGGTGTTCGGCCGGCTCCCGCTGGGCGCATTGCGGCATCGCATAAGCGCAGCGCGCATAAAACGCGCAACCATCTGGCAACTGGGCGAGATTGGGCGGCTGACCGGGAATGGCCTTGAGCGGCTCCTTGCTGCCGAGTTTCGGCATCGAGCCGAGCAACGCCTTGGTATAGGGATGCTTTGCCGCACGGAACAGATCGTGCACCGCGCCCTGCTCGACGATCTTCCCGGCGTACATCACCGCCATCTTGTCGCACATCTTGGCAACGATGCCGAGATTGTGGGTGACAAAGATCAGCGCCACGCCGGTGCGCTGCTGGATCTCCTTGAGGACATCGAGATACTGCGCCTGGATTGTGACATCGAGATTGGTCGTTGGCTCGTCGGCGATGATCAGCCTGGGCTCGCCCGCCATCGCGACCGCGCCGACGACGCGCTGGCGCATGCCCCCGCTCATCTGATGCGGAAATTCGCGCATCCGCGCTTCGGGCGAGGGGATGCGCACCGCCCGTAACAGATCACGCACCCGCTGCCGTAGTGAACGGCCGCGGATGCCCTGATGGTGATACGCCGGTTCGGCCACCTGCCAGAAGATGCTGAATAGCGGGTTCAACGACGTCATCGGGTCTTGCAGGATCATTGCGATCTGTCGGCCGCGGATCCGGCGTATCTCGCGCGGCTGTTTTGTCGTCAGCTCCTCGCCGCTAAATTCGATGCTGCCGCCGACGATGCGCGCCGCGGGGGGCAGTAGACCGACGATCGACAGGCAGGTCGTGGTCTTGCCGCATCCCGACTCGCCGACGAGACCAATGGTTTCGCCTTGGCCCAGAGTGAAGCTGATTCCATCAACGGCCTTTACGATGCGGGCACCGCCGAACGACGTGTAATGCGTCTGCAGATTACGGACCCGCAGCAAAGGCGCCATTGCCAGGCCTTTCCGGTGCTAAAGATTGCGCAATTGCGGGTCGAGCCGGACGCGCAGCCAATCGCCGAGCAGCTGCGTCGCCAATACGACGAGCATGATGCCGAGCCCGGGGAAGACCGTCAGCCACCAGTTGCCGACTAGAAGCATCGCTCGCCCATCGGCCATCATAGAGCCCCAGGAGGGCTGCGGCGGAGGCACCCCGACCCCGAGAAAGCTCAACGATGCCTCGGCGATGATCACGACGCCGATCGTCAGGCTGGCAAGCACCATCGTCGTGTTCATCACGTTGGGCAAAATGTGCTTGAGCATCACCCTGGTCCGGCTCGCGCCGGCGATTTCGGCGAGCTTGACGAACTCGCGCTCGCGCAGGCTCAAGACCTCGCCGCGGATGACGCGCGTATAACGGGTCCAGTAGACGCCGCCGAGGATGATGACGATGTTCCACATGCTGGGGCCGATCATCGCCGCCAGGAACAAAGCAAAGACCAGGCCAGGCAGAGCGAGCCAAGCGTCGGTGATGCGCATGATGACCTGATCCACCCAGCCGCCGAAATAGCCGGAGACGACCCCGAGCGTAGTCCCGAGCGTGCCCGCGAAGAGGGTCCCGGTGACCCCGACGATCAGCGACACCCGAGCGCCGAAAATCAGCCGGCTCAGAATGTCGCGGGACTGGAAATCCGTCCCCAGAAGCCAGCGTGTGCTGCCGCCGGCCATCCAGAATGGCGGCTCGAAGATCTTGGCGCCCGGGACCGGCATGGTCGGGTTGTAGGGCGCGATCAACGGGGCGAACAGCGCGAGCACGACAAACGGGATCAGGACGACGAGCGGCAGCACCGGTATGTTCTGGTTCAGCCGTCGCCAGCGGCTGCGATCGCGCCTAAATTCACGTGGAACGGCCGCTACCGCGGCAACATTCGCCCCTTCAATTGTGGAGACCATTGCGCGCCTATTTGATCAGGCGGATGCGGGGGTCGATATAGGCATAGAGAATGTCGATCAGCAGGTTGACACCGACAATCATCATCCCCGCTTCCATGACGACCCCCTGCACCAGCGGAAAATCACGATTGAAGATCCCTTCGTAAAGCAGTTGGCCGATCCCCGGCCAGGCAAAGATGACCTCGATGATCACCGCGATGTTGATCATGATCACGAGATTGACCCCGGCCAGGGTCAGCACCGGGATCAATGCATTCTTGAACGCGTGCAGCGTGATCACCGCCCAGCTCGGCAGACCCTTCAGACGGGCGAATTTGACGTATTCGCTGCGCAGCACCTCAAGCATGCTGGAGCGCGTCAGGCGCAGCAGCGATGCAGCAAAATACCAACCCAACGCCAGTGCCGGCATGACCAAGTGGCGCCATCCCCCTTGGCCACTCACCGGCAACCATTGCAGCCATACCGCAAACACCAGGATCATCACCAGTCCGAGCCAGAACCCGGGCACGGACAGGCCGAGCAGGGCGACGACCTTGCCGGAATTGTCCCACCAGCTGTTGACCCGCACCGCCGAGATGATGCCCGCCGGTATGCCGATCAGGAACGACACCAGCGACGCGGCGAAAGCCAGTTCGAGCGAGTTGGGCAGGCGTTCGAAATAAAGTGTGCTGACCGGCATCTCGTAATTGAACGAGATGCCCATCTGTCCGGTCACGACGTTCTTGATAAAATCGAAGTACTGCACAGGCAAAGGGCGGTCCAGCCCCCACGCGGCATGGATGTGTGCCAGTTCCTGAGGGTCCGCGCCGGGTGCCGCCAGCAGAGTCGTCGGGTCGCCAGTCAGCCGGACAAAAATAAAGATGGTCAGGCTGAGGATCAACAGCGTCACGATAGCGTAGCCGGTCCGGCGGATGATGAACTGCGTCATTTGCCGTGCCCTTGCGGCCGAAGCTTGCGATATGTTCCGCTGTCTGCAGGCTCAGCTGGGCTCTGGCGCGGCGTTCGGTTTGAGTGCGATGTCTTCCCAGGGATAGGCGTAGCCGGTCGTCGAATAGCTTGGAAACACATCCTGCCATGTTTTGGCGGCGATGCGCGGGCCGATCGCGTTCATGAACGCATGCCGCCACACCGGGACAAAATAATAGTTTTCGAGAATCTCTTTCTGGATCTCGTAGGCCAGTTCCTTGCGTTGGGCGCGGTCGGCGGAAGCGACATACTGGGCAAATTTGGTGTCGAGATCCTTGACGCAAATTTCATCGGCGGAAAGAAAGCCACCGCATTTGAAAGCGGAATCATACCAATTGGCCCAGGTGGCACCGATGCGAGCGCCATTCATGACAATATTGACCCCCGGCCAATCCTTCACTCCGCCCTCAAGCTTGCTCAAGTAGACGGCGCGTTCCAATGTCTGCAATTTGCAGCGGATGCCGACCGCCAGGAGTTGCGTGATGACGCGCTCGGCCTCGGTAAAATAGGGCGGCACCGGGGTCAGCCAATCGACGTTGAAGCCGTTTGGATAACCGGCCTCGCCCAGCAGCTGCTTGGCTTTGTTGACATTGTACGGCCATTTTGGCCACGGCATGCCATAGAGCACATCGTCGTTGATCCAGTTGCCATCGACCTCGCCCTTGCCGTCGGACTCGTCGTCATTGATGGCAGAGCGGTCGAGGGCGAGGCTCACCGCCTCGCGCACGCGCTTGTCGTGGAACGGGTTTTTGGGGTTTTGAAAACCCGGAAATTCGAGCCAGAAATTGCCCGAGACGACCGGCGCCAGCATCAGCTTCTTGTTGTTCTGGATCCGTGCCACCAGCTCGCCCGGGACGTCGTAGATAATGTCGGCCTCGCCGCGTTCGAGCATCGCCACGCGGGTCGCCGGGTCCTCGACGCTCTTCATCTCGAAGTATTTGATGTGCACCGGGCGATAATAACCGTCAAACGCCTCGAAGTTGAGCTGGCTGCCCGGCACCTGACTGGCGAGCTTGTACGGCCCGGCGCCGATCGGCTTGTTGGTGTAGCCGTCCTTGCCGACCTTCTGGTAGTATTTGGCTGGAACCACCCACGCCGCCCCGCACACATTCGATGTGCCCATCAGCCGCGGAAAGTCGAGAAACGGCGAGCTGAAGGTGAAGCGCACCGTGCGCTTGTCGGGAAGAATAGTGACGTTTTTGGTCTTGTTGCGCAAGATTTGAGCCCAGGCACCTTGGTAATGTTCAAAGCTCCAGATAAAATCCTCAGCGGTGACCGGCGTGCCATCATGGAATTTGGTATCCGGGCGCATATGGAAGGTTGCACTCAGCGCGTCCTCGGGAAAGTCGTCGTGGTCGGCGAGCGCCAGATGGTTCCATTTCTCCGCCCGGAAGTTCTTGATCACCGCATCCTGCAAAGCATTGATGAAATTGTCCGGGGTTGCCGTGCCGTCGTGCTGCTGCGGGTCAAGCCAGCGCGGCGCGATGTTGGTGTGCCAGGCGAGCACAAACCTCCCACGGGGGACGACCGGCGCTGCAGCATAGCTGCGCCTGATCATCGGCGCCGCCAACGCCGTCGTCGCCAGCGCCGCTCTCAGCACGGTGCGTCGCGTCAGCGCGCTATTTTCCATACGCATCCTCCCATCGTGAAATCACCCGACGCGGCTGTGGCGGTCGGCAGCGGCGCAATCGAGGTCGAGGCGGCTCGCGATCCTGCCGAGTACAGGCGCTCCACCACCATAGCCGACCGACCACCGGTCGGGAGCTAGCAGACACGCGCTCGCCGTTGGTGCCATTTACCGTGCATGCTCCTGACGGCTCTCATCGCGGGAGCCTTGCAGCGAATATAGTCGGGCCATGCAGAAATGTCATGTCTCGATTGGGCGAAACGCCTGCTGTCGATGAAATCTCTGCCGATCGGAGAGATGAACCCACCACCCGCCGCCGTCCTCAGCTTTCGGACATGACTAATGAACCGGTAGCCCGCCCGATCGAGAGATCGCCCCTTTGCCGTCGAAATGCGATCGGGGGCATGAAACCAGCGACGGCCGTCGCGATGTCTCTGCCATGCCCCGGCGAACCGCGGTCCGCGCCGCGCCGTCACACCACGCGTGGCAAAGCGACGCCTCGGTCAGGCGGCGCCAAGTCCCTGGTTCCCGCACGCTTCAGCGCCTGCGCGATGGTGGCGAGGATGGCGGGGTCGTCGATCGTCGCCGGCATCGGATAGGGCTCGCCATCGGCGATCTTGCGCATCGTGCCGCGCAGGATCTTGCCGGAGCGGGTCTTTGGCAGGCCGCCGACGACCAGCGCCGTCCGGAAGCTCGCGACCGGGCCGATGCGCTCGCGCACCAATGCGACCGCTTCGCACTCGATCTGCGCAGCGTCGCGCGCAGCACCTGCCTTCACGACAAGGAGGCCGAGCGGCACCTGACCCTTGAGCGCATCGCTAACACCGATCACCGCACATTCGGCGACGTCGGGGTGGGCAGCCAACACCTCCTCGATGGCGCCGGTCGACAGCCGGTGGCCGGCAACATTGATGATGTCGTCGGTGCGGGTCATTACGTGGACATAGCCGTCCTCGTCGATAAACCCGGCATCAGCGGTCTGATAGTAGCCCGGGAATGCGTCGAGATACGTGTGCACGAAATGGTGGTCGGCTTCCCACAGGGTCGGCAAGGCGCCGGGGGGCAGCGGCAATTTGACCGCCAGCGCGCCGATCTCCCCGGCCTTCAGCTCGTGCGCCCTGCCCTCAGCCTCGGCATCGAGCACGCGCACGTCCCAACCGGGAACCGCACGCGTCGCGGAGCCGTGCTTGACCCGGAGCCGCTCGATCCCGAGACAGTTCGCAGCGATCGGCCAGCCGGTCTCGGTCTGCCACCAATGGTCGATCACGGCGACGCCGAGCTGCTTCTCGGCCCAAGCGACGGTCGGCGGGTCGGCCCGCTCTCCGGCAAGAAACAGCGCGCGGAATTGCTTGAGATCGTAGCGCCGGATCAGCTCTCCGTCGGGGTCCTCACGCTTGATCGCGCGGAACGCGGTCGGCGCGGTAAAAAAAACGCGCACCCTATGCTCAGCGATAACCCGCCAGAAGGCGCCGGCGTCGGGCGTGCCGACCGGCTTGCCCTCGTACATGACCGCAGTGCAGCCGAGGAGCAGTGGCGCGTAGACGATGTAGGAATGGCCAACCACCCAGCCGACATCGGACGCGGTCCAGAACACCTCGTCGGACTCGACCCCGTAGATGTTGCGCAACGACCAGTTGAGCGCCACCGCATGGCCGCCATTGTCGCGCACGACCCCCTTGGGAATTCCGGTCGTGCCCGAGGTATAGAGGATGTAGAGCGGGTCGGTCGCCAGCACCGGGACACACTCGGCCGGCTTCGCTGCGGCGACCAGCTCGTCCCAGTCATGATCACGGCCAAGGGCGAGATCGGCGCGGCACATCGGCCGCTGCAGGACCACGCAGTGCGCGGGCTTTGCCTGGGCTTCGCCAATCGCGGCGTCGAGCAGCGGCTTGTAGGGGACGATCCGGCTGGTCTCGATCCCGCACGAGGCGGTCAGGATCACCCGCGGCCGGGCGGCATCGATCCGGGTCGCCAACTCGTGCGCTGCGAAGCCGCCGAACACGACCGAATGCACCGCACCGATCCGCGCGCAGGCCAGCATCGCCATTGCCGCCTGCGGTACCATCGGCATGTAGATCAGCACCCGATCGCCCTTGCCGACGCCGAGAGCGGTGAGCACACCGGCGAGCCGCGCCACCTCGTCGCGCAGCTGCCGGTAGGTGAAATGCGCGATCTCGCCGGTCACCGGGCTGTCCCAGATCAGCGCGGTGCGCGCGCCGCGGCCGGCCGCGACATGGCGGTCGAGCGCGTTCCAGCAGGTGTTGAGACGGGCGCCGGCAAACCAGCGGTAAAAGGGCGGGCGGCTTTGATCGAGCACCCGGTCCCAGCGGCGGTCCCAGTCGATTGCTTCTGCGGCTTCAGCCCAGAACTCCTCCGGCCGCTCGATCGACCGGCGATAGGTGTCGAGATATCCCGTCGGCATCGGCATGTCCTCTCCCGGTTCTTGAGCTCGGCCGCGATGAACTCCCCAGCCGCCTCGGCATGGGCTGCGCCCTGTTTCTG
>JBOHME010000134.1:0-9608 GCA_050729795.1 Allostellaceae bacterium | reverse complement strand
CTATCGTGCTGCCTTTTGTGCAGAATTTGAAGCGCATCGGCATCACCGCTCGGGTGCGTACTGTCGATACCGCGCAATATGAGCGGCGCATGGACACGTTCGACTACGATATGACTGTCGTGCTGTTCGGCGAGTCGCTCTCCCCCGGCAACGAGCAGCGCGATTATTGGGGCTCGAAGGCCGCCGACGAACCGGGCAGCCGCAACGTGCTCGGCATCGAGAGCAAAGTTGTCGATGCGCTGACCGAAGAGTTGATCGACGCGCCCGACCGGGCGAGCCTGGTCGCTCATACCCGGGCGCTCGATCGGGTATTGCAATACGGCTATTACGTGATCCCGAACTTTCACTTGGCGGCGTTCCGGGTCGCCTATTGGGATAAGTTCCGGCGCCCGGCGATCTCGCCCAAATACGCGCTGGGGCTCGACACCTGGTGGGTCGATCCTGCGGCCGAGAAATCGGTCGACGCCAAGAAGGGCGACGTGGTCAAAAAGTAGTGAACCGTCATCCGATGCGTTCAGACCGCTCGATGCCGCGGAGCGGGTGGTGATCGGCTACGCGATCCGGCGTCTGGCGCTGATGATCCCGACCCTGTTCGCGATCATGGTGGTCAATTTCGTCATCGTGCAGGCAGCACCGGGCGGCCCGGTCGAGCAGATGATCGCGCGGCTGAAAGGGCAAAGCGTCAGCGCCACCGAGCGGGTCAGCGGCGGCAGCGGCGAACTGATGCGGCAATCGAGCACGGTCAATACCCGCTATCGCGGGGCGCGCGGTCTCGACCCGGCGCTGATCACGGAGCTCGAAAAGCAATACGGGTTCGACAAGCCGCCTTTGGCCCGCTTCGTGCTGATGATGCGCAACTATCTGACCTTCAATCTCGGCACCAGCTTTTTCAGCGGCCGGAAAGTGATCGATCTGATCAAGGAGAAGCTGCCGGTCTCGATTTCGATCGGGCTGTGGACGACATTGATTACCTACCTCGTATCGATCCCGCTCGGGATCAGAAAGGCGGTGCGCGATGGCAGCCGCTTCGATGTGTGGACGAGTGCGGTCATCGTCGTCGGTTATGCGGTGCCGAGCTTTCTGTTCGCGGTGCTGCTGATTGTCTTGTTTGCCGGCGGCAGCTATCTCTCGATCTTTCCGCTGCGCGGGCTCGTCAGCGACAATTGGCTGGCGTTGTCCTGGCCGCTGCGCATCGCCGACTATTTCTGGCATATCGCGCTGCCGATCACGGCGCTGGTGATCTCCGGGTTCGCCACGCTGACGATGCTGACCAAGAACTGCTTTCTCGACGAGATCAACAAGCAGTATGTGCTGACCGCGCGGGCCAAAGGGCTGAGCGAGCGCCGCGTGCTCTACGGCCACGTGTTCCGCAACGCGATGCTGCTCGTGGTCGCCGGATTTCCGGCCGCGTTTGTCGGCATCCTCTTTACCGGGTCGCTGCTGATCGAGGTGATCTTTTCGCTCGATGGACTGGGGCTGCTTGGCTTTGACGCGGCGATCAACCGCGATTACCCGATCATCTTCGGCACGCTATACATCTATACGCTGATCGGACTGGTGCTAAAGCTGGTCAGCGATCTGACCTATATGCTGATCGATCCGCGCATCGACTTTGCCACTCGATAAACCGCGCTCAGCCGAGCTGCGGCCACCGGCGGCGATGATAGGCGCCGTCCCAGAACAGCCATTCATATTGCGCGGCGCGGGTGAAGGCGGCGAGCATTTGCGCCCGCATCGTCGCGCTCGCGGCGTCGGCCGCCCGATCCGCGACAGCGATCACGCGCCTGACCGCGTCGCCGAATTGCGGATCGGCATAGGTGTCGATCCAGGCGCGATAGGGGTTTGCGGGGGTGCTCGCGGCGGCGATCGCGCAACCGACATCCCAGTAGATCCAGAAGCACGGCAGCAAGGCCGCGACCAGAACCTCCCATGGCTGCTGATAGGCGGTGGCGATCAGAAAACTCGTATAGGCGAGGCAATCCGGCGCCGGCTCTGCCCTGGCGAGCCTGGATGGATCGATGCCGAATTCGCGCAGGTAGCGCTCATGCAGCGCGGTTTCGACCGCCACCGCACCAAGCGCCGACTGGGCGAAAACCTGTAGTGTCGCGGTGTCGGGCGCCTTGGCCGCAGTGATCGCCAGAGCCCGTGAAAACTCGCCGAGATAAAGCGCATCCTGGGTGATGTAATCCCGAAAGCGGTCGCGCGCCAAGGTCCCTGCCGCGAGCTCGACATTGAACGGCAGCGCGTGGATCGCCCGCAGCAGCGCCGAAATATGCTGCCATGCCTCCTCGGAAAAGCGAATCATCGTCAGGCCATTTCGCATCGTCAGGCCATTTCGCATCGTCAGGCCATTTCGCGCTGAGAAAAAACCTTGCGGGTGTGGCGCCCGCCGCTCGGTCGCGAAGGCGCTAGCCGCATTTCGAGTAGTCGCAGCGGGTGCATTCTTCGCAGCCCTCGCGATGGATCAGCGCCGCCTCGCCGCATTTCGGACACTGCGCCGGCCGCGGCAATACTTGTGCCGAGCCGCCGCCCGAGCGCTCTGCGGCGAGCAGGTTCATGACCTTTGCTCGCGACGCCCGGTCCGCTGCCGCACCCGGCAAAAAGCCGATCGCGATCATATGACGCTCGATCACATCGCCGATCGCAGCCAAGAGCGAGGGCACGTATCTGCCGTCCATCCAGGCGCCGCCGCGCGGGTCGAACACCGCCTTCATCTCCTCGACGACAAACGACACATCGCCGCCGCGGCGAAACACCGCGCTGATCATCCGCGTCAGCGCCACGGTCCAGGCGAAGTGCTCCATGTTCTTTGAATTGATAAAGACCTCAAACGGCCGCCGCCTTCCGTCCTGAACGATGTCGTTCAACGTGATGTAGAGCGCGTGCTCGCTGTCGGGCCAGTTGAGCTTGTAGGTCTGGCCGGGCAGAGCTTCCGGCCGCGATAGCGGCTGCGTCATATAGACGACGCCACCGGCTTCGAAGATGTCTGCGGGCTTTGCCGCGGCGGGCGGAACCGGTGCCGGCAATGGCAGCTCCGGCTGCTGGGGTTCCCGGTCGCCGGACTGCGCACCCGCCGCCGTTTGCGGCTTCACCGCCAGCACGGCACCGGTGACCTCGTTCGGGCGATAGGTCGTGCAGCCCTTGCAGCCGAGCGCGTAAGCCCGCCGGTAGACATCCTCGAAGCGCTCGAACGGGATGTCGGCCGGCACATTGATCGTCTTAGAGATCGAGCTGTCGATATGCCTCTGCACCGCCGCCTGCATCACGAGATGGTCGTCCGGGCTCAGCACCTGGGCATCGACAAAATAGTCCGGCAATGGTGCGGTCTCGCCCTTGATCCGCCGAAACAGCCGCCACGCGTAATCGGCAACCTCTTCCTCGCGGCGCGTGCCGTCCGGCATCAACAGGTTGCGGGTATGGCGAAAGCTGAACACCGGCTCGATCCCGGAAGAAACATTGTCGGCAAACAACGAGATCGTGCCGGTCGGCGCCACCGAGGTTAAGAGCGCGTTGCGCACGCCATGCCGGCCGATCGCCGCGCGCACCTCCGGGTCGAGGCCGGCGATCGTCTCGCCCTCGAGATAGCGGTCGCGGTCGAACAGCGGGAACGGCCCCTTTTCGGCAGCGAGCGCGGCTGAGGCGAGATAGGCTTGGCGGGCGATCGCACCGAGCCACGCCTCGGTTGCGGCCACCGCCGGCGGCGAGCCGTAACGCAGCCCGCACAGGATCAGCGCATCGGCGAGCCCGGTCACTCCGAGCCCGATGCGACGCTTCTGCAGCACCTCCTCCTGCTGCTGCGGCAGCGGAAACTGCGAGACATCGACGACGTTGTCCATCAGCCGCACGCAATCTGGAACGAGCCGCTCGAGTCGGTCGAGATCGAGCCGCGCCCGCGGGGTGAACGGCTCCTCGACCAGGCGCGCCAGATTGATCGAGCCCAAAAGACATGCGCCATAAGGCGGCAATGGTTGCTCACCGCAAGGGTTCGTTGCAGTAATCGTTTCGCAATACCATAAATTGTTCCGCCGGTTGATCCGGTCGATAAAGATCACGCCGGGCTCGGCATAGGAATAGGTCGCCCGCATGATCTTGTCCCACAGCTCGCGCGCCGGCAGCACCTTGGCCACTGTGCCGCCGCGACCGCTCGGAAATGTCAGCGCCCAAGGTGCGTCCTCCTCGACCGCCCGCATAAAGGCATCGGTGACCAGCACCGACAGGTTGAACATTCTGAGCCGGCCCGGCTCGCGCTTGGCCTCGATAAACGCCTCGATGTCGGGGTGGTCGCAGCGCAAGGTCGCCATCATCGCACCCCGGCGGTAGCCGGCGCTCATGATCGTGCGACACATCGCATCCCACACATCCATGAACGAGAGCGGTCCCGAGGCGTCGGCGCCGACACCCTTGACCGGGGCGCCACGCGGCCGCAGCGTCGAAAAATCATAGCCGATGCCGCCGCCCTGCTGCATCGTCAGCGCCGCCTCGCGCAGATGGGCAAAAATGCCGCCCATGTCGTCGGGGATCGTTCCCATAACAAAACAGTTGAACAGCGTCACCTGGCGGCGGCTGCCGGCACCGGCGACGACCCGCCCGGCCGGCAGAAACTTGAAATCGGCCATCGCCTGGTAGAACCGGTCGGTCCAGCGGACGGCGTCTTGCTCCGGAGCGGCGAGCGCCTTTGCCACTCGCAGCCAGGTATCCTCGATCGTCCGGTCGAGCGGTTCGCCCGGCAGCTCGCCACTGGCGGGCGCACGCAGCCGATATTTCATGTCCCAAATCTGCTGCGAAATCGCGCCGACCACCGCCATGTCCGACATCCCTCCTGCCGGCTCGATCCTACCAGTTCCGGGTTCGTTTCGCCCGGACTTTCCGCATGGCGCCGATTGGGCTAGATTTACAACATGACGATGCCGCCCGACTCGCTTTACGAGCAGGATTTCTACGCCTGGACCCGGCAGCAGGCGGAGCTGCTGCGCCGTCTGCCACCCGCCGGCAACGCGCTCGACATCGAGAACATTGCCGAAGAGATCGAGAGCTTGGGACGCAACGATCTTCGCACGGTGCAATCGCTCGTGATGCATATCATCGAGCATTTTCTGAAGCTGGAATTTTCCGGGCTCGGCGAGCCCGCGAACCATTGGCGCGCCGAAATCGTCGAATGGCGGCTTCTGCTCGAGCAGGTCCTGACGCAAAGCCTGGAGGCAAAGCTCGATCTGCCCTCGCTCCACCGCGCGGCGCTGCGGCTTTTGCGGCGCCTTGAGGAGGATATCCCCGGATTGACGCGCCGCTTGTCGGCGGAATGCCCCTACACCCTCGCCCAGATCGTCAGCGGTGATGGCGAGGACTGGTTTCCTCCGCCGCGTGGGCGCGACTGCTGAGCACATGAGCTGTCGCGGTGTCGCGGCTCGCCACGGCCTCGCGTTCGAGGATTGCGGTGGCGGTCTCGATCCGCTGCTCCAGCTCGGCCATCAGCCGGCGCCGCGGCCGGCCGGGCGGG
Source organism: Allostellaceae bacterium (assembly GCA_050729795.1). Classification (GTDB taxonomy): domain Bacteria; phylum Pseudomonadota; class Alphaproteobacteria; order ATCC43930; family CGMCC-115725; genus AP-15. Next base: position 4,114 of record JBOHME010000134.1, on the reverse strand, counting down.
ATCGGTTCGAGAAATTCGAGGGTGATCCGACCGGGCTGCTTGACAAAGGCTCTCCGTCCCCAGAACAGCCCCGAATTGACCGCCACCGGCACCAGCGGTAGGCCCAGCGCCTGGTAGAGCGCGGCGACACCCGGCTGATATGGCGCCATGGTTCCGGGCGCCACCCGCGTCCCCTGCGGGAAGATCACGACTGGCCGGCTCTCGGCCGCCACCGAGCGAGCGGCGGCGACGATCCGGCGCAACGCCCGAGCGCCGCCCTTGCGGTCGATCGCGATCGAGCCCGCCCGCGCCGCATACCATCCGTAGAACGGCAGCAGCAGCAGCTCACGCTTCACGACAACGGCAGGATCGCCGAGAACGATCGGCAGGATCAGCGCGTCCCAGGCGGATTGATGCTTCACCGCAACGATGCAGCCGCCGGCCGGAACACGATCGAGCCCACGGATCTGGTAGTCGAGCCCGACCACGACGCGCAGCAGCCACAGCACCCCCCGCGCCCAGAACCGGCCAAAGGCCATCGCCGCCGCCCGCCGCGCTAAGAGCAGCGGCAGCCCGAGCGTGCCAAGGACCACGGTCCAGGCAACGATCAGCAGGTTGAAGGCGAATGCCCTGGCCCAGCTCACGGCTGAACCGCGGCTTCGACCGGCTCGTCGAGCGACGGCCGCGCCGGCTCGACCAGCGGACGGAACAGCACCGCCAGGTATTTCACATATTCTGCGACCAGCAGCGCCGCCGTGCCGCGCCAGGCCCACCAGTGTTGCTCCTTGACGCTCGGCGGAAAGACCGGATGCGGCACGATCTCGATCCCGGGCATCGCCCGCGCGAATTCCAGGCGGCTGCGCGGCATATGATACCAGGCGGTGACCAGCCGCAGGCTGCGATAGCCGTCCGAGCGCATCCAGCGCGCGGTCTGCTGCGCATTGTCCTCGGTGTTCTCGGCCTGATAGTCGATCGCGACGCAGCAGGTCAGCCAAGACGGAGCGCCACCGGCAACCCGCAGCAGCTCGTCGAGGCCGACGCCGTGGCCAACCCCGGAGATCAACAGCGCTTGCCCCTTTCCTTCGCGCATCAGCTCGATGCCGGCGTGCAGCCGCTCGCTCCCCCCGGTCAGCACGACAATCGCGTCGGTCGTCGCCTTCTGATGCTCGGCGGGGGGTGGGGTCGCAAACCAGACGAGCCCGGCGGCGATCAGCAATCCCGCCGCGGCGCTCACCTCGGCCACCCCGCGGAGCGCAAGCCGTAAGGGGCCAGGGAGGCCCGCCGACAATCTTGGGCTCAAACCGGTCCCTTCTCGGCGAGCCGCTGCTGCAAAAGCTCGTTGACCAGTGCCGGGTTGGCCTTGCCATGTGTGGCCTTCATGACCTGACCGACAAAGAAGCCGTAAAGCTTGTCGCGGCCGGCGCGGTATTCGGCGAGCTTCTCGGCCTCTCGCGCCAGCACCGCGTCGATTGCGCCGGCGATCGCGCCTGCATCGGTAACCTGGCGCAGACCCTTGGTTTCAACGATCGCCGCGGGATCGGCACCGGTCGCGATCATCTCGGCAAAGACCTCCTTGGCGAGCCGGCCGGAAATCGTCCCGTCGGCGATCAGGTCGATCAGCCTACCCAGCTGTGCCGGCGACACCGGCGAATGCTCGATGGCGCTGCCGAGCCGGTTCAAGGCGGCGAACAGATCGCCGATGACCCAGTTGGCCGCGGCCTTCGCCTCGCGCCCGGCGGCAACCTCCTCAAAGAACAGCGCCGTCGCCTGCTCGGCGACCAGCACCCCGGCGTCCTCGTGCGACAGCCCGAGCGCCGCGACGAACCGCGCCTTTTTCGCATCCGGCAGCTCGGGCAGTCCCGCGCGCAGCCCTTCGACCCAGTCCCGATCGAGCACCAGTGGCAACAGATCGGGATCGGGGAAATAGCGGTAATCATGCGCGTCCTCCTTGGAGCGCATCGGCCGGGTGATGCCGCGCGCGACATTGAAGAGGCGTGTCTGCTGCGCGACCCTGCCGCCATCTTCTAGCAATTCTACCTGCCGGCGCGCCTCGTATTCGATCGCCGCCATCACATAGCGCACTGAGTTGACGTTCTTGATCTCGCAGCGGGTACCGTAGGGCGCCCCCAGCCGGCGCACCGACACGTTGGCGTCGCACCGCATCGAGCCCTCGTCCATATTGCCATCACAGGTACCGAGATAGCGCAGGATCGAGCGCAGTTTGCGCAGATAGATCCCGGCTTCCTCGGCGCTCCTCAGATCGGGCTCGGAGACGATCTCCATCAGCCCGACCCCGGCCCGGTTCAGATCGACATAGGTCAGGCTCGGATGCTGATCGTGCAGGCTCTTGCCGGCATCCTGCTCGAGGTGGAGCCGGGTGATGCCGATCGCCCGCACCGAGCCGTCGGGCATGTCGAGCACGACCCGGCCATGGCCGACCACCGGTTGCAAATATTGCGAGATCTGATAGCCGGCCGGCAGATCGGGATAAAAATAGTTTTTTCGGTCGAAGACGCTGACGAGATTGATCGCGGCATCGAGCCCGAGCCCGGTCTTGACCGCCTGCTCGACACAATGCCGGTTGATGACCGGCAGCATGCCTGGAAACGCGGCATCGATCGGCGAGACCTGGGTGTTCGGCGCGGCCCCGAACCGGGTCGCCGCACCCGAGAACAATTTGGCCTCGGAGACGATCTGGGCGTGCACTTCGAGCCCGATCACGGTCTCCCACTCTCCGGTGCTTCCCTCGATCAGCCCATCTTTGGTCATCCGCGGTCTCCGGTGACAAAGCTCGGCAGCTCGCGGAACTGCGCGGCCTGCTCCAACACCTCGGCGACACGCAGCACGCTCGCCTCGTCGAAGGCCCGGCCGATCACCTGAAGCCCAATCGGCAGCCCGTCGAGGAGCCCGACGGGAACCGAAACCGCCGGTATTCCGGCCAGGTTGATGGGCACGGTGAACACGTCGTTGAGATACATTTCAAGTGGATCACTCTTCTCGCCGATGGCGAACGCGGCGGTCGGCGCGGTCGGCGCCAGGATGCAATCGACCCGGTCGAAGGCCGCCGAGAAATCCCGTGCTACCAAGGCGCGTACCCGCTGCGCCTTCAAATAATAGGCGTCGTAATAGCCGGCCGAGAGCGCATAGGTGCCGATCAAGACGCGACGCTTGACCTCGGCACCAAAACCGGCGGCGCGGGTCAGCTCGTACATCTCGTCGAGACTCTGCCCCTCGATCCTGAGGCCGAACCGCACCCCATCATAGCGGGCAAGGTTTGATGAGGCTTCGGCCGGGGCGATGATGTAATAGGCTGGCAGCGCGTATTTGGTGTGCGGCAGGCTGATTTCTACGACTTCCGCCCCGGCTTTTCCCAGCCAGTCGTAGGCCGCGATGTGCCATGCGTTCGCGATCTCGCTTCGCATCCCGTCCTGGTGATATTCCTGCGGGATGCCGATGCGCAATCCGCGGATGTCGCCGGTCAGCGCCGCCTCGTAATCGGGCACCGGCAATGGCGCTGAGGTCGAATCCTTTGGGTCGTGCCCGGCCATCGCACGCAGCATGATCGCAGCGTCGCGCACGGTGCGGGTCAGCGGCCCCGGATGGTCGAGCGAAGAGGCATAAGCAACGACACCCCAGCGTGAGCAGCGGCCATAGCTCGGCTTCAGCCCGACAATGCCGCAATAGCTCGCCGGCTGGCGGATCGAGCCGCCGGTATCGGTGCCGGTCGCGGCCAATACCGCGTGCGCCGCCACCGCCGCCGCCGAGCCGCCGGACGACCCGCCCGGCACCAATGGCCGGTTGTCGCCCGGTTTGCGCCACGGGTTCTCGACCGGGCCGAAATAGCTCGTCGTGCTCGACGAGCCCATTGCGAACTCATCGAGGTTGGTCTTGCCGAGCATCACCGCCCCGGCCCGCCACAGCTTTTCGGTCACGGTCGATTCATAGGGTGGGCGGAAGCCGTCGAGGATGTGCGAGGCCGCCGTCGTCAGCACCCCCTTGGTGCAAAAGAGATCCTTGACCGCGATCGGAATGCCGTCGAGCGGTCGGGGCTCGCCGCGCCCGAGCCGCTGGTCGGCGGCATCAGCCATCGCCAATGCCTGCTCCGGGGTTTCGGTGATAAAGGCGTTGAGCGGCC
>JBOHME010000133.1:0-9646 GCA_050729795.1 Allostellaceae bacterium | reverse complement strand
GGTTATGTGTTTAAGAGACAGGAGGAGGGGTGGCCGAGCGGTTGAAGGCGCACGCCTGGAAAGTGTGTAGACGGTGATGAATCGTCTCGCGGGTTCGAATCCCGCCCCCTCCGCCACCTCCTCAATTATTTCAACATATTGCGGGACGCACGCGGGATTTTCCCATCCCCAGAACCATCCCGAGATGACGGTTCGTGGCGGATGGTGGTGATGGCAGCGCACCCCCCTGCGGCACCCCGTCGCACATCAACCTTATCCGCGGCGACTGTAAGTCCGGTCGGGGATATTGTTGTCATGCGCCCGGCGCGAGACCGTGCGCTGCCAGGGGGAGGGCCGTCATGCTGCGCTGCGTCGCCTATGCGCTGTGCGCTGTTTTCTGCGTCGTTGCTCTCGCCCCGGCCGCCTCTGCCGACGTGACTTACACCTGGGAAACACTGTCGTCCGTGGCACCCGACAACGGGGGCCCTGGCACCGCGCCGGCCTTCGACCTTTCGTTCACCGTTGCTGGCCCGGTGTCGGTGGCCGCGAGCGATGGATTCGCTGATAACGCCGAGGGCCTGTGGCCGGCGTCGCCGGTCGCCTATCCCTTCCCGTCGGACCTGACCTCGTTCAGCCTGAGCGACGGCATCTTCGGACCCGTCACCTTAGCCGATTTCACCTCTCCGAACCCGTTGTTCGGCTACCCGGTATGGAGCTTCGCCCTTACCGCAGATCCGGCCGACAGCACCGCAAGCCTCTCGCTGTTCTTCACCGACAGCAACGACAACTACGGAATATCTGGCAGCGTCGGTTCGGGCGGTTCGGCTCAGTTCAGCACAGGCTCCGTCAGCACGGTCTTTTTCGGCGCAGACCAATATTTGACCGACGAGCCGGCGCGATACACCGGGATGCTGGTGGCGTCTACAACAAGCCAAGCACCCGAGCCTTCGAGCTTCTGGGTGCTGATCGCCGGGCTTGGCATGCTCGGGCTGGTCCGCCGCTGCGGTGGAACGCGGCACGCGAGCGCCTTATCGCGGATCGCATTCCTTTCCCCACATCGACGCTGTATATTGCCGCTGCCCGCGGCTCCGGCTGCCTCACGCTATGCGGATCCCGCGACCATGCTCCGCCGGGCGAGGCCGAGCCGGCCGCGGGCATGAAAAAGCCCGGCCGAAGCGGGCCTCTGTGCATCGGAAGTTCTCAGCTCAGCCCGTGCTGCCGGAATAGACCAGGTCGAGTTGATCAGGAACTTGAGGCAGCAACCTCAGCTCGCGCAGCCGGATTTCCATTGCCTGCCCGGACACTTCGAAGATTCGGGCCAACCGCGGAATATCGGGCGCCGCTGCGCTCCATGCTACGCGAACCAAATTCGCCGGCATCAGAACAGAACTGCGAACGCCGGGCGTAGGCGGCTTTGCGCGCGAAGCGGCTGCCGGCGTTTCAAAACAGGTCGCTCTTCGACCCCATGATGCGGACCTCTTTGTCTGCGACCGCGATGCGCTGGGCGAGCGATCGATCAGCGGCGGCGCTTCGACCGTGAGGCACTTCGGCCGTGACGATCTCGTCGGGGTTGAGCGCTTTGTTCTTGGCAGCCAAGGTGTCGAGCCGGGAATGCGCCCATTGCGGCACCGCTCCGGTTTGACGCCTCGGGAGCGGGCTCCGACCCGCCCGCATCTGTTGGCTTTGGTGCGGCTGAGCGGACGGCACCCGAGGCGCTGCGTCGGATCGTCCCGGGGGCAGATCGTCCGGGGCGGATTTTTGCGATCCGCCTTGCCGGCGCGAGTGAAGCGCAGCACCATGCCGCTCTGGTCTGCGCCGGGCGCCGGCGATCCGGACTGCGCTGTCGCTGCCAACGACCAACTCGTTCTCAGGGGAGGTGACGCTAATGACCGCAACCACTGCCGGTGGCCCGTTTGGCGTCGCTGGGTCCCCCAGTCCGGCGGAACTGCTCGCCGCCCGCCTCGACCGGCTGCCGATGACCCGCACGGTGTGGATCATGGCGCTCTTGGTTTCGCTCGGCGGCTTTTTTGACGCGCTCGCGTTGGAGCTGGTGGCGACCCTGGCGCCGGGGCTGTTTCACGCCAAGATCTTCACCGCGACCACCGTCAGCTTCTTTGGCATGACCGGGCTGGCGAGCTTTATCGCCTCGCTGTTCGCCGGCATGTTTGTTGGCGCGCTTCTCTTCTCCTATGTCGCCGACCGGTTTGGCCGCCGCAGCATTTTCGGCTTCTCGCTCCTCTGGTACGGCATCGGCAGCCTGATCATGGCGCTGCAGAGCACCCCCGATGCGATCAATCTGTGGCGTTTTATCAGCACAATCGGGCTCGGCGTCGAGCTCGTCACGGTCGATGCCTATCTCTCCGAGCTGATCCCGAAAGCGGCGCGGGGCAAGGCGTTCGCGTTTCTGTTGGGGATCAGCGCGGTGGCCGGCCCGTTTGCCTATTTTCTGGCCTGGCAATTGGTGCCGATTGCTCCTTTCGGCATCGCTGGCTGGCGCTGGGTCGTGGTGATCAGCTCGCTGAGCGCGATCCTGGTCTGGTGGGTCAGGCTCGGCCTGCCCGAGAGCCCGCGATGGCTCGCCAATCGTGGTCGCATGGCCGAGGCCGAGGCGATCATGGCGGGCATTGAAGCGCGGGTCGAAGCCGAGCACGGCAGGCCGTTGCCGCCGCCGGACCGCCCGCTGCCGCAAGATCTGCGCAAGGGTCGCCTTGCCGAGATCTTCACCCCGGAATACCGCACCCGCACGATCATGCTGATGCTGTTCAACTTCTTTCAGACAGTCGGGTTTTACGGATTTTTCGCCTGGATTCCGACCTTGCTGATCGCCAAGGGTATCCATGTCACGCAGAGCCTCGAATACGGGCTTATCATCAAGCTGGTCGGTCTCGGCTGGCCGTTTTTGCTGATCCTGTTCGCCGACCGGATCGAGCGCAAATGGCAGGTCTGCCTGTCTTGCTTCCTGATCGCGGTGTTTGGCCTGATCTTTGCCCGGCAGGAGACGGCAGCCGCGCTGATCGTGATGGGGGCCTTGCTGGCGATCTCGACCGGGTGGCTCGCCTTTTCGCTGCACAACTACCAGGCCGAGCTCTACCCGACCCGGATCCGTGCCCGCGGTGTCGGCTTTGTCTATTCATGGAGCCGGCTCGCCGGCATTTTTGTCGGGTTTATGGTCGCCTTTTTCCTGCGCCATTTCGGCGTCACCGGAGTGTTCGTCTTTGTCGCCTCTTGCATGGCTGTGGTGATCATCTCGGTCGCCGCACTCGGCCCACGCACCAACAATCTGGAGCTCGAAGCAATCGCCCGTTGAGCGGGCGGCGTGCGACCGGTGCTCGTGCGCGCCGCCACGGTTCAGGCGGTGCGTTCGAGAACCGCGTTGAACAGCTCGGTGCGGCGTTCTTCTAGATTGCGCGCGGAATTCGCAAACATCGCCCGCCAATCGGGCCCGAGGATCAGGTGGGTGCCAAGCGGCGGCGGCTCGCGCACGGTGTTGCGGGTGCGCCGCGCGGCGGCTTCGAGCGCTTCAGCCGTCGTGTCCTGCCACACCAGCACGCGCAAACCTGCGGCTTCGAGCTTGGCACGCGTCTCGGAGGCTGAGAACAGAAAGCTGATCGCGGGCTCGCGCGCCCATTGCACCGGGAAATGGGGTGGACCGCCGGGCCCGGCCGCGACCTCCTGCAGTGCCAGCCGCCCGCCGCGCTTCAGCACCCGCCGCATCTCGCGATAGAGGCGGTCGCGATCGGCGATGTTCATCGCCGCGTTCTGCGCCCACACCACATCGAAGCTCTCGTCGCCAAACGGCAGCGCGAGCGCATCGCCTTCACGATAATCGCATTTGTCGGCAAGCCCGGTACGCCGGGTCAGCATCTCGGCGATGCGCACGAACTCCGCGGTCAGATCGACGCCGCTGACCCGGCACCCATAGCGCCAGGCGAGAAACCGCGACGGACCGCCCAGACCCGAGCCGACATCGAGCACCCGCTTGCCGCCACCGCGCACGGTGAGTTCGGCGAGCCCGGCGAGTTCGGCGAGCCCGGCGAGTTCGGCGAGCCGCATCGTCGCCGGCCGCTGCCCGCCGTGAAACTCATCAACGGGCGCCAGATCATCGGGCGTCAGATTCTCGATGTCCTTGCCCATCCGCTGCAACGCCGCGAGGATCGCCGCACCGAGGTCCGGGCTCGTGTAATGCTGCTCGACCGCGTCTTGCCTATCGGTCATATCGTTTGTCCCGTTCGGTCAGATCGATGATGGTGTTTCGATGGCGACACCCAATTCTCTCGCGGCCGCGGCCATTCGCCGATCGAGCGTGACCAGCGCGACGCCGAGGCGATGGGTAATCGCGAGATGCACCGCGTCGGGGGTGCGCAGCGCGAGATCAAAACGCCGGACATACACACAGGCCAAGCGAATATCGGCGGCATGGACTTCCGCTATGGTGGTCATCGTCGCGCGCCATACGTCGAAATCCGCCAAGCATGCCGCCCCTTCGCTTGCGTTAAGGCGGCCCGTGCGAACCAGTCGGGAGAGGGCCGAGGCCACTTCCGCGGCGGCGAAGTCGCTGACCAGCAACTCCTGCTCAACGGTCGACATGAACGCGTCGACCGACGGGCTCGTCGGCTCCTTGACCAGGGTCGGGAGCACGACGCTGGGATCGAGATAACAGGTCAACAATCCTCCGGCTCGTGCAACAGCTCCAAAATCTCGACCGAAGTCAGGTCTATGCTCGGGCGGGCATCGCGGCGCGATTTCAGCCATTCATATGTGCCCTTTGCCGGTGTTCGCCGGCGCATCGCCGGCCGCAGCTCGGCTACCGGCTCACCGCGCCGGGTGATGATCACTTCCTCACCGGCGAGCGCCTTGTCGATCAGCTTGGGCAGCGTGTTCTTGGCATCGGCGACAGAGTAAGTGGCCATATGGCGGCCTCCGACCATATGGCTATCAATATAGCCATAATTGCGGCCCGAGTCCAGAAGCGGCATAACGGAAGCAGCCACGGAGGTCCCGCAAATGCGCCTGTTGATCGCGATGATGAAGCACGAGACCAACACCTTTTCCCCGGTGCCGACCCCGCTCGGGCGTTTTGGCAACGGACCCGGGCCGCTTTACGGCGAGGCGGCGATCCGCGCTTTCCGGGGCACCGGCACCGGGCTCGGCGCCTATCTCGATCTTGCCGAACGCGCGGGCGCCGAAATCGTCTTGCCGATCGCCGCCGGGGCGCCACCGAGCGCACCGGTCGAAGACGCCGCCTATGCCGAGATCACCGGCACGATCTGCGCCGCGGTCGAGAAAGGCGGGTTTGACGGCATCATGCTCGATCTGCACGGCGCGATGGTGACGCAGAACCTGGAGGACGGCGAAGGGCAACTCTTGAAGCGGCTGCGCGCGATCGACCCCGTCACCCCGATCGCGGTGGCGCTCGATATGCACGCCAACCTCTATGACGAGATCATCGCCAATGCGACGGCCGTTACCGGCTATCGCACCTACCCGCACATCGACACCTACGAGACCGCACGGCTCGCGGGCGAGATCCTGCTGCGCACGATCCGCGGCGAGGTGCGGCCGGTCATGGCCTGGGGCAATGTGCCGATGCTGCCGCATGTGATGCGCCAGCGCACCGACGACCATCCGAACCAGGAGCTGCAGCACCGCTGCGCGGCAATGGCGGCCGAGGGAGCGCTGGCCGCCAGCCTGTTTACCGGCTTTCCGCATGCCGATATTCTGAATGCCGGGCTCAGCGCGGTGGTCGTCACCGACGGTGATCGCGGGCTCGCCGAGCGGCTGCGCGACGAACTGCTGGACCGCGCCTGGGTCGAGCGCGACGCGTTTGTCTACCAGATCGAGCCGTTGCAGCAATCGGTCGCCCGCGCCAAGGCGATGCCGTCGCGGCAACCGGGCGATGGCCCAATTGTGCTGCTCGATCACTATGACAACTGCGCCTCGGGCGGGACGATGGATACGACCGTCGTCTTGGCCGAGATCCTGCGCCAGGGGCTCGAAGATGTTGCCGCTTTCGCGATTTACGATCCACAAGCGGTGCAGCAGGCGATCGCCGCCGGCATCGGTGCAGAGGTGAGCTTGTCAGTTGGCGGCAAGATCGCGATGCCGGCGATCCCGGCGCCGAGTCCACCCTTGACCGTGACCGGCCGGGTCAAGACAATCTCCAGTGGGCGCTACCAAAACCGCGGGCCGATGGCGCGCGGCGTCACGATGGAGATGGGGCCGTCGGTCGTGCTCGACACCGGGGCCGCGGAGATCGTGCTGATCTCGCGCCATGTCGAGCCGTCCGATCTCAACTGTCTTTCAAGTCTCGGGATCGACCCGATGCAAAAACGCTATGTCATGCTGAAAAGCCGCATCCATTGGCGGGCCGGGCTGGGCAAGCTGGCAAAGGCAGTCGTCGATTGCGCCGGGGTCGGGGTGTGCACCTCGGATTACGGACAACTCCACTTCACCAAGGTTCGCCGCCCGATCTATCCGCTCGATCGCCCCAATCGCTGAGCCGGGCGCCGGTCGGCGTTAGCGCGGTCGCGCAGGACCGTTGCGGCGGCCGGGCGAGACCGAAAGCCAGCCGCTGCGTTCCGGCCGCTGGCGGGCTTCGGCGGTCCCGAGCAGTCGCCCGCTGGCCGGATTGCGACCGTCATCGGCCGGGGTCTGCGGCTTTGTCGCCGCTTCGCGCGCGCGGCGCAGCTCGGCGAGGCGGGCGTGGATCGCGGCGAAATCATCGGCAGCGCGAGGTCGGGTCACGTCTCCTCCTGATCCTGTTGCCGGTCGCTGACGGGCCCGGCGGGTTTGTTCGGAAAGCGGCCGCATGCTGGCGCAGCACCGGCTCGTTAAGCAAGTGGAAATCCGACGCGCCGAGGCGCCTCGCCGCCTCGGTCGAGAGATGTCGACGGCAGCCGATCGGCGCGATGCGACGGCACGGTTGTCGCGGTCCCGGCGGCGCGGTAAGGGTGGCGCCGAGGCATGCGTTCCCCGGGGCATGCGTTCCCTGGGGCATGCGTTCCCTGGGGCATGCGTTTCAAGGAGCACGATATGGACGGCACCACCCAGCTGCTCGAAGCCGATCGGCGCCACCTGGTTCACCCGCTGCATCATCCCGATGATCACCGCCAGCCGCTGGTCGTCGTCGAGGGCAGGGGGGCGATGCTGTATGACGCGGACGGCCGCGGCTATATCGACAGCCTGTCGGGTCTGTGGAACGTGAACGTCGGTCATGGGCGCAACGAGCTCGCCGATGCCGCCGCCACGCAGATGCGCCGCATCGCTTTTGCTTCCGCCTATATCGGCCAGACCAATGAGCCAGCGGTGCGGCTCGCCGAAAAGATCGTCGGTCATGCCTACTCGAATTCGGCTGCGGTCTATTTCACCACCGCTGGTGCCGAGTCCAACGAAAGCGCGTTCAAATTCGCCCGCTACTACTGGAAAATCAAGGACAAGCCGGCCAAGACCAAGATCATCTCACGCATCCATGCCTATCATGGGGTGACGATGGCGGCGATGAGCGCCACCGGCATGGCCGCCTATCACAAGATGTTTGGGCCGTTGATCCCGGGCTTTGTCCAGGTGCCACCGCCCTACGCCTATCGCTCGGCAGGCAATGCCGAGCCTGGCGCCGCGGCCGCAGAGGCGGTCGAGAGGGCGATCCTCGCCGAGGGCGCGGACACCGTCGCCGCGGTGATCGCCGAGCCGGTCATGGGTGCCGGCGGGGTGATCGTGCCGCCGCCTTCCTATTTCCCGGCGCTGCGCGAGATCTGCGACCGCCACGGCGTGCTGCTGATCGCCGACGAGGTCATCACCGGGTTTGGCCGCACCGGCCGCTGGTTTGCGCTCGGCCATTGGGGGGTCGAGCCCGATCTCGTCTCGTTCGCCAAGGGGGTGACAAGCGGCTATTTGCCGTTGGGCGGGGTGATCACCGCGAAGCACGTGCACGACGCGATCCAGAGCGCGCCCGCCGACCGCAAATTTATGCATGCGGCGACCTATTCGGGCCATCCCGTGTGCTGTGCGGTGGGGCTGCGCAATGTTGCGATCATTGAGGAGGAGGGTCTCGTCGAGCGTGCCGCGGTCATGGGCAAGCGGCTTCTGGCCAATCTCGAAGAGCTGCGCGATCTTCCGGCGGTCGGTGATGTGCGAGGCATCGGCATGATGTGCGGGGTCGAGCTGGTGACCGACCGCGCGACGAAGGCGCCGGCGGTCGGGCTCGGCCCCAAGATCACCCGCGAGGCAATGGCCCGCGGCCTCTTGCCGCGGCTGCGCGCCGGCAGCACCGACCCGGCGATCGGCGATACGATCTGCATCGCTCCGCCATTGATGACGCCGGCCGACACGCTCGACCGCATCCCCGAAATCCTGAGGGAGGTGATCATCGCCGCGACGGATTAGTCCGTGCCCCCTGCGGCCGCCGGCCCGCGCTCCGCATGGCGAGGAGAGGGCTCGGCGAGGAGAGGGCCCGGCGCGGAGAGGGGCCGGCGCGGGGTTTCGCTGTGGGGCCCGATCACGGATTTCCACAGCCCCCCGCAGGAAGCTCGATCATATCGGCTTTGCCCTGTTCCGAAATCGCGGCTGGCGAAGCCCTCCAGATCAGGACGGGGCGAGAGCCGAGCGGGGCTGGCGGTCGCGGGTCGGCAATGGTATGACTGCAGGTTATCAACCCCACCTTGGCACCCGTATGCATATTCATGTTATCGATGGATTTGCCGATTTTTCGGCGATTCGAGAAAATTGGGAGGCGGTCTACGAAGCCGATCCGGAAGCACAATTTTTTCTGAGCTGGCAGTGGCTGTACGATTGGCTGCAGGTTCACCAGACCCCCTGGTTGGTTCTGGCAGCCCAGCACGCCAAAGATGATCGTGAGTACGTCGCTTTTCTGTCCTTGCGAATGGGCGCGGCATTTGACAAATCACGCGGTTTCTTCAACGTTCTGTTGTTCGGAGGAACCGGGTTTTCAGACTATGCCGGGATCCTCGTTCGGCCGGAACACGCTGCGGAGGCGCTGCCCGCGCTCGCTGAATATGTAACGCGCGAGCTCCACTGGGCGCGGTTCACGATGCACAACCTGACGATGTCCGACGAGCGGCGGCAGCTTTTTCTCGGCGGGTTCGACCGGATTCGCTTCGCCCATCGGCCGCTCGAGCAGATAAACCCGGGCGAAACCACCGACCACGCGATCTGTCTGTCGGTCGATCTGCCGCCGAGCTGGGAGGATTACCTGGAGAGCCTGAGCGCCAACAATCGGCAAAAGATTCGCCGGCTGCTGCGCAAGGTCGATGCCGCCCAAACGTGCCGTATCACGCTGTCGGGCAGTGAGGATTATGACCGGAATCTGGCAACAATGCTGGAGTTCTGGCGGATCAAATGGGCGCCGAGCAAGGGAGAGGCGAGCGCCGGCGAACTCGCCGAGCTGAACCGGGCGATGCTTGAGCGCTGCGCCCGCAGCGGCACCCTGCTCCTTCCGGTGTTCTGGCATGGCGACCGCCCGGTCGCGGCGCTGGCGATCCTCATCGATTGGTGCAAGCAGTCGCTGCTGTTCTTCATCACCGGGCGTGACGAATCCTATCGCGAAATGCCGGCCGGGTACCTGCTGCACGCCTATAGCATCCGCCATGCGATCGCTCACGGCTTTGCCACCTATGATTTTCTCAAGGGAGACGACCGGTACAAACTGTTG
>JBOHME010000132.1:0-10260 GCA_050729795.1 Allostellaceae bacterium | reverse complement strand
AAATGAAGCCGGTATCCTGCTGCGGAAAGAACCCCTTCGGGATCGTGACGTAAAGATATCCGGTGGCCACGATCAGCAACAACGTCGACAGCAAGGTCGCTAATTGGTGGCGGAAGACAAATTCCAAACCGCAATCATAGGTGCGCAGCATCCAATCGAAGCCGCGCTCGGCGACCCGATTGAAGCCTCCGGCCGGATGCAGCCCCTGCTCCTTCAAAAACAGCGAGCATAAAACCGGGGTCAGCGTCAGCGAAATCACCGCCGAGGAAATCACCGCTGCGGTCACCGTGACGGCGAACTCCCGGAACAGCCGGCCGATGATCCCGCCCATAAAGAACAGCGGGATGAACACCGCGGTCAGCGAAAAGGTGATCGAGATGATGGTAAAGCCGATCTGGCCGGCCCCCTTCAGCGCCGCGTCGAACGGGCGCATGCCCTGCTCGATATAGCGCACGATGTTCTCGATCATCACGATCGCGTCGTCGACGATAAAGCCGACCGAGATGGTCAGCGCCATCAGCGAAATGTTGTCGAGGGTGTAGCCCGCCCCATAGAGGATCGCGAACGTCGCCAGCAGCGACAGCGGCACCGCCATGCTGGGGATGATCGTCGCCCAAAATGTCCGCAAGAACAGAAAGATGACGAGGATGACGAGCGCGATCGTCACCAGCATCGTGAACTGCACGTCTCGCACTGCGGCGCGGATCATCACCGAGCGATCGGAGAGCAGGTCGACCTTGACCGAGGGCGGGATCATCGCTTCGAGCCGCGGCATCATCGCCTTGATCGTATCGACCAGCTGCATCGTGTTGGCCCCGGGCTGCCGCTGGATCGCCAGACCTTCGGCCGGGGTATCGCCGTACCAGGCGCCGGTGCGATCGTTCTGCACCCCATCGATCGCCTTGCCGACGTCTTTGATGCGCACCGGCGCGCCGTTTTTGTAGGCGATGATCACGTTGTTGTAGGCGGCGGCCTTGAACAGCTGGTCGTTGGTGTCGAGAGTATAGGTCTGATGCGCGCCTTCGAGATCGCCTTTGGGCCGGTCGACAGTGGTCGCGGCCAGCGCGTTGCGCACGTCCTCAAAGCCCAGTCCGCGGGAAGCCAGCTCCCCGGGATTGATCCGCACATGCACGGCATAGGGCTTTTCCCCGAAGATCCGCGCTTCGGAGACGCCGGGCACCGTCGACAGCTTTTGCGCGAGGATCGTGTACGCGTAATCGTCGAGCCGATAGATCGGGATGCCGTCGGAATGGACGGCGTAGATCAGCACCGGTCGGTCTACGGGATTGGTCTTGCGGTAGGTCGGCGGACTGGGCAGGTCAGAGGGCAGCAGCCCGCTGGCCGCGTTGATCGCCTGCTGCACATCCTCCGCTGCGGCATCGATGTTGCGCGACAGGTCGAATTGAAGAGTGATCGAGGTGGTGCCGACCCCGCTCGTTGAGGTCATCTGGTCGAGGTCGGGGATCGCGGCAAATTGCTGCTCGAGCGGGGTGGCAACCGCCGAGGCCATCGTGCTCGGGCTCGCCCCCGGATAGGTGGCATTCACCGTGATGGTCGGGAAGTCGACATTGGGCAGCGAGGCCACCGGCAACAGCCCATAGGCGGCAATGCCGAACACCAAGACACCGAGCATCAACAACGAGGTCGCGATCGGCCGGCGGATAAAGGGCTCCGAAACATTCATCGGGGGTTACCTGTCTCTTACGGTCGAAATCAATTCGCCGACGATGTTATGCTCAGCTGGCGGCGTTCGGTGGCCGAGTGGCCAGGATCTTGACGCGCGCTCCTTCGGTCAGCCGATATTGTCCATCGACCACCACCCGCTCGCCGGGGGTGAGGCCTTTGGTGACGACGGCGATACCGTCCTGGATCGAGGCGACTGTGACGGCGCGCCGATCGACCGTGTCGTCGGGATTAATGACATAGGCGAAGCGACCCTCCGGCCCCTCCTCGACGGTCTGCGAGGGCACCGTTGCGACCTTGGGGAGCACTTTGAGGATCACCCGCAGGCTGATGAACTCGCCCGGCCACAGGCGTTCGTCCTGGTTGTCGAAGCGTGCCTTCAAGTGAATCGTTCCGGTCGATTGATCGATCGAGTTGTCGATCAATGTCAGCTTGCCTTGCGACAGCAACGTGGTGCCGTCGCCACTGTAAGCGCGCACCGCGAGCGGAGCCTTCAGCTGCGCCTGCCGGATCGCATCGAGGTTTTCCTGCGGCAAGGTAAAGCTGACAAAGATCGGTTTCAGCTCGGCGATCGTGACCAGCACGGTGTTGTCGCTGGCATGCACGAGATTGCCTTTGTCGACCAGCCGGGCGCCGAGCCGCCCGTCGATCGGCGAGCGGATATCGGCATAGCCGAGGTTGAGCTGCGCGGTGTCGATCTGCGCCTGGTCGCCCTTGATCGCCGCCTCTACCTGACCGACCAGCGCGGTTTGCTGGTCATAGCTTTGCCGGGTCTGATAGCCGGTGCCGAGCAGCTTGGAATAGCGTGCGAGATCGAGCTTCGCCCCGACCAGCTGAGCCTCGTCCTTCTGCTTGGCCGCCTCGGCCTGCTCGAGCGCCGCCTGGTAGGGCCGCGGATCGATCTGGATCAGCGGTTCGCCCTCTTTGACCTCCTGGCCCTCCTTGAAATCGACCTTGACGATCTGGCCGTCGACCCGGCTCTTGACCGCGACCATGTTATAGGCCTGGACCGTGCCGATGCCGTGCAGCAGCACCGGAACATCTTCGGCACGGACCACCCCGGCGGTGACCGGGACCGCCGGGGCCGGCGGCTGTGCCGTCGCCCGCGGCCCATTGCCGCCGAGCCATTGCCACCCGATGATCGCCACGACAATCGCGACGACCGCGCCCGCGGTGAGCGCACGCCTGATCATGCCCAGCATCTCCCGTTGGCGAGCAACGTTAACGAAAATATATCATAGATAAACTCTATAGATTGCGGCCGCTCCCGTCCACCGGCAACCACCCCCTATGATCGGCGCGAAACGTCGCAGGCATCCCCGGCATCGTCCAAATCAGGGCAATTATATACTTGACTGATAGACCCCGACTCTGGCACACCCCTCGCGACAGGCCGGCGCGAGCGAATCATCTACCTGCATTTTTGGTTGCTACCAGCCAGTAGCGATTGGGATTGGCTCGCGGCTGCAATGGGTTGCGAGCCGCCACGTTGATACGTCATCGAATTATGAGATGGTGACCGTCCCTGGTCGGTGGAGACGGTCATTCTCGCGTTCCCCCACGAAATGACCGCCCCCCTCTCAACCGGAGACTAGGGTGGCGCACCTGCGGGTGCCTCGATCGTGATGCCACCTATACCGATCGTGTCTGTCGAACTTGGCGGGCGTCGAAAGGCGCCCGCTCTTTTTTGCCACGCCACAACATAAGCCTATACCGCTCGACTCCGGTCAAGAGGCTCTAGAGATTCCAGTTGGAATCCATATGGAATCCGCGTCCAGTCAACTATGATGCGGCGCGATGGCGGACGAATCGGACGATAAGGCTGAAACGGTTAAAAAGAGCTGCACGCTGGCGGTTTTGACTCTGCGGCGTTTGGAGCGACTGGCGCGGCGCGCTACGCATGGGCCGACTGCGGCGGCGGTGATGACGAATTTCATCGAAGCTGGGATACGCGACGCGATCGAGAAGGGCTATATACGGCTTGAGGACGACGGATGAACCGTACACGCAAGCCTGTCGCGGAACCTGCCGAAATCCAGGACGAGCCCGGCTGGGCCGAGCGCTTCCAGCGCGGCCTGCGAAACCTACTCAATACGCCGCCAAAGCCGCGTAAGCCTCAGGAGGCGAATCCGAAGGGGCGGCCGGCATCAAAGGAACGCGCGCATAAGGCGAAGACGCGCAACTAGTCCCCGCCATTGCCAGGCGTGTTGGCGCGGACGATAGAGGCATGAGTTATCTTGTCACCAACAAACCATGCGTTTATCAGTGTGTGCACGGCGGTCTTATCATGTAATGCCTTAAACAGCACACCTATGTCCTCATCCGGCAATTCTCGTCTATTTATGCTAACAGTGAACTCCTCATGAGTTTCATTATTCCTGACGCGACCCATGTACCCATCGGGGTTTTCAATATCTATCTCGACAATATCGTATATCCCATCTACCCGCTTACCGTGACCCGCTTGCCGCGGGTTCGACAATATAGCTTTTGCCTCTTCCCCGGTTATTGGCGCGCCAGAAATCCTTGCATTGATTGTCGATGTCACGGCGCGAGCCAGCGGCTCCTTGCTCTCATATGACATGTCCGCAACCGGCTTCAGGCCGGGATGGGATTCAAGAGCTTTAGCAATGAGCGCCATTCTCTTTGTTTCTTCTTCGCTTTGCTTAATACGCTCTGAGGATTCCACTTCTTGCCTTTTAGCCTCAAGCCCCTTATCAATCCAATCTTTGGTTACGGACGCGCTGAAATACATCAACAAAAATACAACAATGGCGACTGTGATTTGTTTACCAGTCATTTTTTCGGCCAATTTATAGACTAAATCTCTGATCCCCTTTTCGGTAAATGTTAATCCATCACTTCCCGCGACAACCAGAATTCTGATATCAAGCGCGTATATATCGTCATTGCGGAGCAGTCGTGCGTTAGGCCTCCCATACGCAAGATATGCGTAAGACCGCGAGATGCTGGCATGAAATCCCGAAACGGCTCGTGCAATCGATGGAGAAATGCTATGGCCGAGAGGCTCATCTGGAAAATAAAGCAGCTCTGGTTGCCAGCCTGAAATCTCAAAGAGGTCAAGAGGAATCGCGAGGCTGTATGAAAGCATGCGCTCCAGCACACCCCAAAGATCGCTTTCATCGCCGATACGCAGGGAGTCTGCCATGTTGCTGCTCTTGCCGAGCCAAAAATATTGACGAACATCCCCGTCCTCCTGTAACGTAGCGCACAGGATCGGCGGCGGTCCCAAAATCTCCGGGCGCGGGGCTGGCACCCCTAACCCTAAGTCTTCCTATAGCACGAAGCGGCGCGCTGAAGCGCGCCGATCTGCTATTCGAGGGGCAATTCCAGCTGTACCGGCTCACGGTATCCCGCACTATCCGGCCAGATCGGCTCAGGTGCCCGCACCTTTTGCTACTTGGCTACGAGTCCGCCGATAGGTGAGGCGCTTGCCTTCCGCGCCGACGACCGCGAGGCGGGCGCGCTCGGTATCGTTCACGCCCAAGGCGATGCGTTCGTTATAGCGGAAGTCGAATTCGGCCAGATATCGCTTTAGATGATCCTGGCTCACGTGGTGATAAACGCCGTTGATCCCGCGCTTGAATATCGAGAAATATCCCTCAATGGTATTGGTGTGGATATCGCCACGGACGTATTCGCCGATGCTATGGTTCACCATGCCGTGTTTCTTGTAGCCGCGTCCTAGGCTTTTTGCTGTCGCGCCCTCGTCCGTCATTACGAAGGTGGCTTCGTGAACCTGGGAAGTGAGGATAGGACGTAGCGTTGCGGCAGTCACGGCAGGAACGTGGTGGGAATGAACCTTACCGCCGCGCTCAACGAGCGAGAAGACCGCTTCCTTACCGGCTCCGCCAGTCCCGACGTGCTTGCGCTTGGTACGGTGCTTGTTCTTCTCCAACCCGCCCACGAAAGTCTCGTCGATTTCGACCGTTTTGCCTTCCCCGCCAAAGGGCTCCGGGTGCGTTTCGCGCATGCTCTCGCGGATACGATGCCCGAGGAACCACGCGCTCTTGTAAGTGATCCCAAGGGTGCGATGAAGCTGATGGGCGCTAATCCCCTTCTTGCTCGAAGCCATCAAGCGGATCGCCAGCAACCACTTGTGCAGCGGGATATGCGAGCGCTCAAAGATCATGCCGACGCGCACGGTGAACTTGCCCCGGCATGATCCGCAGTACCACCATGCCGGCCCCATCGATTCGCCGCCTAGCTTGTTGATCTTGTCGAATGCGCCACACAGCGGGCAGGTGACAAAATCGGGCCAGCGCACCTCCTCGATATAGGCACGGGCGGCGTCTTCATCGTGGTAGACCGGATCGGATAGAAGCTCGGGGGTCTGCATGGCCTATCTCCTTAATCCATAAGATAGGCCATCCGCGCTTTTCAGTCAAGTATATAATCACCCAAATCAGGACGCCGTATGGTTGCGATGCGCGGGTATGTCTGCGCTCTCGTGGCCGGCAGCCGCCACCCGGTGCGCAGAAGATGCCCGCAGCGGCCAGAAGGTGCCCGCAGCGGCCAGAAGGTGATAGTCTCAAAGGGTGCATTCTGGCGACGGGGAGACCATCGGCAACGATCACGCGGCGGCGCTCGCGCTGCTGCGCTGGTATGTGGAGCTCGGTGCCGACGAGGCGATCACCGACACGCCGGCGAACCGGCTTGCCCCGCCGCAGCCACCGGCGGCCCCGGCCGAGCGCCCGCTGCCGTTGGCGACCTCCCGCCCGGTCGCGGCGCCGCCAGTCAATTTCACCGATTCGTCCGCCGAGGCGGCCCAATCGGCGCGCGCCGCCGCCGCCGCTGCCGACACACTCGCGGCGCTCGAAGCGGCAATATCCGAATTCGACGGCTGCGCGTTGAAACGAACCGCAACCAACACGGTGATCAGCGACGGCAACCCCGCCGCCCCGGTCATGCTGATCGGCGAGGCGCCCGGCGCCGAGGAGGACCGGATCGGGCGCCCGTTTGTCGGCCGCGCCGGCCAGCTGCTCGACCGGATGCTGGCCGCGATCGGCTTGGACAGGTCGGGCGTGCTGATCACCAACGTGATCTATTGGCGGCCGCCCGGCAACCGCACGCCGAGCGCCGACGAGATCGCCGCCTGCCTGCCGTTCGTGCTGCGTCAGGTGGCGCTGGTCCGGCCCCAGGTCCTGGTGCTGGCCGGTGGGACCGCCGCCCGTGCTTTATTACCGCCGGGCCCCGGCATCACCCGATTGCGCGGCCGCTGGTTCGATCTCGCGATCCCCGGGCTCGACCGGCCGGTGCCGACCCTGCCGATGTTTCATCCGTCCTTTCTGCTGCGCAGCCCCGAGCGCAAGCGAGAGGCATGGCACGATCTCCAGGCGCTGCGCCGCCATCTCGACGCGGTGCCGGCCGCCGAATCGGCCCCCGGCTAGCGGGCGCCGCCAGACCGGACTATCCTGCGCATGCACCGTCGAGGGAGCGATCGCCATGCCCGGCCGGCTCGATGAAACCCGCCCGTTTTTGCCCGTCAGCATCGCGCTGCTGACCGTGTCGGATACCCGCGACGCGAGCCAGGATCGCTCAGGCGACACCCTTGCCGAGCTGGCGACCGGCACCGGGCACCGGATCGCAGCCCGCCGCATCGTGCGCGACGAGCGCGATACGATCGTCGCCCAGCTGCGGGCATGGATCGCCGATCCGCAGATCGACGTTGTGATCTCGACCGGCGGCACCGGGGTGACCGGACGCGATGTGACACCCGAGGCGTTTCACAGCGTCTACGAAAAGGAGATCGCCGGTTTTGCCGAGCTGTTCCGCTGGCTCAGCTACGCCAAGATCGGCAGCTCGACGATCCAGAGCCGGGCCACTGCCGGGGTCGCGGGGGGCACTTATCTGTTCGCCTTGCCGGGCTCGCCCAGCGCCTGCCGCGACGCGTGGCAGGACATCCTCGTGCACCAGCTCGACAACCGGTTTCGGCCCTGCAATTTTGTCGAGCTGATGCCGCGCCTGCAGGAGCACCTGAGGCGCTGAGGCCGAGGTCGGCGCCGGGGCCCGATGCGCCTCTTCGACCGCATCGACGATGCGCCGCCGCTGTCGGTCGAGGAGCGCCAGCTCATCGCCAGCGTGCGCGCCCTGGCGCGGCAGCGGATCATGCCGCGGGCGGCGGCCTACGACCGCTCCGGCGAGTTCCCATGGGACAATGTTCGCGACATTAACCGGCTCGGCCTCAATCAGATGTTTCTGCCCGAAGCCTATGGCGGGGCGGCGCTGTCCTATGCCGCCTATCTCGCCTGCGTGCGCGAGCTGAGCCAGGCCTGTGCTTCGACCGGCATCATCTGGGCCACCAATTTCCACGCCGCCGCCCCGCTGATCGATCACGGCAGCGAGGAGCAGAAGCGCCGGCTGCTGCCGCGGATCGGCGCCGGGGAGCTGGCGGCGCTGGCGATCACCGAACCCGAGGCCGGGTCGGACGCGACCCAGATGACAACCCGTTTCATCGCCGCGGGCGACGAGATCGTCGTGTCGGGCGGCAAGACGTTTATCACCAATGGCGATGTCGCCGACCTGATCCTGGTCTTTGGCAAATGGGCCGGGATCGAGGACGGCCGCCAGGCGATTTCGGCGCTGATCGTCGAAAAAGACCGGCCCGGCGTTCGCGTGCTGCGCACCGAAGACAAGATGGGACACCACGCCTCCTCGACCGCGGCGCTGGCCTTCGAGGGTTGCGTCGTGCCGCGCGCAAATCTCTTGGCCGGCCCCGGCGCCGGGTTGCCGCTGCTGCTGGCGGCATTGAACAAGTCGCGCCCGAGCATCGCCGCGCATGCGCTCGGCATCGCCCGCGCCGCGTTCGAAGATGCCGTCCGCTATGTCAACGAGCGCCGCCAGTCGGGGCGCCGGATCATCGAATTTCAGGGCATCCAGTTTCTGCTGGCCGATCTCGCCGCCGAGCTGGCGCTGTGCGAGCGCTGGCTGTGGCACGTCGCCGGGCTCGTCGATACCGGTGCTGCGGATTTCGGCCCCGAAGCATCGATCCTCAAGCTGCGCGCCTCGGATCTGGCGATGCGGATGACGACCGAGGCGGTTCAGCTTTATGGCGGCTACGGCTACATCAAGGACAATCGTGTCGAGCGGCTGATGCGCGACGCCAAGATCACCCAGATCTGGGAAGGCACCAACCAGATCCACCGCCAGCTGATCGGCCGCAGTCTGATCGCGCGCGAGTAGCAGCCGGATCCACCCGGGGCAGCGCACTGCCCGCGGCGAGGCTGCCGCAAACTCGCCATAATCACTCCGTTTGCGGTATCGACGCAGCAGCATCGGTGCCCCCATGCCCTTCCGGTGGATTCTCGCGCTTCTTGGTGTCGTCATCGCCCAGCCGGCGCTGGCGCAGCAGGAGGCGCCACCCGCGCGGGTCGGGACGATCACCTATGTCTCGGGGAATATCGCGTTCCACACCGCTGGCGAGACCCAGTGGTCGGCGGCCGGGGTCAACTATCCGGTGGCGACCGGGGGGTCGTTGTGGACCGATCCGCAGAGCCGCGCGGAGCTGCAGATCGGCCCCAGCACGATCGACATGGCCGGCGGCACCGAGATCGATGTTACCAATCTGAATGAGCAGGTGGCGCAGATAGCGGTCCCGCAGGGCCGGCTCTATTTGCATTTGCGCGAGCTCAACGCTGGCCAGAGCTTTGAGATCGATCTGCCGCAGGGTGCGGTATGGCTGCTGCAGCCCGGCGCCTACGACATCGACGCCGCGAGCGCCAACCAGCCGGCCCGGGTCGCGGTGTTCGACGGCAGCGCGCGGTTTGTCGGCGGCGGTGCCGATATCGGCATCACCACCGGGAACGTCGCCGTGTTGAGCGGGTCGAACCCGGTTGAAGCGCAATTGACGCCAGCCCATCCCGACGCGTTTGTCGCATGGTGCCGCGCGCGAGATTATCGGCCGGCCCAGGTCACGGCGGCCACCCATTATGTGTCGCCACAGATGACGGGCTATGCCGATCTCGATCAATACGGCAGCTGGCAGCCGAGCCCGCAATATGGCGAGATCTGGTACCCGAGCCAGGTCCCGTCGGGCTGGGTGCCGTACAGCGACGGCCGCTGGGTCTGGATCGAACCGTGGGGCTGGACCTGGGTTGGCCAGCAGCCTTGGGGGTTCGCGCCGTTTCATTATGGCCGCTGGGCCCATGTCGGCGACCGCTGGGGCTGGGTTCCCGGCCAAGACGTGCCGCAGCCGGTCTACGCGCCAGCGCTGGTCGCTTTTCTCGGCGCGGCCGCCGGTGTGGCGATCGCGGATGCGGCCGGGCCTGCGGTCGGCTGGTTCCCGCTCGCCCCGGGCGAAGCCTACTGGCCGAGCTATACGCGAAACGTCAACTACATCCGCAACATCAATGTCGCGAATGTCCGTAATATCGATACCGTCGTAGCCCGTTCCGACGGTTCGCCGCCGGCCCAGGCAGCGCGGGCCGGGTTCACCAATCGCCGGTTTGCGACGGTCGTGCCGCAGCAGGTCTTTGCCAATGCCGACCCGGTGGCAAAGCATGCGCTGCATGTAGCTCCGGCCGCACTGGCCGCGGCACCGGTCGCGCTCCACCCGCC
>JBOHME010000131.1:0-10286 GCA_050729795.1 Allostellaceae bacterium | reverse complement strand
TCCATACCCAGATGCAGCCCCATCTGAGCCAGCACCTCCTTGATCTCGTTCAAGGATTTTCGCCCGAAATTCGGGGTTCGGAGCATCTCGGCTTCCGATTTCTGAACGAGATCGCCGATATAGACGATATTGTCGTTTTTCAGGCAATTGGCCGAGCGGACCGACAATTCGAGCTCGTCCACCTTGCGCAGCAAATTCTTGTTGAACGGCAGCTCGCTCGGCCGACTGTCGTCCGAGGGGTGCCGGGGTTCCTCGAAATTGATGAACAGCTGCAGCTGGTCCTGCAGGATGCGTGCGGCCAGCGCCACCGCATCCTCGGGGGTGACAGCACCATTGGTCTCCACCCGCATCGCCAGCCGGTCGTAGTCGGTGACCTGGCCGACGCGGGTGTTCTCGACCCGATAGGACACCTTGCGCACCGGGCTGAACAGCGCATCGACCGGGATCAAGCCGATCGGCGCGTCCTCTGCCCGGTTCTGCGTGCCCGGCACATACCCCTTCCCGCTCTCGACAGTCAGCTCCATCGCGATCTTGGCGCCGCTATCGAGCGTGCAGATCACCAGTTCCGGGTTCAAGATGTCGATATCGTGGCCGGTCTCGATGGCGCCGGCGCGGATCTCGCCCGGACCACCGGCCCGCAGCCGCATGCGCTTGGGACCTTCGCCATACATCCGCAGATCGATGCCTTTGACGTTGAGGACGATGTCCGTCACATCTTCGAGGACGCCCGGCATCGAGGAGAATTCATGCAGCACGCCCTCGATTTGCAGCGACGTCACAGCGGCTCCCTGCAGTGAGGAGAGCAGCACGCGACGCAAGGCGTTGCCCAAAGTGAGCCCGAAGCCGCGCTCCAGCGGCTCGGCAACGACGGTCGCGACCCGCTTTGGGTCGTCGCCCGGCTCTACCGAGAGCTGCTTCGGCTTGATCAGCGTCTGCCAGTTCTTCTGTATCACGCTCCAAACCCCGGTCGGCGGAGGCCAGTGCCATCCGCAGCACGAGCCGACGACAAAGCCGCCGGCATTCTTCGATCAGCGCCGCCGCAGCGGCACGGCCTTCGATCAGCGCCGCCGCAGCAGCACGGCAAGCCCCTGGTCAGACGCGGCGACGCTTTGGCGGGCGGCAGCCATTGTGCGGGATCGGCGTCACATCGCGGATCGAGGTCACCGCAAACCCCACCGCCTGCAATGCGCGCAGCGCCGATTCTCGGCCCGACCCCGGACCTTTGACTTCGATCTCCAATGTGCGCATTCCGTGCTCCATGGCCTTCCGTCCGGCATCCTCGGCCGCGACCTGCGCCGCATAGGGGGTCGATTTGCGGGAGCCCTTGAACCCCTGGCTGCCCGATGACGACCAGGCGATCGTATTTCCCTGCGCGTCGGTGATCGTGATCATCGTGTTGTTGAACGTCGCGTTCACATGCGCTGTGCCCGAGGTGATGTTCTTGCGCTCGCGCCGTCGCAGGCGCTGCGCCGGGGCCGCCGTTCTAGCCATTGGTCAGGTTCCGTCTTGCCTGGAGCTCAGGGCCGGTAGCTGGGGGCCGCCAGTGCCGCGGCTATTTTTTCTTGCCGGCGATCGGGCGCGCCGGACCCTTGCGGGTTCGCGCATTGGTATGGGTTCGCTGCCCCCTCACGGGCAACCCCTTGCGGTGACGCAGCCCGCGATAGCAGCCGAGATCCATCAGCCGCTTTATGTTCATCGCGACCACCCGGCGCAGATCGCCCTCGACCGTATATTCACGGTCGATCACCTCGCGCACGCGCAACACTTCGTCGTCGGTCAATTCGTGCACCCGGCGCTCCAAGGGGATGCCGATCCGCGAACAGATCCGAAGTGCGGTGGTCCGGCCGATACCGTGGATATAAGTCAGCCCGATCGGGACCCGCTTTTGATTGGGAATGTTGACGCCAGCAATACGCGCCACGAGCGCTTCTCCTCGCCACAGAACCAAATGGGAGCGAAATGGGCAATTCGCAAGGGTGTCTACTATACCCAGCTTGTGCCGCCCGTCAACCGTCTCGGGGCGTGGCACTGGCTCGGGGCGTGGCACTGGAGTGAGCGCCATAGGGCGCGGCCGCTCCGGTCATCCGAGCATCTCGCCGATCTGCCGCGTGACCTCTTCGATCCCGCTCATCCCATCGACCACCCGCAGAATCCCGCGGTCCCGATAGTACGGCAGAATCGGCGCGGTCTGGCGATCGTAAACTTCGAGGCGTGCCTTGACCGCCTCCGGCCGATCGTCGGGTCGCCGGAGAAAATCGTGGCTGCCGCAGATGTCACACACCCCCTCGCGATGCGGCGGGTGAAAACGATCGTGGTAGCTCGCCCCGCATTTGGCGCAGCTGAAGCGACCGGCGAGCCGCTCAATCAGCGCCGCCGCATCCACCTCGATCTCGATGACGTGGTCGAGACCGAGGCGATGCTCTGCCAGCATCCGGTCGAGCGCCTCGGCTTGCGGCACGGTGCGCGGAAAGCCGTCGAGGATAAAGCCGGCACGGCAATCGGGCCGCGTGATGCGAGCCGCGATCATCTCGATGATGATGCCGTCCGGAACCAGCTGGCCTGAATCCATGATCCCCTTGACCCGCATGCCCAGTTCGCTGCCTGAGGCGGTGGCGGCGCGCAGCATGTCGCCAGTGGCGAGGTGCTGGAGGCCACAGCCTTGCTCGATCCGCTTCGCCTGGGTCCCCTTTCCCGATCCCGGCGGACCGAGCAAGATGATGTTCATCCGCGACGCCCTCGCAGCCGGGATTTCTTGATCAGCCCCTCATATTGATGGGCCAACAGGTGCGAGTGGATTTGGGCAACGGTGTCCATGGTCACGCTGACCACGATCAAGAGGCTCGTCCCGCCAAAATAGAACGGCACCGAATATTCCGAGATCAGGATCTCCGGCAGGATGCAGACCGCCGCCAGATAGGCAGCGCCAACCACGGTCAGCCGGGTCAACACGTAATCGAGATAATCAGCCGTGTTCTTTCCCGGCCGAATTCCCGGGATGAACCCGCCATATTTGCGCAGATTGTCGGCGGTCTCGGTCGGGTCGAACACGATCGCGGTGTAGAAGAAGGTAAAGAAGACGATCAGGCCGACATAGAGCGCCATGTAAAGGGGCCGGCCATGCGCCAGATAGGCGGTAATCTCGCCGATCCAGCCGGAAAAGGTGCCGGTGCCGTTGGCGGAAAAATTGGCGACCGTCGCCGGCAGCAGCAGCAGCGACGAGGCGAAGATCGGCGGGATCACCCCCGAGGTATTGATCTTGAGTGGCAAATGCGAGGCGTCGCCGCCAAACATCCGGTTGCCGACTTGGCGTTTTGGGTACTGGACGAGGATCCGGCGCTGCGCGCGCTCCATAAACACGATGAAGGTGACGACCGCGACCGACAGGATCAGAAAGATAATGATAAAGAAGGTCGAGATCGCACCGGTGCGGCCGAGCTCGAGGGTCGAGGCGAGCGCGTGCGGCAGGTTGGCGACGATCCCGGCCATGATGATCAGCGAGATGCCGTTGCCGATGCCACGCTCGGTGATCTGCTCGCCGAGCCACATCAGAAACACCGTGCCACCGACCAGGGTCACGACGGTCACCAGGCGAAAAAACAGCCCGGGATTGATCACCGCCGACAGGTCTCCGGCGCGCATGCCTTCGATGCCGACCGCGATCCCATAGGCCTGGACCAGGCCCAAGAGCACGGTGCCGTAACGGGTATATTGGTTGATCGTCTTGCGGCCGGCTTCGCCCTCCTTCTTCAAGTTTTCGAGGGTCGGCGACACCGCCTGCAGCAGCTGGATGATGATTGATGCCGAAATGTACGGCATGATGCCGAGGGCGAAGATCGTCATGCGTCCGAGCGCGCCGCCCGAGAACATGTCGAACATGCCGAGAATGCCGCCGGCATTGCGTGAAAAGATCTGGCTGAGGATCGACGGATCGATGCCGGGGATCGGGATGTAGGTGCCGAGCCGGTAAATCAGAAGCGCGCCCAGCGTAAACCAGATCCGGCTCTTGAGCTCGGTCGCCTTGGTAAAGGCCGAGAGGTTGATGCTGGAAGCGAGTTGCTCGGCGACTGACGCCATCTGAGGTATCCCTAGACAGGGCCCGGACCGGAACGCGGCTCGGGCTGGTCGAGTGCCAGGCCGGGCCGCCGATCGAGCCGCACCCGGCGCCGCTCGGCCGGGGTCACGCCGGTCGGGCCTCCGTCGTCCCTTCCGCCGCCCTGGGCTTTTGCGAGCGCCCGGCGCTCACCGTCACACTGCCCCCGGCGCGTTCAATCGCCGCGATCGCCGCCTTCGAGGCGCCGGCCACCGTGATCGTCACCGCGGCTCGCAATTTGCCCTTGGCCAGCAGCCGCACACCGTCGCCCGGCCGTCGCAGCACCCCGGCAGCAACCAGCGCGGCCGCGTCGATCATGCCGTCCCGCCCGAGCTTGCCGGCATCGAGCGCCTGTTGCAGGCGGCCGAGATTGACCAGCTTGAAATCCGGTCTGAACATCTTGTTGCTAAAGCCGCGTTTTGGCAGCCGGCGATGCAGCGGGGTCTGGCCACCTTCAAAGCCATTCAGCGCCACGCCGCTGCGCGCGGTTTGTCCCTTGCCACCACGCGCCGAGGTCTTGCCCTTGCCCGATCCGATGCCGCGGCCGACCCGCTTCGCGCGGTAGTGAGCACCGGGATTGTCCCTGATCTCGTTGAGCTTCATCACCCCGCCATCCTGTCTCGCGCTCACCCTTCAGGCGTTGTCTTCGACGACACGCACGAGATGCCGCACCTTGTTGATCATGCCGCGGATCGCCGGGGTGTCTTCGAGCACCCGGCGGCGATGCAGCCGGTTGAGACCGAGCCCGGCGAGCGTCGCCTCCTGGTCGTGCCGGCGACCGATCGGACTGCCAATCTGCTCGACCGTGACGGTCCGCTTGTCGGCCATCATGCCGGCTCCCGTGCCTCGCCGTCGCGCCGGCCGAAGATCTCCGCGACTTTCTTGCCGCGCCGTGCGGCCACGACACGCGGGCTGGTCGCCCGAGCGAGCGCGGCAAAGGTCGCCTTGATCATGTTGTGCGGGTTGGCGCTGCCGGTCGATTTGGCGACGACATCGTGCACTCCGAGCGCCTCGAAGATCGCGCGCATCGGCCCCCCGGCAATGATCCCGGTACCGGCCTTGGCGGCCCGGACGATGACCCGGCCGGCGCCATAGTGGCTGGCGATGTCGTGGTGCAGCGTGCGTCCTTCGCGCAGCGGCACCCGGATCATGCTGCGCCGCGCCTGCTCGGTCGCCTTGCGGATTGCTTCCGGCACTTCGCGCGCCTTGCCGGCGCCATAGCCGACCCGGCCCTTGCGGTCTCCGACCACGACCAGTGCCGCAAAGCCGAACCGCCTGCCGCCCTTGACCACCTTTGCGACGCGGTTGATGTTGACAAGCTTTTCGGCAAATTCACTCTCTTCGCGGTCGCGCGGCTGGCGATCGCCATCGCCGCGCCCGCGCCGCTCACCCTGGTTGCGTGCCATCGTGCGTGCCATGCCAGCAATCCCTTCCGAGCGTCCTCAGAAATCGAGACCGCCCTCGCGGGCGGCATCGGCCAGAGCCTTGACCCGGCCGTGAAACAGATAGGCGCCGCGGTCGAACACCACCCGCTCGACCCCGGCGAGCTTCGCCCGCTCGGCGATCAGCTTGCCGACGGCCCCCGCGGCGGCGATGTCGGCGCCGGTGCGCAGGCTCGCCCGCAGCGTGCCATCGAGGCTCGATGCCGCCGCCACGGTGCGGCCGGCCGCATCGTCGATGATCTGTGCATAGATATGACGCGACGAGCGGAAAACCGAGAGCCGCGGCCGATTGTTGGCGGTGCGGCGCAGACTGGCCCGCACGCGCTGGCGGCGGCGCAAAAACAGGGTTTTGGAATGTTGCAGCATCGCGATTACTTCTTCTTGCCTTCCTTGCGGCGGACGATTTCGGTCGCGTATTTGATGCCTTTGCCCTTGTACGGCTCGGGTGGGCGATAGGCGCGGATCTCGGCGGCGATCTGGCCGACGCGCTGGCGGTCGGCGCCGCTGACCGTGATCACGGTCGGCCGCTCGCAAGCGATCCTGACATCGGGCGGGATCGGGAATGCGATGTCGTGCGAATAGCCGAGCTGCAGGTTCAGCACGTCGCCCTGCACCGCGGCGCGATAGCCGACCCCATTGATCTCGAGACCGACCGAGAAGCCTCTCGAAACCCCAGTCACCATGTTGTTGACGAGGGCGCGGGTCGTGCCCCACATGGCCCGTGCTTCCTTGCTGTCATTGGCGGGGGCGATCGTGACCGCGCCATCGGCCACCGCCGCGGTTACCGTGTTGCGGACGACCAGCCGCAAGGTTCCGAGCGCACCCGTCGCGGTCAACGTCCGGCCCGACAGCGCGACCTCGACACCGTCCGGAACCGTGACCGGGTTCTTGCCGATACGTGACATGGGTCTTCCCTCAAAACACCCGGCAGAGCACTTCGCCGCCGACCTTGGCGAGACGCGCTTCGTTGTCGGACAGCACCCCGCGCGGCGTCGACAGGATCGCGATGCCGAGCCCATTATAGGTCCGCGGCAGATCGGCGATACGCGAATAGATGCGTCGGCCGGGCTTTGAGACCCGCGCGATCTCCCGGATCACCGGCTCGCCATCGACATATTTGAGTTCGATCTTGAGCTCGGCCACACCCGGCCGCAAATCTTCTCGGCTGTAGCCGCGGATATAACCCTCGCGCGTCAAGACTTCGAGCACGTTGGCGCGCATCTTCGAGGCGGGGGCGGCGACCACCGCCTGGCGCGCCCGCTGCCCGTTGCGGATGCGTGTCAGCATGTCGCCCAATGGGTCGCTCATCGACATCGCCGGCTTCTCCTACCAGCTCGACTTCAGCATGCCTGGAATCTGACCGGACGAGGCGAGCTCGCGCAGCGCGATGCGCGACAATTTGAACTTGCGGTAGAAGCCGCGCGGCCGGCCGGTCAGCGCGCAACGGTTGCGCACCCGTGTCGGCGAGCCGTTGCGCGGCAGCATCGCAAGCTTGAGCTGCGCCGCAAACCGCTCCTCCGGCGGCATCGTTCGGTCGATCGCGATCGCCTTGAGCCGCGCCCGGCGCGGAGCGATCTGCTTGGCGAGCTTGATGCGCCGTGCGTTCTTCTCGACGGCACTTTTTTTTGCCATGTGGTCGAACTCCTGATCCAATCAGTTCGCAAACGGCCCGATCAGCTCGCAAACGGCATGTCGAAGCCTTTGAGCAGCGCCTTCGCCTCGGCATCGGTCCGGGCCGTCGTGGTAACGACGACATTCATCCCGCGCACCGCCTCGACGCGGTCGTAATCGACCTCGGGAAAGACGATCTGCTCTCTGAGGCCGAGCGCGAAATTGCCGCGCCCGTCAAAGCTGCGTCCGGAAATGCCCCGGAAGTCGCGCACCCGCGGCAGCGCGACATTGACGAGGCGGTCGAGAAATTCATACATGCGCTGGCGCCGCAGCGTGACCTTGCAGCCGATCGGCATGCCCTGGCGCAGTTTGAACGTCGCGATCGACCGCTTGGCGCGGGTGATGACCGGATGCTGACCGGTGATCGCGGTCATTTCGCCGGCGGCCGCCTCGACCTTTTTGCTGTCCTGCACCGCCTCGCCGACACCCATGTTGACGACGATCTTATCGAGCCGCGGCACCTGCATCGGGTTCTTGTAGCCGAACTCCGCCATCAGCGCCGGGCGCAACGTCGTCTCGTAATGTTCCTGCAGACGCGCCTTGCTCATCGCATCACCTGTCCAGTCGTACTACCTGTCGAGGACTTCGCCGGAGCGGCGGGCCACGCGAACCTTCTTGCCATCCTCGAGCCACTTGTAGCCAATTCGGGTCGGCCTGCCTGAGACGGGATCGACATGGGCGACGTTGGAGATGTGCAGCGCCAGCTCCTTTTCGAGGATCCCGCCGGGCTCGCCCATCCGCGGCTTGGTGTGGCGACGGGCCATGTTGACGCCCTGGACGACGACCCGCCGCTCGGCCGGCAGCACCCTCAGAACCTCGCCGGTGCGGCCCTTTTCGCGTCCGCTGATCACGACGACGTTGTCGCCCTTCTTGATCTTCAATTTCGGCATTCGCCCATTCCCGGCAATCCTCTCACAGCACTTCAGGGGCGAGCGAGACGATTTTCATAAAGCGGCGCGCTCGCAGCTCGCGGGTTACCGGGCCAAAAATCCGGGTGCCGATCGGCTCGCCCGCCGGGGTAATCAGCACCGCGGCATTGCGGTCGAAGCGGATCGCGCTGCCATCGACCCGGCGGATTTCCTTGGCGGTCCGCACAATGACCGCCCGATGCACGTCACCCTTCTTGACCCGGCCGCGCGGGATCGCCTCCTTGACCGAGACGATGATCACATCGCCGACCGTCGCAGTCCTGCGCTTGGAGCCGCCGAGCACCTTGATGCACTGCACCCGGCGCGCCCCGGAATTGTCGGCGACGTCGAGGTTTGTCTGCATCTGGATCATGGTGCACCCGCAGCGGGAACGGCGGCGGTGCGCGCTCCATTCTCACCCGCGACCCCGGGACCACCCCCGCCGCCGCTTTCCTCGGTCGCACCGAGCACGATCCAGTGCTTGCGCTTCGACAGCGGGCGGCTTTCCTCGATCCGCACGCTGTCGCCGATATGCCAGCGATTTTCCTCGTCGTGCGCCGCGTATTTTTTCGAGTGGGTGATGAATTTCTTGTAGACAGGGTGCATCACTCGGCGCTCGACCCGCACGGTCACCGTCTTGTCACCGGCATCGCTGACCACGACACCCTGCAGAATCCGTCTCGACATGCCGATCTCTTTTTTAAAGGGTCACGGGATCGATGCCACCCGGCGGCGCCGCTCGCCGAGAATGGTATTGATGCGCGCGATATCGCGCCGCACCTGACGGACCCGCGCGGTATTTGCGAGCTGCCCGTTGGCGCGCTGGAAACGCAGATTGAACATCTCTTTGCCAAGCGTATCGAGCTGCCCCGACAGCTCGTCGTCGGTTTTGGCGCGCACGTCGCCTGCCTTCATGGCGCAGCTTCCTCGCCGGGTCGGGTCACAAACCGGGTGCCGAGCGGCAGTTTCGCCGCGGCGAGCGCAAACGCCTCTCGTGCGGTCTCCGCCGGCACGCCGTCGAGCTCGAACATGATCCGACCAGGCTTGACCCGGCACACCCAGAACTCGGGCGAGCCTTTGCCGCTGCCCATGCGCACCTCGGCCGGCTTCGACGACACCGGGACGTCGGGGAAGACGCGGATCCACACCCGGCCGGCGCGACGAATATGGCGGGTGATCGCCCGCCGTGCCGCCTCGATCTGGCGCGCTGTGATCCGGCCGGGGTCGGCCGCCTTCAATCCGTAGGCGCCAAAATTCAGCGTCGTCCCGCCTTTGGCGAGACCGTGCACGCGGCCCTTATGGGCCTTGCGGTATTTGGTGCGTTTCGGACTGAGCACAGCACCCTCACCCGAAGGTTTCGCGGCGGCCGCGCTCGTGGCTCGCCGGCGGACCCTGCCCTTCGGCTGCCCGCTTTTCCTGCGCCATCGGGTCGTGGGTGAGGATCTCGCCCTTGAACAACCAGACTTTGACGCCGCACACACCATAGGTGGTCTTGGCCGTGCCGTAACCGAAATCGACATCGGCGCGCAACGTATGCAGCGGCACCCGGCCTTCGCGATACCACTCCATGCGAGCGATTTCGGCGCCGCCGAGTCGACCCGAGCAGTTGATCCGGATCCCTTGCGCACCGAGCCGCATCGCCGATTGCACCGCGCGCTTCATAGCCCGACGGAACGCGACGCGGCGTTCGAGTTGTTGCGCGATGCTGTCGGCAACCAGCTTTGCATCGGTCTCGGGTTTGCGGATCTCGACGATGTTGAGGCTGACCTCGCTCGGCGTGAGCTTGGCGATGTCGCTGCGCAATTTCTCGATATCGGCGCCCTTCTTGCCGATGATCACCCCCGGCCGGGCCGAATGCAGCGTGATCCGGCTCTTTCTCGCGGCGCGCTCGATGATGATCCGCGACACCCCGGCCTGCCCCAGCCGCCGGTTCAGAAAGCGGCGCAGCGCGAGATCGTCGAGCAGCAGGTTCGAATATTCCTTGCGCGCGAACCAGCGCGAATCCCAGGTGCGGTTGATGCCGAGCCGAAGCCCGATCGGATTGACTTTTTGACCCATCAGCTTCTCTCCCTTGCGCTCGGCGCCCGCGAGCCCGCGCGCGGCGCCATGCGAAATGCGCGCGGTGCCATGCCAAGTGCGCGCGGTGCCATGCCAAGTGCGCGCGGTGCCATGCCA
>JBOHME010000130.1:0-10288 GCA_050729795.1 Allostellaceae bacterium | reverse complement strand
TTGGGACACGACATCCGCATCGATCACCGCAGCTACCGGGAGCAGGGGATCGCGCTGGAGCCGCAGCACAAGATCGGACCGGCGGGGGCGCGGCGCGAGGAGCGCGGCGAGGAGGCCGAGCGGGCCGCCGAGCACCGGGCGATCGCCCAGCGCAATGGGGAGCGGCTGCTGGCGGAGCCGGAGATCGCGCTGAAGGCGCTGACGCACCAGCACTCGACCTTCACCCGGCAAGACCTGGCGCGGTTTGTCGACCGGCACACGGACGGCAGAGAACAGTTTGCGGCAGTGCTGGCGCGGGTGGAAGCAGCGCCGGAGCTGGTGCGGGTCGGACAAGACGAGCGCGGGCGGGAGCGGCTGACGACGCGCACGATGGTGGAAACCGAGCACCGCCTGGAGCGCGCGGGCGCGGAGATTGCCGGAGCGGACCGGCACCGGGTGTCGCCGGCGGCGGGCGAGCGGGCGCTGAAGGCGGCGGAGCGGGACGGGCTGGCGCTTGGCGACGAGCAACGCGCGGCGTTCCGGCACATCACGGCGGGGCCGGACCTGGCGCTGGTGGTCGGCTATGCCGGGACGGGAAAGAGCGCCTTGCTTGGGGTGGCGCGCACGGCATGGGAGCGGGAAGGCTACACCGTGCGCGGTCTGGCGCTATCGGGGATCGCGGCGCAGGGTCTGGAGGCGGGGTCTGGAATCGCCTCGCGGACAATCGCCAGTCTCGAATACGCCTGGGAGCGGGACAGGGAGAGGCTCGGCGGACGCGACGTGCTGGTGGTGGACGAGGCCGGGATGGTCGGCTCGCGGCAGATGGAGCGGGTTCTGTCGCAGGCGCAGGAGGCCGGGGCCAAGGTGGTGCTGATCGGCGATCCCGAGCAGTTGCAGGCGATCGAGGCGGGGGCGGCGTTCCGGGCGCTCTTTGAGCGGCACGGGGCGGCGGAGATCACCGAGGTGCGCCGGCAGCGCGAAGACTGGCAGCGGGAGGCGACGCGGGACCTGGCCACAGGACGCACAGGGGAGGCGCTGGAGCGCTATGAAGCGGCCGGGATGGTGCACGAGGCGGGAACCCGTTCCGAGGCCTGCACGGCGCTTATTTCGGGCTGGGAAGCCGCGCGAGAGGCCCACCCGGAGGAGAGCCAAATCATCCTCGCCTACACGCGCGCGGACGTGGGGGAGCTGAACCGGCTGGCGCGCGAGCGGATGCGCGAAGCCGGGCTGCTGCGCGGGGCCGACCGGGTGGTCGAGACCGATCGGGGCGAGCGGGCTTTTGCGGAGGGCGACCGCATCCTGTTTCTGCGCAACGAGCGCGGGTTGGGGGGCGAGGTCGGCGGGCGCGAGGGGGTGGCGGTAAAGAACGGCACCTTGGGCCAGGTGCTGGCGGTGGCGGAAGGGGGCGAGCGGCTCACCGTACGCCTCGACGGGGCCGAGCGGGAGCGGACGGTCACCTTTGACACCCGCGACTACGCCCACATCGAGCACGGCTATGCGGCGACGGTGCACAAGGCGCAGGGGATCACCGTCGATCGCGCGCATGTGCTGGCGACGCCGCACCTCGACCGGCACGCGGCCTATGTCGGGCTGACCCGGCACCGGGAGGGGGTAGCGCTGCACTACGCGCGGGAGGACTTTGCCGACCGCGAGCGGCTGGCGCGCACGCTGGGGCGGGAGCGCGCGAAAGATACGACGCTCGACTACGAGCGCGAGAGCGATCTGGTGCGGCGCTATGCCGAGCGGCGCGGGCTGGTGCTGGAGAGCGAGATCCGGGTCCGCGCGCCGGAGCGGGAAGAGGCGCATCAGCCCCGGCCGAGCCGGTTTGCCAGGCTGCGGCTGGAGATGCCGCGCGCGGCACCGGGCCCCGTCCGCGAGATTGCCGTGCCCGACGGGCGCGAGACCCCGCCCGACCCACAGGCGCAGCAGCAGGAGCGGGATCTCGCCGCCTATGTGCGGGCCTGGTCGGACGCGGCACGGATGACGCCGCAGGGCCTGCCGGTCTTGCCGCACCAGGCGATCGCGTTGGAGCGCGCCGGGCAGCGCCTCGAAGCACACGAGGCCGGGCTGTCGCGGGATGTGCGGGCGGCGCTGGAGCGGGGGCCGGAGCTGGCACACAGTCTCGGGCAGCCGCAGGGTCGGGCGGCCCTCGACCGGGTAATCGGGATGGCGCGCGCAGAGCGGCTGCTTCTGGAGCGCACCGGCCGCGAGATGGTCAAGGCATGGAACCGGCTGGAGCAGGCCTTTGAGCGGGCCGAGAGGTCCTATGACTGGAGCGGCCAGCGCGATCTCGGAAGACGCCTGGAGGCCCTGGCGCGGGAGGTGAAGGCCGACCGGCACCTCGATGAGCTGCTGCGGACACGCGGACAGGAGCTTGGTATCGCCGACGGCTCGCGGCTGGCGCGGGTGGTCCGGGGCCAGGAGACCGATCTCACCCGCGAGCTGCGCCACGAATTGGGGCTGAGCCGGGGGCTTGGCATGGACCTGGGCAGGTAAAGCAATGGACGGGGGAGAGTACGACCGCGTCGGCACAGTTGAGGCGGACGGAGCGGAACAGGCGTTTGCGGCGCTGCGCGCGGAGGTGGCGGCGCAGCACCGGGTGCTGGAGCAGATGGCAGCGATGCTGGCCGCCTCCGACCGGCAGGAGGCGCCGGACTACAGCCCGACCCTGGGGGCGATCGCACGGGAGCTGAAAACGCTCGCGGCGCGGATGGAGGCGCTGGAGCGCCGGACGTCGCCGGCCGCCCTTGGACAGCAGGCGATCGAACTGCGCAACGAGCTCCACAAGGCCGGCGAGAAGGCGCAACGCGAGTTGGAGCGCAGCCAGGAGAGACTGGACGGGTCGGTGCACAAGCTGGAAGGGCTGATCCGCTCGGCCCGCGACAGGCAGGACCAGCAGCAGTGGTTGTGGATGGTGGGCGGGATCGGCGCCATGCTCGGGGTGCTGCTGTGGTTTATGCTGCCCCTCGTGCTGCCGTGGGGCGCCGGGGACTGGCTGTCCGCCCTGCCGCTCGGCGGCGGGCCGTGGCAGGCCGGCGCGAGCCTGATGCAGCGGGCGAACCCAGCAGCCTGGGAGCGTATGGTCCAGCTCTATCAGGCCTGTCCGCCCGAGCGCGCGACCGCACTGTGCGAGGCAGCCATGGCGGCACGGCCGGCACCACCACCTCCCGAGCGCCATGTCCTCGGCCGCCACGCGAGGGCCAAGTGACCGGGAGAGCTGATCCTTCCACTGGCACGCGGCTATCGGCATGGCCAAATTCTGTTGCTGTCGCGGCGAGCCGCGCGATGCACAGAAGTGCCCTCCAAATCTGGATACCGATCTTGTACGGCATGCTCCGGCTGCTCGTGATACCAGGTGTGCAACGACAATTTTGGAGACGGATCGGCGACGATTAGGAAGAACGGGTTTGGTTTTTGGGTCGGGGCTGGTGCATGCGGATGCGGCGGTTGGCTCTGAGGGCGTTGCGGACGTCCTTGTCGGTCATCTCGTGGTCGAACCATTCGGGGTCGAAGTGGCCGCCGGCCCAGCGTTTGGTGTCGCGGTGCTCGGGATGGTTGGGGTCGGCGATGGTGGCGAGGAACTCGGCATAGCCGTGGACGCCGCCGACATCCTCGGGAGGCCTGGCGCGGGCGCCGTCGAGGCAGTTGGCGGCTCGCGGCGCCGGGTCGAGGGCAAGGAGCCGCTCGAACGCGACGACGTGCTCCCAGTTGTCGCCGAAGTCATAGACATAGAGGAAGCTGAGGCCCTCGCTGCGGTCGAAGTCGCGGAGCCGGACCTCGCTTTCGTCGAAGCTGCGGGCGTCGCCTTCGAACTCGGGCTCGCAGACCTCGGCGTCACGGTAGGACAAGCCGCCGATGCGGAACTCGTGCAGGTGATAGTCCCACCAGCCGAAGGCGGCCTGCATGACGCGATGCAGCTGACCGAGATGGAAGTTGCGCGGCACGATCAGGCGCCGCCAGATCGCCGGCTCGATCTCGGCGAGAGTGACGCGGAGCTGAAGTGCGTTGGGTTCCTGGAAGCGCATGCCGGCGAGTATGCCGGCCCCGGCGCCGATTAGGGAGCGGCCTCGGCGACACCTACCCGGCGGCCGCCCGCTTGCCGGCGGCGCGCCGGCGGTAGCTCTCGGTGTTGAGTTCGAGAATGGTGGCGTGATGAACAAGCCGGTCGATCGCGGCGACAGTGACGGCGGGATCGGGGAAGATCTGGCTCCATTCGCTGAACGGCTGATTGCAGGTGACGACGAGCGAGCGGCGCTCGTAGCGCTCGGCGATCAGCTCAAACAGCACGCTAGTCTCGGCCTGGTCTTTGCGGACATAGCCGAGATCGTCGAGGATCAGGCAATCGAACTTGTCGAGCTTGGCGAGAGCTGCCGGCAGGGCGAGATCACGCCGTGCGGCCTGCAGTCTCTGCACCAGATCGGTGGTGCGGGTGAACAGCACGCGATAGCCGTGGTCGATCAGTCCGGCGCCGATCGCCGCGGCGGCGTGTGTCTTGCCGGTGCCGCTTGGCCCGAAGATCAGCACGTTGGCACCCTGCTCGATCCAGGCATCGCCGGCGGCGAGTGCCGCCAGATGCGCTTTGCGCAGGCTCGGGGTGACGACGAAGTCGAAGCTCGTCAGGGTCTTGCCGGCCGGCAGGTCGGATTGGGCGAGGTGGCGGGCAATCCGCCGCGCCGCCCGCTCGGCGAGTTCGTACTCGCACAGCGTGGCAAGAAAGCGCGCCGCGCCCCAGCCTTCCCGATCGGCCTGCGCGGCGAACTCCTGCCACAACCGGCCGATCGTCGGCAGCCGCAGCTCGCCGAGCATCAGCGGCAGCTTGGCGGTGTCGGTCATGACGGAGCCGCGGCGGCGATCGCCGGTTCGCGCAACAGCCCGTCATAGGCGGCCGGGTCCGGCGCGGTCACCGTGACCGCCGGCATCTGGGCCGGAACCGGAGCAACGGCGGCGCGCGCCGTCTCGATATCGGGCAGCCTGCCGTCGGCCAGCACCGTCTCAAGGTGGTGGGCGAGCTGAGCCTCGCAGGCATGCATCGCGGCAAGATGCAGCAGGCCGACATAGACCCGGCAGGCCTTGCGCGGATCGATCTGCCGGTCGAGCGCCTCCCAGGCGCGGCGAAAGACCGGCCGCGGAAACAGCGCTTCGCGGAATACTGAATGCCGGAAAGCCTGCGGCTTCCGGACCAGCGCGCCGATCAGGTGGCGGTAGTCGATGACACGCTGACGCGGCCCGTGGCGCCGGTAATAGCGCCGCTCGGCGGTCATCACCGGCGTCGTCCCGAGATAGCAGATCAGCCGGTCGTCATAGACGTGCACCTTGAGCCGGCAACCGACCAGGCGCGAGGGCACGGTATATATGACACCGCGCACGCTGATTGTGCCGGAGCGGGTGACGCTGACGGTATACACAGAGAAATCGGTCGTGCGATGGCGCGGCAGCGGACCCATCGCCGCCAGCTCAACCGCCACCGCCTGGCGCCGCTGCGCATTTTTGCGGGCGATCGTCTCGGCGAGGAAAGCCTGATAGCTCGTGAGATCGGCAAACTCGCGCGAGCCGCGCAGCGTCAGCGCCTCCTCAAGGGTCTTCTTCAGATGGCCGTGGGAGGCTTCGACCGAGCCGTTCTCATGCGCAATCCCGGCA
Organism: Allostellaceae bacterium; assembly: GCA_050729795.1. GTDB lineage: Bacteria > Pseudomonadota > Alphaproteobacteria > ATCC43930 > CGMCC-115725 > AP-15. Next base: position 4,672 of record JBOHME010000130.1, on the reverse strand, counting down.
TTGTTGCGGGTCGGCTGCATCCGGTAATGCTCGCAGAAGGCCTTGTAGCCCTTGGCTTCGTCTTCCTCTGTCGCGAGATTGTGGTAGGCCGCCGACAGCCGGTCGGTGCGGTGCTCCCTGGGAACTCCGCCGAACTGCCACAGCGCTTCCTGCAGCCCTTCGGTCAGCGCCGTGAAGCTCTCGCCGCCGCAGATCGCCTTGACGTACTGCCAGCCGCTGTAGGCCAGCCAGAAATGGTAGAGCAAATGGCTGAATGGCTGGCCGGCGATGCTGACGCCGAGACCGCCGCCGTCGGTGAAATCCGACAGAGCCTGCCGGCCGGGCGGGTGCTCCTGGCGGAAGATCAGCTCGCGCTCGGGACCCTCGGTCGCCCGCCAGTGCGCGACGCGGCGTTGCAGCGAACGCAGCAGCCGGTCGGGATAGCGGCCGGGATGCAGCCGCTGCAGCTCCTCCAGCAGCGTCGTCGCCCGCAGGCTCGGCATCTGCTCCAGCACTGGCACCAGCTCCTGCTGCCAGACATCGGCAAACGGATCCGGGCGCGTGCGGTAGCGCCGCACCCGATCGCGCTGGCTCGGCAGGACCGGGGTCTTCTCGACCCGTCGCGCTGTGCTCTCGCTGAACCCGGCGCGTGCCGCCGCCGTCGCCTGACTGTATCCGTCCTTGCGCGATTGCATAAACCGCCTGACCTGCTGATCGGTGATGTGCTTCCCTGGCATCGGCCGCTCAACCTCCCCTGGCGCGCCAGGGGAGGTTGAGCGAACTCACCGTAAAAACCCGTCACCGTAGTTGACGCCAAGCCGGCATCCTAATCGTCGTCATGCAACCAGGAGCGGGCGCGGTTTCCCCATCACTTTCTTATGCTCTCTTGCGCTCTCCAAACGCGCTCAGTCTCCGCGGCCAGAGGCGCGCGGAATACGTGATGGGGATAGACCTGCTCTGACAACAACCCGTCGCGGCGGATCACGATGTCCTCGACCACCTCGCTCGCCCCGATGCAGGTCGGTTCGGTGCTGTCGTCGAACACATAATAGCCCAACGGCACCATGTGCGGCTTGACCATCGCATAAGAATACAGCACCGAATCGTAGATGTCGCAGTCGATATGGGCCAGTCTGATCTGCTTTGCCGCGCGCAGGACGGGCTCGGCGGTGGCGCTGAACAGCCCGCGCACGAAATGCACGTTGCCCAATCCCAGCCGCGCCCTGGCGGTTTCGATCTCGTCGAGGGAGGTGGTCGCGAAATCGCGGGCGTTGTGGGCATCGATCACCTTGTCGGTGACCGGCATGCCCTCGAAGGTGTCAGGCGAATAGACCTGTGCACCTGGGAGAAATTTCTTTGCCAGCACGCCCATGAAGAATGCGGAACCGCCGCGGAACGAGCCGAACTCGATGATGTGGCCGAATTCCAGCTTTGGCAGATAGAATTTCATCAGCAGAAAGAACCGGATGAGCGGCGCCGTCGCCTTGGATAATAGCAACAGGATCTTCGCACCCGTACAAGCTATCCAAAGATAAGATCTTGGGTACACGCCAAGCGGCCCTCAAAATATCCAACCTTTATATAATGCTGGCGGGCAGAATTGAGACGATTTTCAGAAATCGCTTCTGCTATGTCAGGATAGTGCATTGCATACCAGTGTTCGTCAAAGGGGGCTCTGGCAATCACCGGTCCGAGAATTTGGCAAAGATCTTCGCTGGGCAGGCCCTCGTAATCGTAGGCCCCGACTGTTTCTCGGAGCTCGCCGTGGAGCAGTGGGAAAGGCGGAAGAGGTAACGACGACAAGGATTCCTGGATTTGCTCGATTACCCCAGGTTGCCCCCTGGCCGCCATCGCCTGCCGCAACAGGGTGCCATAAAACGCAACGATGGCATGCGTAACCGGTGAAGGGCGCAGGGCATCTGCATAGCAGGGAATAGCGATCTTTTGCAGGACAAGTTCTATCTCGTAACATCCCGCCGCGTGCTGCCCCGGCGGTACGGCATAGTCAAAACCCTCGTCGACATCCTTGAGGGAACGGATGCGATAGCCCCCGACAGGAAGCGCCGCTTCGATTTCCGCAAGGAGCAGCGCCGGCGTGTAAAAGCGCTTGTGGTCCCCGTTGAAGCTGGAGGGCAGCCGCGCCTTGCGCTCGTACAGATCGCGATGCGGCACGGCGATGATCAGGTGACCGCCGATCTTGAGCACCCGATACCAATCCGACAACGCGCCCGACCAATCCTCGATATGCTCCAAGACGTGGCTGGCAAAGACCGCGCCCTGGCTGTCGCTCGCAAACGGCAGGGTCTTGCCGTCGTACCCTGGATAATCGAGTTCTATGCCAATCGCCCGCTCGGTAATCGGCTCACTGTCGGGGTCGCCGCCGCGGTAGCCGATATCGAGGATCGCGTCGCCGGACAGATATTTCTCGAAAAAACCCTCGCGCTGGCGCCGATCGGAATTTTTTGCCGCTTCGGGGCCGATGCGCCTCCGCCTTTGCTCATTCAATTCATAATGGCCTTGCATCGGCGGCAATCCTCGATCGGCGGCAAGATCCGAGAGTATCGGGCGGGCCCTGCCCCTGGCTTAAGCGGGAACGCCGGCCTCGACGAGCGCGGCCGCGGCAATGAGCGAGAGGTCGTCTATTTCCGCCTGGCTCTGCCCCGCTTCCGCAAACCAGGCGTGAAAGGCGCGGCGGCCTTCCGCATCGTCGAGGTCAAACGCCTCCTGCAGATCGTCGCGGTCGAGCCAAAGCTGATACATGATCCGGGTGATATCGGGCAGCTCCGGTTGCCGCAGGGTCGGCTCGATTTGATCGAAAAAGCTGGAGCCGTCTGCCCCCCACAGCCCGGTCATGGTGACGCCATCCTCCTCCAGCCGGCGAAAGCAGCGGCGCATCCGTGGATGGACCCGCCGGCCGTCGGTGAAGGTGTCATAGGCATAGGGGGCCTTGATGTATTTCAGATAGCCATTGGCCAGCAGCCGATTGACGTAGGTTTCGACAAGCGGACGCAAATCCCCGACCGTATCGAGCGAAAAGCGGTTCTGATGCTTTGAGAACCCGTCGGGTTTCAGCGGGTCAATGCCGCTGAAGTGAAAGAAATGCAGCGGCTCCCCGGCGGCGCGCCATACGCCTTGCCGATCGCGGGTGACGGGGCGATGGGCGAGGTTCCAGTACGCCGCATTGTAACCAGGATGGCGCAGAATGGCGGTGTCGGGAACAAAACCGGGCGCCAGATCCATCCAGCGCTGGTCGGTGAAGAGATGATTAGGAAAATCGACAAGGCAGTGCCGCGTCAAACGCGCCGCCCACCATTCCACCAATCTTTCCGTCGCCGCGCTGCGCGCGAAGGCGCCAAAGCCGAGGTTGTAAACTCCGGCCTGCATAATACCCATATCGTCGGGCCTATATCCATCCTGCAACGGCTCGGTGATATGCGGGGTGAGGACGAGCGGAGCACCGCCATCAATGAGATCGACGACCGCGGTAAGCGGGCGCAGGACCAGTATATCGGGATCGAGATAGATCGCTTTGTCGTATCGGCCCTTGCGAAACAGCCATTGAATACAGAACGGCTTGACCGCGGTGTTGAGCTCCATGATGCTGTAACGCAAGGTCATTTCCCGAAATTGCGGGATGCCCAACTCCTCAGCGCAGACGATCTGCGCCGGCAGTTTGACATCGGAAAAATCATACGGCTCGTCCGCCAGAAAGATATAGCGGTCAATCCCCGGATGATGCGCAGCGAGGCTCCGCATCAGCGTCGCTGCATGGGCGATGTAGTTGCGCGAGACGATCGTGAAGGCGCTCCACCGAGTATGGCGAGCGTCTCCGGCAGCGCTTAATGCTGATGCGATTGGCTGTGGTCGGCCGCCGCGCGAGAGAGGATCGGCCGGCGCGCCGCGGGGCGGCGCATCGCGGCTGGGCCGCCCGGGCGGCGGATCGCCGAAGCCGAGCGCCAACAGTCTCTGACAGGCGCGATAGACCTCGCCAGGGCGCAGCCCGGTCAGACAGGCGAGGGCTCGCGGGCACTCATCGGGGTCCGCCAGATAGCACGGGCCGCATTCCATGTCGCGCTGCAGGGCGATCGCATGGGGTCCGACCGGACCCCATTCGCGCGCATCGACCACGCCGGAATGGATGCCGACCGTCGGCACGCCGAGACCGGCCGCGAGATGGTGTGGCCCGCTGTTGTTGCCGACAAACAGCGCGCAGCGCCGCATCAGGTTTGGCAGATCATCGAGGCTGATGATGCCGAGGAGATTGACGACCGCCCGGCGGTTATGCACGCGCTGCAAGACTTCTGACGCGATCTCCTGATCGCCGCGGCCGCCGATCAGCGCGATCGTGACATCCTCGCGCTCAACGAGAAGATCGATCAGTTCGGCAAAATGCCCGGGCGGCCACTGGCGCATCCTGCCGCCAGAGGCAGTGTGGATGCAGACCACGCGGCGGCAGAACAGCCGACGTCGGGTCGCCTCAGGCAGCGGCAGCGGACCCAGGGGAAGCTCGGCCGCGAAGCCGCGTTCCGGTTCGCAATTGGCGCTGATCGCGTCCACCAGATTGATCAATTCGTCGCTGGCGTGATGGCGCTTCCTTTGGGAAGCGCGATCCTCGCCCCATTCCAGCGAGATGTCGAGCCATGGAAAGAGCCCATGGATATTAAATCCGGCCAGGACTTGTGCGTCTGTGTAC
>JBOHME010000129.1:0-10631 GCA_050729795.1 Allostellaceae bacterium | reverse complement strand
GTACGTCACCCCGGCGGCGATCAGCCACCAGATCCACGCGCTCGAGCAGGATCTCGGGGTCAGGCTGTTTCAGCGGCTGAACCGCGCGGTGGTGCTGACCGGCTCGGCGCGGGTGCTGCTGCCGGGTTTGTCGGAGGGCTTTGCCGGGATCGAGACCGCGGTGCGGCGGCTGCGCGCGCACAATAATACCGGCACCTTGACCGTGACCGCCTCGCCATCCTTTGCCGCGAAATGGCTGGTGCTGCGACTGCACCGGTTTCAGGCGCGCTGTGCCGAGATTGATGTGCGGCTTTCCGCGACCGACGAGGTCGAGGATCTGAGCAAGGGGGATTTCGACCTGGCGATCCGCTATGGCAGCGGGCATTACCCCGGGCTCGACGTCGAGCAGCTTTTTACCAATGAAGTATTTCCGGCCTGCAGCCCGCAGCTCCTAGCCGGCGGCCCGCCGCCGCGCACCCCCGACGATCTACGCCATCATGCGCTGATCCATGATCAGGCGGTCGAGCGCGACCCGCTGGTGCCGACCTGGCCGATGTGGCTCAAGGCGGCCGGGGTCAAGGACATCGCCGGAACCGGTGGGCTCAGCTTTAACAACATGCATCTGGCGCTCGATGCGGCGATCGCCGGTCACGGCGTGGTGCTGGCCTATAGCACGATCGCCGCCGCCGATCTCGCCGCCGGGCGGCTGGTGCGGCTGTTCTCGCTGTCGCTGCCCGACCAGTTCGCCTATTACATCGTTACCGCGCCGGGTGCGCTCGAACGGCCCAAGGTTCGGGCCTTCCGCGACTGGCTGCGCGAGGAGGCCGACTGGCAGCCTCAGCCGGCTCCGGTCTAGGCTAGGCCACCGCCGGGCGGCGCCGCCCGATCTTGGAGCGCCGCCAGCCGATCCCGACCAAGGCCAGCAGAGCCGAGCCGAGCAGCGCCAGCGATCCGGGCTCGGGTGTGTCGATGATCCCGGCGTCGATGCTGCTGAGGCTGTTCGCGCCGGCGCTGACGGTGACGATTTCGGTCAGCGAATAAGGGCTGGGGATCGGCGGCACCGCGACGGTGGCCGACTGGTTGTCGAGCAGCCCGGTGCTGAGCAGGCTGGCGGTGCCAAACGCGGTGTCCGAGGCGTCGAAATAGGTGCTCATCGTCGCGTGGCTGTTGGTATAGACACCCGTGATGTCGCTCAGAAACTGTCTGATCTCGTCGGTCGAGGTGAAGCCGGTCTCGCTCAGCGAGACGGTTAGCGTGCCGCCTGCGGTGCCGGTCGTCAGATCGAGCGAGGTCAGATCGAGGGTCGGCTGGGTCAGCTGGCCGACCGCGGGATAGCCGGTGCCGACGTCGATGCTGGCGGTGAAATTGCCGATCTCGCCACTATAGGAGGCGATCCCTGGGGTCGCCAGATCGTTGACCGAGGCGGTGGTGACGCCATCGGTTGCGGTCAGAAAGATTTCCGCGTGGGCCTGGGACGCAGATCCCGCCGCCACCGCCAGTGCGACGAGCGTCAGCGACTTGCGCAGAGTGTTCATGACCCGGCTCCTCTTCGATCAACTAAATCGTGCGGCCGAAACGTGATATGGCCTCGCGCAAATATTTACGCTTTTGAAGCTTATTTCTCAATAAAATTCATCGTTAACAGGTAATATTCGTAGTTAATTTAATTATGCTGAGGCACAGCCTCGTCGATTTCCAATCGGCCGGGAGCGGATCGAAAGTCGCGCGGACGCAGCGGCGCTCGTCGCCGCACCATTTTCGGCTTTTCCTCGGGCCCGCGGTTCAATAGTCTCGCCACCGATCTACCGGAGGGAGGAAGGCATGCGTCATCCGCGGTTCGTCATCATAGCAGGCTTTGCCGTGCTGATGGTCTCGTCCACCGGGCACGCCGCGACGCGGGTTTTCAAGGCGACCCTCAACAGCGCCAGCGAGGTGCCGCCGACAACCAGCACCGGGACCGGGACGGCAACCGCCAATCTGAACACCGCTACCCGCCGGCTGAGCTGGGAGGTGACCTATGCGGGGCTCAGCGGTCCCGCCAAGGCCGCCCATATCCACGGTCCGGCTGCACCTGGCAAGAATGCTCCGGTGGCCGTCGCCTTCACCGGCAGCCTCGTCAGCCCGATCAAGGGTTCCAAGGTCCTGACCGCGGCCGAGGTTAAGAGCCTCGAAGCCGGCACCGATTACGTCAACATTCACACCGCAAAGGATCCAGGTGGCGAAATCCGCGGCCAGTTGACGCCGGCGCAATAAGCGGGCAGCCCACTCGCCAACAACTCGCTCGGCGGCGGCAGGATCGCCGGCGCAAAGCGGATCGGGGCGGCTTGCCCGGCGAGCAGCAAGCGGTGAAAAAGCGCCGGCGGGTGCGCCTCGGTTCACCCGGCGGCACCGCATAGGCCGGCTGCGGGATTTCGCCGCGCCGGTTCGCGTTGGGCCGGCGAGCCGGCCTGGAACTTCCGAACCCTGCCAGAGTTTGTCCACGGATCGTCACGGATCGCGGCCCCGCTTCGGGCAAAAGCCGCGTCCGACGATCGCAGCCGACCGGCCATGGACAGTCGAGCGAAGGGCTTTGGCAGATGAGGATCGCGCAGGTCGCGCCGTTATACGAGAGCTGCCCACCGCAACTTTATGGTGGAACCGAGAGGGTCGTCTCGCATCTTACCGAAGAGCTGGTGCGCCAGGGGCACGAAGTGACCTTGTTCGCCAGCGGCGATTCGCAAACTGCCGCGGTGCTGCAATCTCCTTGCGCCAGAGCTCTGCGCCTCGATCCGGATTGCCGTGATCCGATTTTCCACCATCTCATTCTGATGAACCGCGTGGCGCGGTGTGTCGAGCAGTTCGACATCGTCCATTTCCACGCTGATTTTCTCCAGTTCCCGCTGTTCGCTCCGCGCTGGGGCAAGACGGTGACGACCCTGCACGGCCGGCTCGATCTGCCGGACCTGCCGCCGCTGTTGCGCGAATTCACGATGATGCCTCTGGTGTCGATCTCCGACGCCCAGCGGGCGCCGGTGCCATGGGCCAACTGGTACGGCACGGTGCATCACGGGTTGCCGCCGGCACTCTATGCGCCCGGCCGCGGCGGAGGTGGCTATCTCGCCTTTATCGGCCGCATCAGCCCGGAAAAACGGCCCGATCTGGCGATCGAGATTGCCCGCCGCGCCGGGATGCCGCTGGTGATCGCGGCCAAGATCGACAACGTCGATCGTGAGTATTACAAGGAACAGATTGCGCCGCTGCTCACCGACCCGCTGATCGAGTTCATTGGCGAGATCGGGGACGCCGAAAAAGGGGCCTTTCTCGGCGATGCGGCGGCGCTGCTGTTTCCGATCGATTGGCCGGAGCCATTTGGATTGGCAATGATAGAAGCGATGGCGAACGGCACTCCGGTGATCGCATTCCGGCGGGGCTCGGTGCCGGAAATTGTCGATCCCGGCCTCACCGGGTTTGTCGTAGACAGCGTCGAGGAGGCGGTCGCGGCGATCCCACACGCGCGGGCGCTCGACCGCCAGGCGATCCGCCGCCGCTTTGACGAGCGCTTCACGGTGGAGCGGATGGCGCGTGACTATCTCGCGCTCTATGCCGAGGTGTCGCGGCGCGGCACCGGCACCGAACCTAGGGGTGCCGAACCTGGGGCGACGGGCGTCCGCGCGGCGACCGCGCAAGACGGCTGAATTTTATCGCCGCGCTGGCGCCGCGATGCCGCAAGCCGCCGCGGCCGAACCCTCCGAGTTCTCGATCGAGGCGGCACCCTTCCAAGAGCGCCGGCCGCGCATTTTGAAACAGGGTGAGACATTCGCGGTGTTCGGGCCGCGCGGCGACATCCTTGCCGCCGACCATTCGCCCGAGGGCATCTACCACCGCGACACGCGCTATCTGTCCTATCTCGAGTTGCGACTCCACGGCACACCGCTCCTGCTGCTCAGCTCGAACGTGCAGGAAGACAACGTGGTGCTGACCGTCGATCTGACCAATCCCGACCTCGTCATCGCCGGCCGGATCGCGGTGCGCGCCGAAATGATCCACGTCAACCGGCGCAAATACATCTGGCAGAATTGCTGCTGGGAGCGGCTGCTGGTGCGCAATTTCGATGTGGTCGGGCACGAGCTCAGCCTCGATCTTTCCTTTGCCGCCGATTTTGCCGACATGTTCGAGGTCCGTGGGCAGAAGCGGCCGCGCCGTGGGCGGCTGTCGGTCGAGCGCTGGTCGGATTCGCTGGTGGCGCTGCGCTATGCCGGTCTCGATGGGGTCGAGCGGGTGACCAGCCTCGGCTTTGAGCCGGCCCCGACCCGGCTCGATGGGGCCGCGGCGAGCTTCGCGCTGTCGCTCTCTCCGGGCGAGGCGGTGGCAGCCGTGCTGCAGGTCGCTTGTGACGACGAGATAACAAGCTCGCGCAGTGTCGGCCGAGGCTTCTATAGCTCGCTGCGCACCGCGCGACGGGCGATGCGCACGACGAGCGGGCGGGCCACCAGCCTCGACAGCTCGAACGCGCTGTTCAACGAGTTGTCCCGCCGCTCGGTCGCCGATTTGTACATGCTGATCACCGACACCGAGCACGGGCCCTACCCGTTTGCCGGCATCCCGTGGTTCAGCACGGCCTTTGGCCGCGATGGCATCATCACCGCGCTCCTCGCGCTATGGGTTGATCCGCTGATCGCCAAAGGGGTGCTCAATTTTCTCGCCGCGACCCAGGCGACCGAAACCGTGCCCGAGCGCGATGCCGAGCCGGGGAAGATCCTGCACGAGATGCGCAACGGCGAGATGGCTCGGCTCGGCGAGGTGCCGTTTGCGCGCTACTACGGCAGCGTCGATGCGACCCCGCTGTTCGTCATGCTGCTCGGGGAGTATTTCCGCCGTACCGGCGACATCGCCACGGTGCGGTCGCTGTGGCCGAATGTCGAAGCCGCGCTGCGCTGGTGTGACGGTGATGGCGACCCGGATCGCGACGGCTTTGTCGAATATCATCGGCGTGGCGGCAGCGGTCTCGTCAACCAGGGCTGGAAGGATTCGCAGGACGCGATCTTTCACGCCGACGGCCGGCTGGCCGAAGGCCCGATCGCGCTGTGCGAAGTGCAGGGCTATGTCTATGCCGCCAAGCAGCACGCCGCGGGCCTGGCACAAGCCCTCGGACGCCCCTACACCGCCGTGGCGCTGGCACGCCAAGCCGAATTGCTGCGCCAGCGCTTTGAGGCCGCATTCTGGTGCGACGAGCTGGGGACCTACGCGCTGGCGCTCGATGGCGACAAAACCCCTTGCCGGGTGGTGGCCTCGAATGCCGGGCATGCGCTGCTGACCGGGATCGCCGCCCCCGAGCGGGCGCGCCAGGTCGCCGACACGCTGCTTGGAACCGCCTGCTTCTCAGGCTGGGGGGTGCGCACGGTCGCGGTCTCGGCGGCGCGCTACAACCCAATGTCGTATCACAACGGCTCGGTGTGGCCGCACGACAACGCGCTGATCGCGATGGGCCTCGACCGCTACGGGTTCAAGGCGGAGGCGGCGCGGATCTTCTCCGGTCTGCTCGACGCCGCCGGCTACATGGAATTGCGCCGGTTGCCCGAGCTGTTCTGCGGCTTTCCGTGGCGCAAGCTGAATGCGCCGACGCTCTATCCGGTGGCCTGCATTCCGCAGGCCTGGGCCAGCGCGACCGTGCTCGCCCTGGTCCAGGCATGCCTCGGGTTGAGATTTGACGCGGCCGAGGGTGAGATCCGCCTCGACCACCCGATCCTGCCGGAATTTCTCGATACCCTGCACGTACGCGGGTTGCAGGGCAGCCGTGGCAGCGCCGATCTGCTGCTGCAGCGATTTGGCGGGGATGTCGCGGTGACGATCACGCGGCGCCAGGGCGAACTGCCGATCGTCGTATCGCGCTGAGGCGCGTCAAAACCCGACGCGGAGCCGGGCGACCCGCAGTCCGAAATAGGCCTGCGGCAGCGACGGGGGCATGCCCAGCACATGTTCCTGACGGCTCACACAGCTTTTTGCCGCGTCGAACACCGTCACCCAGGTGGGCGCCTTGGGCAGCGCCGCCAGCAGGCACTCGTCAAAAAAGGTGTAGATGCGGCCGGTCTGGCAGCCAAAGGACGGCCGGTCGGCCCGCGCCGCGGTCAGGATGATGCGGTTGGGCCGTCGCATTGCGGCGGCGGCGGCAAAGCTCCCGGTGTAGCAGCCGGAGACGATGACCACGGTCGGCACCGCGGCGCAGCCTTGCGACAATGCCTGCGCCAGCTCGTCGGGATGCAATGCCCGAGCCGAGCGCGCCAGCCACAACCCCTCGCCGCGCTCGCCATGCGAGGTCAGGAAGACAAGGCAGCGATCCCCGGGCCGCGCCGGCAGCCGGGCGATCTGGCGCAGCAGGCCAGCCGCCGTGGCCGGCTCGACACCGCCATGAAGCTCGCTGCGGCTGGCGCTCAGCCGGTGGATGTCGGCGGCGGGCACGCCCGCGGCGACGAGACGGCGGGCGAGGGCTCGAGTGGCGTCGTCGAACACCGGCTCGGCATTGTCGCCGGCGGCGAGCACCACCTGCCAGTGCACCGCCGAGCGCCCCGCTGCCGCCGCGCACCCGGCCAGCAGCACGAGCGCCAATCCGAGCCCGAGCGCCAATCCGAGCGCGAGCCCCGATTTGAGCGCGAGCCCCGGCCCGAGCGTGGAGACGCGAGCCAACGGCCAACAGCGGAGCGGGGGCGCCATCGAACCGCCTTTCATGCTGGTTGCGCAAGCGATGCTATATTGCGCCCGATCGAGAAGACCCGGCGATGGCGACCGGCCTCGCCGAGCAGAGCCAAGCGGGGAGGTGCGCCGTGCCGACATACATCATGCTCGCGAACTGGACCGATCAGGGTGCGCAAAAGGTCAAGGATTCACCGCGTCGGATCGATACCGCCAAAAAGGCGCTTGTTGAAATGGGCGGCGAGTTCAAGGGTCTCTATATGACGATGGGGGATTATGACCTGATCGCGATCTATGAGGCGCCGGACGACGCGGTCGCCGCGCGGTTCACCGTGCTGCTCGGCATGCTGGGAACACTGCGGACCAAAACCCTGAAGGCGTTCCCCGAGGCGGCCTTCCGCCAGATCATCACGACACTCGGCTAATCGAGCGTGGCGAGGGCCGCACCGCCGGGGATGTCGGGCGGTCGGCGCAGCAGCAGCAAAAGCGGTATCGCGGCGATGACAAGGACCATCATCAGCATAAAGTCGTCGAGATAGGCGACCATCGCCGCCTGGCGTGTCGCTTCGGCATTGAGCACCGCGACCCCCGCCGGCGTCGTCAGGCTGAAGGCCGGCCCGGGCAGCGGGGCACGGGCCAGCGGGTTGTCGGGCCGCAGCTGCTCGACCAGGCGCGAATGCACCACCTGGGTGTTCTGATCGAGCAGCGCCTCGACGATCGAGATGCCGATGCTGCCGCCGATATTGCGCATCAGGCTGAAGATCGCCGTGCCCTGGGTCAGGGTGTGCCGCGGCAGCGTCGAAAAGGTGATGATGCTGAGCGGGGTGAAGACAAAGCCGAGGCCGAAGCCCTGCGTGACCCCGGTCGAGATCACCGGCCCCATCCCCATATAGAGCGAGAACCCGGTCATCTGCCACATCGATACCGCGGTGACCACGAGCCCGACAAAAATGATCAGCCGGGTATCGACCCGGTTGACGATGCGCGCGACGAGGATCATCGCGATCATCGTGCCGACCCCGCGGGGTGCCGTCACCAGCCCGGTGGTGAAGACCGGGTAGTTCATCAGATCCTGCAGCATTGTCGGCAGCAGCGTCATCGTGCCATAGAGCGGAATCCCGACCAGGAACATGATCAGCGTGCCGGCGACGCAATTGGCGTCCTTCAGCAGTTCGCGGTTGAGAAACGAGCGTTGGGTGGCGGTCGCGGTATGGACGATGAACAGATAGAGGCACAGCCCGGCAATGATCGTCTCGATCCAAATCTCGGCCGAGCCGTACCAGTCCTTGAGCTCGCCGCGGTCGAGCAGCATCTGCAATGCGCCGATCGCCAGGCTCAGCGTGACAAAGCCGAAGAAATCGAACCCCTCGCGCTGGGCGCGGCGGGTCTCGCGGATAAAGATCATGATCCCGCCGGCGGCGAGGATCCCGACCGGCAGGTTGATGTAGAAGACCCAGCGCCAGCTGTAATCCTCGGTCAGCCAGCCGCCCAGCGCCGGGCCGATGATCGGGCCGAGGATCACCCCCATGCCCCAGATCGCCATCGCCTCGCCGTGGCGATGCGGCGGATTGATCTGCAGCAGCACAGCTTGCGACAGCGGCACCAATGCCGCCCCGCAGATGCCCTGCAACAGGCGAAAGATCACCAGCTGCGCGAGGCTCTGCGAGAGACCGCACAGCGCCGAGGCCAGGGTGAAGCCGGCAACCGAGATCAGAAACACATATTTGATGCCGAACCGCCCGGCCAGCCATCCGGTCAGCGGTGTCATGATCGCGGCGGCGACGATGTAGGAAGTCACCACCCAGGCGATCTGGTCCTGCGAAGCCGACAGGCCGCCCTGCATGTGCGGCAGCGCGACATTGGCGATTGTGGTGTCGACCCCCTGCATGAAGGTCGCCAGCATGATCGAGACGGTGATCCAACCCCGGTTTGGCACCGGGGCGGCGGCGCTAGAGTTCACCGCGCCGCCGTCTGAGCGGTCCGATCATCGACCCAGCCAAACAGCCGCTTGACCCGTTCCAGCATCGGCCGGTGATACCCGGTATCGACGTCGACATCGGCGCTGAGCCCGGCGGCGAGCCGATAGCGCGGATCGAGCTTGTCGAAGCTGAGCCGCACCGGCAGCCGTTGGACCACCTTGACCCAGTTGCCGGTCGCGTTTTCGGCCGGCAACAGCGAAAAGGTCAACCCGGTCCCCGGGCTCAGGCTCTGAACCTTGGCGTGGAACACGACATCGGGGTAGGTGTCGATTTCGATCGTGGCATCCTGTCCCGGATGCATGTGGGTGAGCTCGGTTTCCTTGAAATTGGCGGTCACCCAGATGCGCTTGGCCGAGACCAGCGAAAACAGTGTCGTCGGCATCGAGCCGGTATCCACCCCCTGCACCCAGTCGCCGACCTGGAGCTGATCGACCTTGGTGACGATGCCCTCCTCGGGCGCGCGCACCGCGGTATAGGACAGGTTCAGCTCGGCGCGATCGAGTGCCGCCTGGGCATGCTGGACCATCGGGTGCTGGTCGACCGGCAGATTGGGATCGCCGCCGAGGCTGGCCAGCGTGCTGGCGACATCCTCGTCTTTCGAGGCGAGCTGCTCGCGGGCGATCTTGTAGGCGTGGTTGGTCTGGTCGTATTGCGACTGCGAGGCGGTGCCGGTGGCCAAGAGCCGCTGCTGGCGCTGCAGCTCGCGCTCTTGATACGTCAGCGTCGCCTCGGTCGCCGCGGCATCGGCCTTCTTCTCCTGATAGGTGGCCCGCATCGCCTCGATCTGAAGCTTGACCGCAGCCAGCTGGGCCTTGGCTTCCTCGACGGCGATGCGGAACGGGCGCTGATCGACCGTGAACAGCACCTGGCCGGCCTTCACCTGCTCGTTGTCGTGCACATCGACCGTCGCGACGCGGCCCGACACCTCATTGCTGATCGAGACCCGTGCCGCATCGACATAGGCATCGTCGGTCGACACATATTGCCCGGTCGTCAGATACCACCAGCCACCCGCGATCAGCACGATGACCGGGCCGAACAGCATCAACGGCAGCCGCAGCCGCTGCCGCCAGGACCGCCGCCGGCGGCCGATCGCCGGCCGTCCCTCGACGGTGGCGCGCAGCGCGCCTAGTGGCGCAGCCGCTTCATCGTCGGCTGAAGTCGTCATTGCTGGCCCCCGACCGGTGTCAGGTCGGCCACCGCTGGCACACGGCGGCGGACCCTGCGCGGGCTGCCCTGCTCATGCGGTTCCGGCGGGGGCGGCGCCGCCGTTTCGGCGAGGTTGCCGTGAACCCGGCGCAACAGCTCGACGAGGAGCCGCCCCTCATCCTCCGACAGATTGGCGAACGCCTCGCGCCGCACCTCTGCCGATAGCTCGAGAATGCGGAGGAGGATCGGCCGCGCCTTCTCGGTCAGGAACAGGCGGCGGGCACGACGATCGCCCGGGTCGAGGCGACGCTCGATCCAGCCAGCCTCCTCCATCCGGTCGATCTGCCGAACGAGCGTCATCGGCTTGATTTCGAGAAGATCGGCGAGCCCGGCCTGGTGGAGGCCTTCATGCCGGGCGAGATAGCCAAGGACGCGGCACTGCGATCGGGTCAGGCCGAGGAACAGCAACGCCTGCTGGTTGAAACGCCGCTCAAACAGGCGGGCGACATCATGAACGAGATAGCCGAAGCTGCGCTCGGTTTTCATCTGGCGAGTTTCACCTGGCTGCCGGAGCACTAAAGAACTACCCCTCGGTGATAATAAGCTATGATACGGAAATTGCACGCGGGGCCGTTCGTTCTGATCGCGCGGCTGGTAGAACGGAATTCGATGGCTCGTGCCATGATCACACCGGGCGCGCGGCCACCCGGGCGCGTGGCCACCCGGGCCGCGATCAGCCGGCGCGCGGCCACCCGGGCCGCGATCAGCCGGCGCGTTCGGTCTGCAACCTTCCGACGCCAGCCGGCGCTCTCCGCCGTGCCTCGTCGCGGGTGCGCCGCACCAGGAGCAGCAATGGGA
>JBOHME010000128.1:0-10692 GCA_050729795.1 Allostellaceae bacterium | reverse complement strand
CCGTTGCCCGGGGCCGAGCGGGTGTTTCGCCGCGGCATTGTCGCTCGCGACCCCGCCGAGATTGCCGCCGCGCTCGGGCTCGACGACGCGGCGATCGCGGGCGAGGCGAGCCGCGAGACGGCCGAGGCGGTGGCTGCCGCAGCGCGGCGCGCGACCGGTGCGAGCCATGGGCTCGCAGTGCTGATCGAGGTCGATGACGGTCCCGACCGCATCGATTTTGGCGGAAGCATCCATCTCGCAATCGCGTCACCCGAAGGCGTCGCATCGCGCCGGGCGCGGATCTATGGCGGGCGCGAGTGGGTGCGTCTTGGTGCCGCCGAGCTCGGTCTCGACTGCCTGCGCCGCCATCTGCAGGGTCTGCCGGTCACCGAGCGCACCGATTTCGAGCGGGCGTGAGCGATCATGCCGGCAGGCCCACACGGGGTGCGGCTCGTCCATAGCTCCGACATTCATGTCGATGATGACCGCAATGCCCGGGACGGTGACGGCGCGGCGGGGCTGCGCGAGGTGCTGGTGAGCGCGCGGGCGCTGCAGGCGGATATCCTCGTGCTCGCCGGCGACACCTTCGACAGCAACCAGCTCGGTGCGGCGGTGATCGAGCGCGCCGGGCGGCTGCTGGCCGAGGCCGAGATGCCGGTGGTGATCCTGCCCGGCAACCACGATCCGGCGGTGGCGGATTCGGTCTATCTTCGCGGCGCGTTTGCGCGGATCCCGAACCTCGCAATTCTCGGTGTGACCCATGAGGAAGCGGTGGCGTTCGCCGAGCACGATCTCGAAATCTGGGGCCACGCGCACCGCGATTATTTCGATATGGCGCCACTGCGCGGACCGCGGCCGCGATCGACTCGCTGGCAGATCGCAGTCGGGCACGGCCATTACGAGCCGCCGGCGACCCGGGCCGATCCGCTGCGCCCGTCCTGGGTGTTCGGTGACGAGGAAATTGCTGCGACCGGCGCCGATTATCTGGCGCTGGGTCATTGGGACCGGCCGATGCAAGTCGGCGACGGCACTGTCCCGGCCTATTATTCGGGCTCGCCGGAGCTGGCGCGGACTGTCAATCTGGTACGGCTCGGCGCCGCGGGCAGCGTGACGGTGACCCGGGAAGCGCTGCTCGGACCGTGGTAGCCCGCGACACCCGGGCGCTCCGGCGCCGCCGGGGTGTGCTGTTGCTGCACCCTTGAGCGACCCATATACTCACGAGTTTGAAGCTCAGGGGCGAGGCCGGCGATGGCGCGTGTAACCGTCGAAGATTGCGTGCTCAAGGTTCCCAACCGGTTTGAGCTGGTGCTGCTCGCCGCCCAGCGAGCGCGCGAGATTTCTTCCGGAGTGCCACTGTCGATCGACCGCGACGACGACAAGAACCCGGTTGTGGCCTTGCGTGAGATCGCCGACGAGACGGTCGGTTTGCCGCAACTGAAAGAGTCGCTGGTGCGCGGCATGCAGAAGCAGGTTGAGCTCGACGAGCCCGAGGAGACGCACGAGCTCGAGATCGACCCGAGCATGTTTGCGGTTGGCACGACGAGCCCGGCGCTGCTCGACGAGGATGGTGACGGCGACGCGCTCGACTTCGACGAGGCCGATGGCGAAGACCCGATCACGACCCGCGGCGGGGCTGCGGCCGATGCGGCATTCGCTGCTGACGACGATGGGCTCGCCGAGGATCTGGCTGCCGAGGATCTGGCTGCCGAGGATCTGGCTGCCGAGGATCTGGCTGCCGAGGATCTGGCTGCCGAGGATCTGGCTGCCGAGGATCTGGCCGCCGAGGATCTGGCTGCCGAGGATCTGGCCGCCGTCGACGGGCTTGCCGACGATGGTCTCGCCGAAGATCTGGCCGCCGTCGCTGCACAGGAGGACATCACCGCTGGGGAAGACGTTGACGTGGTTGAAGATATCGAGGTGGACGAGGACGATCTCGCCGGCCGGCTGATGCCGGATGATCCGTCGGCTGGCCACCCCGAGGGCGAAGAAGACGAGGAGCCCTGAAGACGGGCAGCGCGCCATGGGAGACCGCCGGAACCATGAGCGAACCCGCCCTGCACCAGCCCGCTCTGCACCAGCCCGCTCTGCATCAGCCCGCCGGGCGTGGCGTCGCCGATCGGCGTAACGGCGGGGCGCCGGTCATGATGCGGCAATTCGAGCTGGTCGAGCTGGTCCGTTCCTACGACCCGAATGCCGATGAGGATGCGCTCAACCGCGCCTATGTCTATTCGATGAAAGCGCACGGCGCCCAGCTGCGCGCTTCGGGCGATCCGTATTTTTCGCACCCGGTCGAGGTCGCCGGCCTCCTCGCGCGGATGAAGCTCGACAGTGCCTCGATCGTAACCGGACTGTTGCATGACACGGTCGAGGATACGGTTGCCACGCTCGACGATATCGACCGCGTGTTTGGTCCGGAAATCGCCCGTCTTGTCGATGGCGTGACCAAATTGTCGCGGATCGAGCTGCAGTCCGACCAGCACAAACAGGCGGAGAATTTCCGCAAGCTGGTGCTGGCGATGTCGGCGGATATCCGCGTGCTCCTCGTCAAGCTTGCCGACCGGCTGCACAATATGCAGACCCTGCATTTCATCAAGAGCGATGAGAAGCGGCGCCGCATCGCCCGCGAGACGATGGATATCTATGCGCCGCTGGCCGAGCGGCTCGGCATGCACCGGATGAAGGACGAGCTCGAGGACCTGGCGTTTGCCGAGCTCTATCCCGAGGCGCGCGGCAGCATCATCGCCCGGCTCGATTTCCTGCGCGACAAAGGGGCTGCGGTGGTGCCGCGGATCGAGGCCGAGCTGCAGCGCCAGCTCGAGGATGGCGGGCTTGCCGGGACGACGGCCAGCGGCCGCGAGAAATCGCCCTATTCGATCTGGCGCAAGATGCAGCGCAAGAACATCGCCTTCGAGCAGCTTTCGGATGTCATGGCGTTTCGCGTATTGGTCGACAATATCGCCGATTGCTATCATGCGCTCGGCACCATCCACTCGGCCTATCACGTCATTCCGGGACGCTTCAAGGACTATATCTCGACCCCGAAACCGAACAATTACCGCTCGCTGCACACCGGCATCATCGGTCCCGAGCAGCAGCGCATCGAGACCCAGATCTGTACCCGCGAGATGCACGAGGTGGCCGAGTTTGGCGTCGCCGCGCATTGGAGCTACAAGCAGGATGCGGGCAAGACCGAAGGTCCGCAATATCGCTGGCTGCGCGAGCTGCTGGACATCCTCGACCACGCCTCGGGGCCGGAGGAGTTCCTCGAGCACACCAAGCTCGAGATGTTTCAGGACCAGGTGTTCGCCTTCACGCCAAAGGGCGATCTGATCGCCCTGCCGCGCGGGGCCACCGCCGTCGATTTTGCCTATGCGGTACATTCGGAGATCGGCGACACCTGTGTCGGCGCCAAGATCAACGGCCGGCTGGTGCCGCTGCGCAGCCAACTCGGCAATGGCGACCAGGTCGAGATTGTCACCTCGAAGGCGCAGCGCCCATCGCCGACCTGGGAGCGGTTTGTCGTCACCGGCAAGGCGCGGGCCCGGATTCGCCGGTTTATCCGCACCCAGCAGCGCGCGCAATATCTCGATCTCGGCAAGGCGATCGTGCAAAAGGCGTTTCGCCAGGAGGGCCGAGAGTTCAACGAACGGCCGCTCGAAGCGGTGCTGAAGACCTTCGACTGTCCGAGTGTCGAGGATCTCTATGTCGCGGTCGGACAGGGGCTCGTCACCGGACGCGCGGTGATCAATGCCGCGTTCCCGCCGCAGCACGACGCCAAGGCCAAGGTTGTCTCGCTGGCTCGCGCCCGGCGCAAATTCGGGCAACACGACACTGCGGTGGCGATCCGTGGGCTGATCCCGGGAATGGCATTGCATTTCGCCGGCTGCTGCCATCCGCTGCCCGGCGACCGGATCGTCGGCATCGTGACCACCGGTAAGGGGGTCACGATCCACACGATCGATTGCGAGACCCTCGAAAATTTCGCCGACACGCCGGAGCGCTGGCTCGATGTCGCCTGGAGCAGCAGCGAAGCGGACGCGATTCATGTGGGCCGGCTCAATGTCATGATTGCCAACGAGCCCGGCAATCTCGGCAGCCTGACGACGGTGATCGGCAAGCAGGGCGGGAACATCAGCAATCTGAAGATCACCAACCGCTCGTCAGATTTTTTCGAGATCATGCTGGATATCGAGGTCGCCGAC
Source organism: Allostellaceae bacterium (assembly GCA_050729795.1). Classification (GTDB taxonomy): domain Bacteria; phylum Pseudomonadota; class Alphaproteobacteria; order ATCC43930; family CGMCC-115725; genus AP-15. The sequence goes on along the minus strand of JBOHME010000128.1, from coordinate 6,511 downwards.
GTCAAACACCTGACGACGATCGTCGCGGCCTTGCGCGCCAACCCGGTTATCAACTCGGTCGAGCGGGCGCGCGGGTGAAGCCGGCGATGTTGCGTCCGCGCCGCCGGCCGGAGTGGGCGGTGATGCGACGGATCCAGGCAGTCGCGCGCGAGAGCGGGTGATGATCCTCGGGCTCGGCAGCGATCTGATCGACATCCGCCGCATCGAGCGCGCGATTGATCGCTTTGGCGACCGCTTTCTCGACCGTATCTTTACCGACCTCGAGCGCCAGCGTTGCGATCGGCGGGCCGACCGCGCGGCTGGCTACGCGCGCCGATTTGCCGCAAAGGAGGCTTGTTCCAAGGCGCTCGGCACCGGGTTCCGAGGCGGCGTGTTCTGGCGCGATCTGGGCGTCGTCAACCTGCCTTCGGGGCGGCCGACGCTACGGCTGAGCGGGGGTGCCTTGCGCCGCCTCGAAACGCTGGTCCCGGAAGGCATGGCGGCTCGACTCGACCTGACCCTGACCGACGAGCCGCCGCTCGCCCAGGCGGTGGTGATCATCACCGCTGTCCCCTCGGTGCCCAGCGTTCCGGGTGCGCCCAGCGTTCCGGGTGCGCCCAGGCTCCCGGCGGCGGGCTGAAGGGCGAATTCTCGCCGGCGCGCGAGGACCAGCGCACTTGACTTCGCGCGGTGCGCTTGGCTTGATCGGCGACCCGTCGGGCTCGTCCAGGCACGTCATGAAATCCAATTCTGCGCGCAAAGTGATTACCAAAAAAACTTCCCGCAGTGGTGTTGTCGATACGATAAAGACCGTCATTTATGCGATTCTAATCGCGCTGGTGGTGCGGACGGTGGCCTATGAGCCGTTCAATATTCCATCCGGATCGATGATCCCGACATTATTGGTTGGTGATTATTTATTTGTCTCGAAATTTTCCTATGGCTATAGCCGGTTCTCGTTGCCGTTCGGATTGCCGCTTTTTTCCGGTCGAATCTTCTTTCACCCGCCGGAACGCGGCGATGTCGTCGTTTTCAAACTGCCGACCGACAGGTCGATAGACTACATCAAACGGGTCATCGGCCTGCCCGGCGATACCATTCAGATGAAAGAAGGTGAGCTTTACATCAACAATACGGAAGTCCATCGCAAGCGCATCGAAGATTATCTCTACCAGGAAGGCGATGGCACGGTCATCCCGATGCAGCAATATATCGAGATGCTGCCGAACGGACGGGATCACCGGATCATCAAGATCGGCAACAACGGGCCGCTCGACAACACTCAAGTTTATCACGTGCCGCCGGGTGACTATTTCATGATGGGTGACAATCGCGACAATTCGGAGGATAGTCGAGTATTGTCCGCAGTCGGGTACGTCCCGGCGCAAAACCTGGTCGGCAAGGCGCAATTCATCTTTTTCTCGACGAACGGGTCAGCCCGCATCTGGGAAGTATGGAAATGGCCGTTCGCAATTCGCTATGACCGGTTGTTCACCGGGATCGACTGAGCATCGCAAATCCGGCAGCAAAGCCGATCTGAGCGATTTCGTCGAACGGCTTGGCCACGACTTCGCTCGGCCGGAACTGCTCAGCGAAGCGCTCACTCACCCGAGCGCACTTGCGGGGGTGCGGCCGCGCCGCGATTCCCGAAATCCGCCGCGACGCGGATACGATCGGCTCGAATTTCTCGGCGACCGGGTGCTGGGTCTCGTCGTCGCCGATCTGTTGTGGCATCGCTTCGCCGACGAGCCGGAGGGACTGCTGACCCGCCGTTTGGCGCAGCTGGTGCGCCGCGAGACGCTGGCTCGCGTGGCCGATGGGCTCGATCTTGGCCGCCACCTGGTCTTGTCGCGCTCCGAGGCGACTGCCGGTGCCGCGACCAATCCTGGCATCCTCGCCGATGCCTGCGAGGCGGTGATCGCCGCGATCTATCTCGACGCCGGCTTTGCCGCCGCAGCCGGGTTTGTGCGCCGGCTGTGGCAGCCGCTGATCGACGAGACCCCCACACCACCGCGTGACCCAAAAACCGCGCTGCAGGAATGGGCGCAGGCGCGCGGCCGCCCGCTGCCGGTATACGAGCTCGTCGCCACCACCGGTCCCGACCATGCGCCGCGCTTTACGATAGCGGTGCGGGTGGCGGGCCGCGAGGCGGAAACGGCGAGCGCGGGCTCGAAACGCGCGGCCGAGGCCGGAGCTGCGGCGCTGATGCTGGCGCGGCTGACGACTGGAGAATAGCCGGCACGGCGGGGCTGCCGCCTGCGGTTAGTGACCATGGCCCGCATGGCTCGGGGGTGCCGCCGGAAAGCGGCCGACTTCGGCGACCGCGGCCGCGAGCGCTGCGGCGTCGGGTCCATCGCCGGTCCAGCGGGCGCGCGGATAGCCGGCCCGGTCGAGCAAGAGCAGCGTCGCGCCGCCGCCCGAAGGTGCGGCGAACAGCGCGAGGCTCGTCCGCACCGCAGTGGAAACCCCGACGAGCGGTGAGGTTGCTGCGGTCTCGCTCGCGATCGCCGTGCCGTCGAGAGCGACGGCGATGATCGTCAGCCGGTGGCCGGCCGCGCCGTGCAGGGTGCCGAGCCGGGTGAGCTGCGCCGGCTCGGGCGACCCGGTGAACAAGACGAGAAGCACTGGTCCGCGCTGCAGCACGCGGCGCAAGGTCTGCTGTGCGCCCGCGGCTTCAAAAGCGAAATCGGGGATCGGTGCGGTGGCGGTGGCTGAGACCGATGATCCGAGCCGATCCGACAGCACACCGGCGGCGCGAGCCCGTACGAAATTGACCACATCCCAGCGTTGGGCCGGGTTCATGACCGAGGCAAAGCCGGGCATGACTCCGTGACCCCGGCCGTGACCGACCCACCAGAAGAGATCGCCCGGGCTGTGCGCGAACAGGTGTGGTGCGGTCAGATCGGCCGGACGCACCGTCAGCCCGGCAGCAGCTGGGCCGTCGCCACGGCCGTCAGCGCCGTGGCACAGCGCGCAGTTGGCGGTGTAGAGCCGCGCACCGTGCGCGACCGAGGTGGCGCTGTAGGGCTCGGCCGGAGCATCGAAGCTGGTCGGATAGGCGGGTTCGACGACCGGTCGCACCGTGATCCAGATCAGGGCGAGGAACAGAGCGAAACCGGCGCCGGCCAGCATCGTGCGGGGATAACGTCCAGCGGCAGCGGTGGCGACTGCGGCGACGAGGCTGGCAGCAGCGAGCAGCGCAAGGATCCCCAGCGCCGTCTGCGAGCGGCCCGCGAGCGCGCCCAGATCGAGGCGAAACGGCAATGGCCAGCCGGGCTCGGTGTGCAGCCCCGGCGGCAGGATGCCGAGCAGGCCGACGATGCCGAGGACGCCGAGGCCCAGCGCGGCCTCGATTATGGCGTTGCGGCGCAGATGGTCGATCGCCGCCATCGCCAGATGCGGGAGGACACCGCCTGCAGCGCCGCCCCCTGCAGAGCCGGCGAGTCGCGGCGCCATGCGCAACAGGTTGACCGCGCCGATCACGACCATCGTTGCGAAGATCGCGATCTTGGCCAGCAGGAGGCGGCCATAGAAAGTCCCGATCAGCGCCGGGACGCTGCCGGCGAGAAACCAGGTGTTGACGAGGCCCGCGGCAAAGAGGATGCCGGCGCTGCTCCCGGCCAACAGCGAAAAGCGTCTGATCGTCCGGCGGGCGGCTGCGCTGTCGGCTGTGCCGGCTGGCCGCGGCAGGTCTGCCAGGAACAGCGCCAGCGGCACCAGCGTGCCGAGCCAGGCGCCGGCAGCCAGCAGGTGGATGATGTCGGCGGCGAGGTGCAATTCGCCGGGCCGGCCGGGGGTCGCCCCGCCATGTCCCGACCAGGCGAGGCTGCCGAGCAGTGCCGCTGCGAGCGCCAGTCCGGCCCAGCGCGGCAGCGGTGCCTGCCAGTGTCGTCGGGCGAGGAGACCCAAGCCCAACAGCACGACGATGGCGAAGCGGGCGAGCCAAATCTGGCCGAAACGGGTCTGGGTCAGCACGACCGTGACGACCCCTTGCGGCAGCACCGCGGTCAGCGGCAGGCTGCCGAGCTTCGCCGCCAGCACCAGCAGCCACCCCGCCGCCGACAGCAGAGCTAGGACGAGGCTGCCCCAGGCGAGGAGCCAGAGCCGCCGCTCGAACCGCAGCACCGCCGGCTCCGTCGCGACCAGACAGCGGAACACGAATATGCCGGCGAGCGAGATCGTCGCCGCATAGTGGAGCGCGCGCAGCGCCGCCAGCGCGTCTTCCATCAGTTGCGCGGGTCCGGCGGAAGGGCCGGAGTGTCGGGATGGACGGTCATCCGCCACCAACCTGAAAGGTGAAGTGGCCCTGCGTCGTGTGGGTGTCGACCGAAAGGGCGTGCCACGTGACGGTGTAGGTGCCGGGCGCCAACGGTTTCAGCGGCACCTCGAGCTCGGTCGGATCTTTCGAGTCGACCCGGGCGGCGCCGCTGTCGACGCGATTGCCCGATTTGTCGGTCACCGTCGCCGTGGTGAATGCCGGCTCGAGCTGCTGGGTGAACCACATCGTCACGGAAGCGGGGGCGCGCGGCACAGAGCTGCCGACCGCCGGGCTCGAATGGTCGAGAAAGGCGTGGGCCTGCGCGGCGGCAGCCCCGAGAGTGACGGCGGCGGCGAGGACCGCGGCTGCCACGATCATTCGCTCGGTCACCATTGGGAGATCGGCCGGCCGATGCTGTTCGGAAACAGATCATCGAGATAAAAATGCAGCTGGACGACACCACCAATGCCGTGCCCCGAAAGGCGGTTGGTCGGGATGATCATCTCGGCGCCGACCTGGAAATACTGCCCGGCCCAGATCACCCCGGGCTGCACCGTGCCGGTGGTGGTACCGCTGTAGCCGCGGTTGAACGGCGAGGTCAGCGCGAATTCGACCAGCGGGATCATGCGGTTGAAGGGTGGTCCGAGACCGATGTTTTTAACCTCGCTCTGGAGATAGGGGATGCTGTATTCGATCGCGAAGCCGTAAAAGACGCTGTTCGGGTTGGGTATGCCGCCGGTTTCCGCCTCAGTCGGAAAGTTGAGGCTCAGATTGCCGGTCAGTGCGAAGGGGCGCAGCCAAGGTAGCGAGTCGGGCAGGTCGCCAAAGCCTTTGCCAAAGTCGAAGGTCGGCGAGATCGTGGTAAAGGCAGGTGCGCCCACGGCCAGCCGCCCGGTATTTCCCCAGGTCACATCGAGAGCTGCGAGAGCCATCGCCTCGTGCTCGGGGTTGATGAACAGCTGGTATTGCGTTCCGGTGGTGAGGGCGCCAAACCCGGTTGCGGCCGGCATGCCCGGCGTCTTCAGGTGCTCCCACTGATCGGACAGGGTGAAGTCCCATTTGGGAGTGATGAGCATCGACAGATCGCTGCCGATGTCGAGTTCGCGCGAACCGTCGCTCTGCGTCGGGTCGAGGGTGACCGTCGGCAATGAGGCTTCGTCGGCGACAAACGGGTCGTCGGTCAGGATCGTCGCCGGAAAAAAGCGGTCTCCGGCAAAGCCGTGCGCCGATGCTTCGGCGCCAGGCAAGAGCGCCGCCACAGCCGCGGCGACGAGGCCGCGGCGACAGACACGGTGCATGATCGTGCTCCCAAAATCGCGGATCGCCGGTCCCGCATCGGGCTCCGGCGCAGGGCTGTGTGGTCGGGCCGGCTTATGCGATCGGGGGAGCGCGCGATCGGTAAGCAGCGGCCGCCACCTGGTGCGGCGCGCGCGCGATCAGCAGGCGTGGCGGTGCTGCCGCAACCGCGAGCGGCGCCACAAAGGGCAATACCGGCGTCGGCGCGAAGCCGGCAAGGGTGCCGAGCGAGCTGCACACCGCGCAATCCACACGGTGGTGCTTGCCGCCATGGTCGGGAGAATCATCCCCGGCGCGGTGGCCGCTCAACAGCGCCAGAAGCCGCCAGCTGAAACCGCGCTCGGCGGCGACCGCACCGGCTTGGTGCGTAACGGCGGCGACACGCTCGGCGAGATCAAAGGCGAGATGGACCGGCACGATCGCATCGAGGCCGAGCGCGATCACGCCAAGCCACGCGGCGATGAGCGCCAGCCTCGCCCCGCGTCGCCTCATTTGCCGTCCCGCCAAACAGAGGTGCCCGCAAAAAAATGGCGCCCCCGCCGGAGCTTAGAGCGGAGTCACCGCGGTTGCAAACCTGGTGGATCGGAGATGCGCCAAAAACCCCGAGGGTTGCTTCAGCCCGGCCCGGTGCAGCGTGCCACGACGTCGCGCGGTTGCCCCCGCTTTCGCACGATGAGGGTTTGCACTGCCCGAACACGCGGTCCTCGGCGAAGCTCGTCGGGCACAAACTGCATCCGACCCCACGCGAGCGGCGGCGCGCAGAGGCACCCGGAGCCACCTTGCGGCGCTCCCAGCACGTATCACGATCATCCAGCGGAACTCAAATACCCGACGACGGCAGCCGGGCCGGCGGATCGTGTCCCATGGCGTGGTGTAAGAGCGGCATGGCATCGCGCTCGCCGGCGGGGTTGGCCGGCAGTGTCAGGCGGTCGCGGCGGGCAGCTTGACGATGGGATCGTCGCTCAACGGGCCGATGGT